>JAGSYV010000049.1 GCA_018262505.1 Pseudomonadota bacterium
CGACTTTATAAGCTTTTCCCACATTTCCAAGACCTACCCGGGCGTCAAGGCGCTGTCGGATGTCTCGTTCGGAGTGGCGAAGGGCTCCGTTCACGGACTGATCGGCGAAAACGGCGCCGGCAAGTCGACATTGATCCGCATTCTCTCCGGCGACACCGCCGCCGACAGTGGCGAGATTTCCATTGATGGTGCCGTTCAAAGTTTCTCTTCCACCCGTGATGCCTTTGCCGCCGGCGTGGTCGTGGTGCACCAGGAACTGCAACTGGTTCCCGAATTGACGGTGGCCGAAAACCTCCGCCTCGGTCGTTTTCCCAACCGTGTCGGCATCATCGATTTCCGCGCCTTGAAGAAAGAGGTGAACCGGCGCCTTAGGGATATCGGCCTGACGGTCAACGCCGACACCAAGGTAGCGAAGCTTTCGCTCGGCGAACGGCAGATGATCGAGATCGCCAAGGCGATCATGCTCGATGCCCGCGTCATCGCCTTGGATGAGCCGACGTCGTCGCTGTCGTCGCAGGAAAGCGAGGTTCTATTCCGGATCATCGGCGAGCTGCGCGCCGCCGGCAAGGTGATCATCTATATCTCGCATCGTCTCGATGAAATCTTCCGCCTGTGCGACGGCTGTACCGTGCTGCGCGATGGCAAGCTCGCCGCCCACCATGTATCGATGACCGACGTGACCCGCGATAGTCTGGTCTCCGAGATGGTCGGCCGCGAGATCTCCGACATCTGGGGCTGGCGCGGTCGCCCTGCTGGCGAAGTACGCCTGAAGGTCGAGGGTATTACCGGATCGAAATCCCCGCGGCCTATCGACTTCGAGGCACGAGCTGGCGAGATCGTCGGCTTCTTCGGATTGGTCGGCTCAGGCCGATCTGAATTGATGCGCCTCGTCTACGGTGCCGATGCGCGCCATTCCGGAAAGGTCAGCATCGACGGCGCCGACAGCTCGGGTGCGAGCCCGCGTCGTTCCATCCGGGAAGGCTTGGTGCTCTGTTCGGAGGATCGCAAGTTCGACGGTATCATCCAGGGGCTGTCGGTCGGCGAGAACATTGTCGTCTCAGCCCGTCGCCATTTCTCGCCCTTCGGCCTGTTGAGCCCCAAGCGTGAGGCGGACACGGCCGCCGAGTTCATCAAACAGCTTCGCATTCGTACCCCGTCGGCCAAGCAGGAGATCGTCAACCTCTCCGGTGGCAACCAGCAGAAAGTGCTGCTTGCCCGCTGGCTGGCCGAGACTGACGTCAAGGTACTGATCGTCGACGAGCCGACACGCGGCATCGATGTCGGCGCCAAGGCTGAGATCTACGAGCTGCTCTATAACCTCGCCGAGAAGGGGTTGGCCATTGTCGTTGTCTCCAGCGAACTGCCTGAAGTGATGGGCATTTCCGACCGCGTCGTCGTCATGTGCGAGGGGCGGATTGCCGCCCGTTACGACCGCGCCGAATTCAATGAACACGCCATTCTCGCCTCGGCCCTGCCGGACCGGACGGCTGGCGAGCGGAACAAGAAAGCATCGTGATGGCCTTCCTGAAACGTCTCCTGCTCGGCGAGCAGGGCCTCCTCGTCATCTTCGTCATCGCCTTCGCGGCCGTGTCGGTCTTCGTGCCGAGCTTCATCACCGAGCGCAACATGCTCGGCCTGTTCCAGTCGGTGGTGACCATCGGCATCGTGTCCTGCACGATGATGTTCTGCCTGGCCTCGCGTGATTTCGACCTGTCCGTCGGCTCCATCGTCGCCTTCACCGGCATGGTGGCCGTGATGGCCTCCAACGCCTCTGGCTCGATCATCATCGGATTGATCGCGGCGCTGGCCTGCGGCACCTTCGTCGGCTTCGTCAACGGCGCCATCATCGCCAAGTTGAAGATCAACGCGCTGATCACCACGCTCGCCACCATGCAGATCGTGCGCGGCCTGGCGTTGATCTCGTCCGACGGCCGGGCGGTGGGCATCAACGATCCCGGCTTCTATCAGTTGGCCTTGTCGCGCTTCTTCGGCATTCCGACGCCGATCTGGATCATGGTCATCCTGTTCTGCCTGTTCGGCTTCCTGCTCAATCGCTCGGTGTTCGGCCGCAACACGCTGGCGATCGGCGGCAACCCGGAGGCGTCGCGGCTTGCCGGCGTCAACGTCGACGGCACGCGCATCTGGATCTTCACCATTCAGGGACTCGTCTGCGCGGTGGCCGGCATCCTGCTGGCCTCGCGCATCACCTCCGGCCAGCCCAACGCGGCGACCGGCCTTGAGCTATCGGCCATTTCGGCCTGCGTGCTCGGTGGTGTGTCGCTGGCCGGCGGCCGGGCGGCGATGACCGGCGTTATCGTCGGTGTGCTGATCCTCGGCATCGCCGAGAACGCCATGAACCTCCTCAATATCCAGGCCTTCTACCAGTATCTGGTGCGTGGCCTGATCCTGCTGCTGGCCGTGCTGCTCGACAACGTCCGCAGTGCCGGTCTCGGTCGGAAGTGAGGCAAAGGGGCAGCAGTCCGACATAAGATGATTGACCAACGCCTGGATGGGAAACCATCCAGGCGTTGGTGTATCGAGGCCGCGCCGATAGCTCAGCCTTCGAAATGCGCGCGGCGGCGTCCGAAGGTCGCCAAGAGGATTGCGCCGAGGATGCCAGCGAACCGATGGGGATGCCTCTTGAGAGAACTCGGTACGCGGGAACCGAACAGCGAGATCACGCCAAGGGCGAAGGCGATGTCGGTTGCCGTTGGTATGGCCCATCCTCTCAAGGACGATGGATCGCTCCAGTTCAGCGACACACAAATGAGAGCCGGAGACAACATACCGCCCGCAGCAGCCGCGCCGGGAAGAAAGCGCCGACTCCAGCTCGAAAGCTGACCGTCCAGCACCTCGCGCTTGATCTCCGGTCCGACGAGCAGGAAGAAGGCAGCCATCAGGACATCATTGACCCAATGCTGAATGCTGAGGGGACCAATGTCGATGTGGAGGCTGTGGAAGTAGGCATCTGCGAGGGGCGAGTTGGCGACCAGTATCGCCAAAGCGGCGACGACCATCAGAATCGGGCCGCCGGATGCCTCATTATCAAGGAACCGACGAAGCGTGGATTGATTGCGCCCTGGGTTGATCGGCAAAGACATGGATTCCTTCTCCCATGATTGGAAGTAGATCAAGGTCTCCGTCGATTTCGGATCACCCGTAGCGCACGCAGCACACGCTATAGCCCGATTAGGCTAACGCACTGCTCGCCATATTTCCACGTCGATCGTCAGTTTTCTCGGCATCGGCTTGCGGTCAGTCTATGGCACCAATGCTTCCAAGCTAATGCGTCCCTCCAACCGCTCACCCGGACGAAGCGGTATCAACCCGCCCATGCCTGGCATTCGGAATCCGTTCACCGTGTGGGTCATCGGCTCGAAGCAGAACCAGTTGCCGACATAGGCCGGATCGCGGGCGGTATCTGGGCGGTAGACGACGTAGCGAGAAAAGATGGGATCGGCGTCGATGGTCAGTGTCAGGCCGCGTTCCGGCCAATCGATGCGGGCACAGCCATTCCAGTCCTCGAAGCCGTTGTTGATCCAGCGGTCGGGTAACGGCGCGGCTTTACGAAAATCGAAATCAGCGGGGAGCGGCACTTCCTCGGTGGGGAGATGATCGGCGCTCTCCAGCCAGACGGAGGAAGCGGGCGCCGTCAGTCGCGTGCGCGACGTCAGTGGGAAATAGGGATGCCAACCGAGGCCAAAGGGGAGGGCGGTGTTGCCCATGTTCTCGACTGATAGTGTCACCGTCAGCCGGCGATTCTCGAGCGCTACGGTCTGCCGGGCGAGATAATCCCAGGGAGCGGCAGCATCGGCCCTATGGACCAAGGCAAGGGTTGCACTGTTGCGGGTCGCTGCCTCAATGGACCAATCCGACAGCCAGCCGTCGCCGTGCAGGCGGTAGCGGTCGCCGGTATTGGGCGTCAGCAGATAGTCACGATCGGCAAAGGCGAAGGCGTTGCCGCCGATCCGGTTGCCGTAAGGCACCAAGGGGCAAGCGGACGTCTCATCCGGCGCTCCGTCGCCGTCGTGGCGCGCCGGACGCAACAGCGGAAACTGTCCGGCGGCAGTCTTCAGGTTCCAGCCTAGAACGGTGGCGCCCCGCGTCGACAGCGTCAGCTCGGTGGCATTCGTCCGAAGGCTCAGCTTTTCCATGTAGGCCCTCCTCAGCGATTGGGAAGATCGCCGAGGAGATCGGCGGCGAGCGCGTGGTTGGGGTCCAGCTTCAGGGCGATCTGAAGATGCTCGCGGCCGGTTGGGGTGTCGCCGAGGCCGATGGCCGCTTCGGCGAGCATGACGTGGGCGGAGACGCGTCGGCGCAGTTGCAGGTCATCGTCGAACAGCAGCATGGTCGGCAGCGAGGTGGCGAAATAGTCGATCTTCGCCGGGCTCGCCATGGTCTCCTCAGCGTAGGCGCGAAGTTCGCCGAGCAGCTTCTCCGCTTCCGCCTTGCGGCTGAGCGCAAGGAGCGCCTCGGCAGAGAAAAACGTCTTCTCTGAATAGGCGCGCACTTCCATGCCGAGGAAATCGCCGGCGAATTCGGCCGCCAGCGTCAGCCAGTGCTGTGCCTCTTCGCCGCGACCGGTGGCGGCAAGCGCTCTGCCGAGCCAGTAATGAACATCGCTCTGATTGGCGAGTAGATGGCGTGCCTCGCCGAGGGAATGCGGCGGCTTGAGAGCCGCCTCGAATTCGGCCACCGCTGCCTCGGCGTTGCCGGCAGCCAACGCTCGGCGACCGAGGCTGAGATGGCTGCGCACCCATTGGTCGAGGGCGAGACCCTCGCCGCCCTCCCAGGGCTGGAAGGCGCGGCCGGCGATCAGCGGTGCCGATTTCTCAGGCCGGCCGAGCTGGTTGTAGAGCGCTGACAGCTCGACGCTGAGGTCGTCGCGTGTAGCGACGAGGTCAAGCCTGGTTTCCAGCTCGGCCAGCCGTTCGGCTGGTGAGCGGCCGATGCGCTTCCAAAGTTGGTCGCGCTCGTAGACGAGACGGGCGTCGCGCGAATTGGCGGCGAGAGCCTTGTCATAGACGGCGACGGCTTTGTCAGAGGAGCCCTCGATGTTGAAGTAACCGATGCCGAGGTTGCGCCAAGGGATCGACCACGAGGGGGCGATGGCGACAGACCTCTCCCACATGGCGATCGCCTCGGCATGGCGGCGTCGGTCGTAAAGAAGATTGCCGAGATAGCAGGGCGCGTGACCGTCGGCCGGGTTGGCAGCGATCGCCGCTTCCAGCACGACGATGTCTTCAAGCCGCGCCGGGAAGCAGTAGTCGGGCGATGCCTCGGCGGCTGCGGCAAGATGTGGTCCGGCCGGCTTGCCAAGGCGGTGGGCCAGGGCGGCAGCGTGGTAGTGCAGGAGCGGTGAGGCTGCAACGCCGACAGCGGCGATGCGAGCCTCGAGGAGGGCGAGGGCGTCGGCGACGAACCCACCGCGTGCCGTTTCGATGGCGATGTCGAGGTGAAGCTGATCGTCGCCGTGGAGCGGCAGGCCCTTCAGAGCGCGAGCTCGGGCGTCGAGCGGGTCGCGGGTAAGCGTTTCTGAGAGAAGGGCGTCGGCATCCGTCTTCCGGCCGATCTTGGCAAGCAGCGCGGCCTTCAGGTTGCGGGCGACAGCATTCTCGACGTCATGGCGCAGCGCCTCCTCGACATGGGCGAGGGCGTTGGTGACGGCGCCGCGCGTGCCATCAATTTCAGCCAGTGCCAAATGCGCCGGGCCGCGCCAAGCGGCATTCCAGGTCGCCTTGTAGAGCGCGTCATAAGCGGCGTCCGGCTGGCCGAGGTAGCGGAGCGCGATACCGAGATGGTAGTGCGCCTCGCCTGTCGGCGGGTTGGGATTGCGGCGGGTCAGCCGTTCGATCGCCTTGCGGAAACAGGCTTCGGCTGCGGTGAACTCGCCGCGTCTGAGATGCCAGATGCCAAGGGCGGTATTGCATCTGCTGTCGCCGGCATCGCGGCGGATCGCCTCGCGCCAGTAGATATCGGCCGGGCGTGTGGCGTGGCGGTATTGATCGAGATGGACGCCGGTCATCCAGAGTTCGTCGGCGCTGTCGATTTCCTCGGGCGGTGGCGGCTCGGTAGCCGGCGGCGGCACGATGACCTCGCCTCGGTCGGCCGGCCGGCGCTCGACCAGCAGGGCACCGTCCTTTTCGACAACGACGCGAAGGTCATCAGGGCTGATGCCTGCGAGGTCGACAGGGAGCAGCAAGGGCTTGGCCGGGTCCAGGTCCGCCATGGTGTTGGTCAATGCCTTGTCGCCCACTGAGACGATCACGCGGGCGCCGGCTACGGTTTCGGTCGCCTGCACGCCGACCACCAACTTGGCGCCATCGAGCTTCAGACCGACGGCGGCTTTGAGGGTCGCTGCCGCGGCGGCGCCGATCTCGCGGATCGGGTACCAATATTGCGAGAAAGTCTTGGTTTCACCGGGGGCGAGGAAGGAGAAGTCGGGCTGGTTGTCGGTATAGACGCCGGCCATGATCTCGATATAGGGCCAATAGACGCCGTTCTCGTCGGGCTCGGTCAGGTTCCGGTCCCAGGCGTAGCCGAAGTCATGGTTGCCCCAGGTCCACTGCTTCTTGCCGGGGGAGATGTGGTGGTTGGCGACATGGACGATTCCCGCATCGACGGCGTGGTCGTAACCGCCGAAGAAATCGTCTTGCGAGCCGAGGCACATGTAGCTGGTCGGCACGGGAATGTTGGCGTACCAGCGGAGATCATTGGGCGCATAGCCACGCTTCGGTACGAACTGAGCCGGCATCTCCTCAAGTGGCACGCCATCCTTCGCACGGCCCGCGTAGTCGACGCCGTAATAGCGGCCCTCGCAGCCGGGAAAGGCTGAGGTGGCGCGCTTGGCGTGGTCGGCAATGAAGTGAACGTCCTCGGGGAAAAAGCTCTGGTAATCCTCATGCACCTCGGTGGCGACGTTGGCCCACCACAGGAAACTCTGGGTCAGCTCCGTACGGTTGTGCAGGCGCACGGCCAGTTCCAGGCAGGCTTTGCTCGGGCTGAGGCGCACACCATGCATACCCTTCATGCGGTTCATCGGCTCATGCTCGCTGAGCCAGATGACGCGTGACCCGTCGGCTTCCTCGACGATTTCCCAAGATGTGGGCATGTAGGTGCTGGGACGGTGGTGCTGTGGCCAATTGAACTCGATGCCGCCGGACAGCCAGGGGCCGGCAAGGCCGACCAGCGCCGGCTTGATGGCGCGGTTGCGATAGACGAGATCGTAGCCGTTGATCTTGTCGACGACGGCGTAGATGCGGCCACCGAGCTCCGGCAGCACGGTGACGCGCAGGTACTCGTTCTCGATGTGTAGCGCCGTCCAGCTCTTGTCGCGCAGCTCCGAGCTGATGCGGTCGAAGAAGGGAAGCGGGTAGACGCGGCCGCTCGACCCCTGGAAGACACGCTTCTCGAGAAACATCGGATTGCGGTCGGCCGGGGCCGGCTCATAAGTGGGCAGGACGAGTGGCTCGGACCACGCCTTGACCGGCCCGGTGAGCGCCGCTGGCGCCCTGGGGAGTTCGATTTGTTTCATGGCGCGTTCCTTCCCATCCCGGAGCAAGGGATTTGTCGTTGTCGGAACGCTAGGCGTCGTCCTCCCTGGCGTGAATAGCGGGAACAATGGACATCATGGAGGATCCTCTGATAGCTTGAGCCCATGATGGAAGACGGGGAACAGCGGATCAAGGAAGGCTTTCCGGGGCAGCGATCGATCGTGCTGCCGCGACCGGTGGTGTCCGGCTGGCTGGAGGGGCGGCCGCTGATCGAGCTGTTGCCGAGCGACGTCGGTCACTATCCACGGGCTCAATGGCACTTTGTCGAGCGGCCCGAAGGCATTTCCCAGTCGGTTTTGATCTACTGCACCGACGGTGGCGGTTGGGCCCGGGTGGGGGATGCCAGCTTGCGCGTCCGCCCCGGCCAGGCGCTGGTGGCACCGGCTGGCGCACCGCACGCCTATGGCGCCGATCCCGACGATCCATGGACGATCTACTGGGTGCACCTTGACGGTGCCAAGGTGGCGATACTCCCCGAGCTGCTGGAGCTCGATCCGGAAGACCCGCTGCTGCACCCGGGGCGCGATCCGGCCATCCCGACGCTGTTCGAGAAGATGCTGTCGATCCTCGGCCGCGGCTATACGCCGGATAATCTCCTGTCTGCGTCGATGGCGCTCGGCCAGCTCGTGACCCATCTCGTGGTATTGCGCCATCGTTCGCCCAATCGAGATGACAATCTCGACCAGCGCATCCGAAGGGTCATCGACGTGATGCAGGGCAATCTCGGACGCTCGCTGAAGGTCGACGAGTTGGCGCGTGAAGCCAATCTTTCGTCATCGCATCTGGCGGCCGTGTTCAAGAAACGCACCGGCTTCACGGTGCTCGACTTCTTCATTCGTCTGAAGATCCAGCGCGCTTGTTTCTTGCTCGACACGACGGACCAATCCGTGAAGGCGATCGCCGCCGACCTCGGCTTCGACGATCCCTTGTATTTTTCGCGCTGTTTCCGCCGCGTGCACGACAGTTCGCCGACGCAATATCGGGCGTTGCGCAAAGGCTGAGGGTAGCCTTTATCCGGTTGGCGCGCTTATCAGTGGGTCGAGCATCCCGGCGTAAACGCTGCCATCCGAGCCGGGGATTGGGATGGCGCCCACGGCACGGGCATAGAAATCCACCGGACCCGCCCAACCGATGGTAGCGTAGCCGTAGCCGCGTTCGCGCATGGCAAGAAGCGTCTTCAGCAGCAAGGCCCGGCCAATGCCGAGGCCGCGCGCGGCTTCGTCGACCCCGGTCGGACCGAAGAAGCCGAGGGCGATGGCGTCGTAGCAGGCAAAGCCCAGAAGCTTGCCGTCCTTGACGGCGATCAGACAGGCGTTGGGATCGCGCGAAAAGGCAACCTGCGCCTCGCTTACCCAGCCGGCACTGAAGCGGGGCGCGATCCAGGCGCGGATGGTGTCGAGTTCAGGCGCCAGCGCCCGACGAATGACGATGCTGTTTGCGGCAAGGTTCCGATCGAGGTCGAGGTCGGCGACAACGTCGTAGAGCTTTACCAGGAGATCCATGGTCGCATCCTTGCCCCGGGAAGGCATGCCCGCTGGGGGCAATAGGTTGTTCGGTCACGGGATGTACCAGCGTGGGTCGCGGGACGTCCAGCGCTATCGAGTACGAGTGGATTGACCTTGATGCGGGACGTGCGGCTGTGCTGCCTCACCTAACCACGCAGGAAGGTGCGCGGCGGCTCGCCGAATTCCTCGCGGAAGCTCGCCGTGAAAGCGCTTGGCGATGAGTAGCCGAGTGACATTGCCACCGCGGTAGTGCTGTCGCCCCGCTCCAGCCGTTCAATGGCGGCAAGGAGACGCAGCCGGGCCCGCCAGCGGCGGTAGGTGAGGCCGGTTTCCTCGGCGAACAAGCGCTCCAGGGTGCGTGTGCTGGCTCCGACAAAACTGGCAAGTTCAGTAAGGGAGCGGCGGTCATCGGGGTGTTCGCCAAGGTGGCGCGTGAGACGGACGAGCCGCGGGTCGCGACCGCCGGGCAGGTTCAGCGGTGCCTCGTCGAGCCGGTCGAGCTCATCGATCATCATGTCGCAGAAGCGCAGGCGGCGCGTTTCGTCGGTTTCCTCGGCGAGTATCGTTTCCAGCCGGAGCGTGAGCTCGCGCATCAAAGCCGTCACGGCGAGAACGGCGCAGCGGTCGGGGCGCGGCGCTCCGACCCGCACGGCGCGTGACGGATCGACGAAGACATGCCGCACCTCGGCACGTGTCTCGCTTGCTACCTGATGACGCGTGCCGCCGGGAATCCACACGGCATGCGTCGGAGGAACGATCCAGACGCTGTGATCGCTGATGATGCGCAGCACGCCCTTTCTTGCCCAAGCGTATTGACCACGAGGATGGGCGTGCGGCCGTACGATGCGGTTGGCGACCAGCGTTTGACTGCGGATCAGCAACGGTCGGTCCGGATCGATGATGTAAGAGACCGGCGACGGTTCGAAGAATGGCGTGTCGGCGACATTTTTTGGCATGATGGCAATCTAACGCCACTACCGGCTTTCCGATAGTGTGCCGCCTTGAAAGCATGTTTCACGGTTCCAGGGACTCGATCATGGTCACGCTCAGCCAATTGACGCTCCGCCATTTCATTTTGGCTGCGGTATTCCTGATCGCAACGGGCGTTGCCATCGTCTCTCCGCCTGCCCTAGGGCCGGCTGGGAGCGTGACGCTCGCCATCGTCCTTGTCACGCTCGGGCTTTGGGCGACGGCACTGGTGCCAGGCTATTTCGCCAGCCTTCTGCTCTTCGTGTCATTGTTGATTGCCGGCTTGCAGCCAGCACCGCTGGTGTTCTCGGGTTTTGCCTCGGCGGCGGTATGGCTGATCATATCTGGCTTCGTGATCGGAGCGGCTATCAACGCCACCGGTCTCGATGGTCGCCTTGCCGCCGTCATCGCGCCGCTTTTGACGAAAAGCTATCCGCGTCTCATCGGCGGGTTGATGCTCGCCTCAATGATCCTCGGCTTCCTGATGCCGTCATCTGTGGGGCGTGCGGTGGTGATGGTGCCGATCGGCATGGCGATCGCCGATCGCTGCGGTTTCGGCAAAGGCTCCAACGGACGCATCGGCATTGCCGCCATTCTCGCCATTGGCTGCAACATGCCGAGCTTTGCGATCTTACCGGCGAATATTCCGAACATGGTTCTGGCGGGTTCGGCAGAAACCATCCTCGGTATCCACTTCTCTTACACAGTCTATCTTCTGCTGCACTATCCCGTGCTGGGGATCGTGAAATCGGTTGTCGCCGGGGGAGTGGTGCTTGCCCTCTTTCCGGCCAAGGTCGGCGAGCCGCTCGGCACGACCGCGGCAGCCGCCCTGGCCGGCAAGGCAGGGCAGGGCAAGGTGATCGTCATCCTACTCGTCACTTTGCTGTTTTGGATGACCGACAGCCTGCATGGCATCAACTCCGCCTGGATCGGCCTTGCCGCTGCAGTGCTGTTGCTGGCGCCGCGCGTCGGGGTGGTGAGCCCACCGGCCTTCAAACAGTCGATCGATTTCGGCCTCCTGCTATTTGTTGCCGGTGCACTGGCGCTCGGTGCCGTGGTCAATGCCTCCGGTCTCGGCGGCAAGCTCGGCGCATTTCTGACGTCCATATTGCCGCTGTCGCCAGGGCACGACGCGGCCAACTTCTTCTCGCTGACCTTCCTGTCCTTCGTCACCGGCATGTTCACGACGGTGCCGAGTGCGCCTGCGGTATTGACGCCAATGACCGGCGATCTCGCGACCCTCACCGGTTACAGCGCCATGGCGGTGCTGATGACGCAGGTGGTTGGTTTCTCGACGGTACTGTTTCCCTATCAGGTGGGCCCGCTCGTCGTGGCCATGCAGCTGTCCGGCGAAAAGCTCGACCATCTCGTCAAGGTGACGGTGTCGCTCGCACTGATTACGCTCGTCGTGTTGGTCCCGATCGACTTCCTGTGGTGGAAGGCGCTCGGCTGGTTGTGAAGGCTCGCCTCTTGAGAACGGGTCGCGGCTTCCCAAATCTCCAGGAGATGTCGGCCTCGCCGGCATAACTTGGGAGTCGCCGACATGCCTGCTATTTTCCGAGGGATTCTGCTTGCCACGGTGACCATGGTTAGCCTGACAGCCATACCGGTGAGTGCTGCGCCAGAAAACGCTGGACCCAACAGGGCGACGACCAAGATACCGTTCCAGACCCAGACGGTGGCGCGCTTCGATCTGCCGTGGGCGATCGCCATGATCGATGCCGACCGGCTGATTGTCACCACCAAGCCGGGCAAGATGTTCCTGGTCGATCACCGGGGCGGCGACCCGGTGGAGGTTTTGGGCGTGCCGAAGGTCGAGCATGCCGGACAGAACGGTTTGCTCGATGTGGCGCTTGCACCGGATTTCGCCCAGAGCCGTCGCATTTACTTCAGTTATGTCGAGCCCGGCGAGGGCGGCAGTTCGCTGGCGCTCGCCCGTGCGACGCTGGCCGAACAGCAGAGCGCAGCGCGGCTCGACGGTCTTGAAGTGATCTGGCGTCAGATGCCGAAAGGCAAGGGTGGTCAACCGGGCGGGATCATCGCGTTTTCGCCGGATGGCAAGTCGCTGTTCCTGACCTCCGGTGACCGCATGCGGCCGGAGACGGCCCAGAATCCGGATCTTGCGCTCGGCAAGGTGCTGCGCCTGACACTCGATGGAAAGCCGGCACCCGGCAATCCGGAGGCTGCCGCAGGGGGTGTTCGTGCCGAGACGTGGACCACTGGCCATCGCAATCCCTACGGCTTGGCCTTTGCGCCCGATGGTCGTCTCTGGCTGGACGAGATGGGGCCGAAGGGCGGCGACGAACTCAACCTGATTGAACCGGGCGTCAATTACGGCTGGCCGGAGGTGTCCTACGGCGACAACTACAACGGAACGCCGATCCCAAAGCCGCCGACTCGGCCGGAATTCCGGGAGCCGGCGCTTTATTGGACTCCGGTGATCGCGCCGGCCGGCCTCGCCTTTTACGAGGGCGACCTGTTTCCTGTCTGGAAGGGATCCGCGCTGATCGGCGGCCTCAAGACGCAATCGCTGTCGCGCGTCACCATCCACGGCGATAGCGCACACGAAGACGAGCGCTTCGCCATGGAAGGGCGCATTCGTGATGTGGCGGTGGCCCCCGACGGGGCGGTGTGGGTGATCGAGGACAAAAATCCTGGCCGCCTGTTGCGGCTCAGTCCGCGTTGATCTCGACTGCCCCGTCGGCATGTTCAGCGCGGACCGGCCTCGCGCAGATAACGCCCCGGCGTCGCGCCGGTCATGCGCTTGAACATGGTCGAGAAAGCCGAAGAACTGTCATAGCCAAGGTCGAGCGCGACGCTGGTTACGCTTTCCCCGCCCGCCAAGCGTGGCAGCGCCGCGAACAGACAGGCCTGCTGGCGCCATTCGGATAGACTAAGCCCGGTCTCTCGACGAAAGGCCCGCGTGAAGGTCCGGCGGCTCATCGCGAGCGCCTCTGCCCAATCATCGATGTCCGCCCGAGGCAGGGGAGCTTCCAGGAAGCGGTGACACAAGGCAGCCATCCGAAAATCGGCAGGAAACGGCAGGCCGAGTGGGCGTACCGGCAGCCGTGGGATCTCCTCCAAGATCAGTGCCATCACAAGTCCTGCACGGCTGGATGGCTCGTAGCACTGCGGCAAGTTAACTGCTTCCAGCATCAGGCTGCGCATCAGGTCGGTCAGTTCCACCACTCGGCCGCGGGTCGGCAGATCGGCGACGGCGCCGGGCTTGACGTAGATCGAACGCATGCTGACCTGGCCACAGGCCGTCACCGAATGCTCGGTGCCAGATGGAACCCAAAGCGCGTGGTCTGGTGGCACCATCCATCGCTCACCGGGCATCGCCACCGTCACCACGCCTGAAAGCGCATAGATCATCTGGGCGCGGCTATGACGGTGGGGTGGGACGACGTGCCCGTCAGCATATTCGCTGGCCTTGGCGACGATCGGCCCAACTGCCCGCTCCAACCATTCAATACACTTTGCATGTGGCTCTTCCGACCATGGAGCGAGGAGATCCGAGCGGCTCGCCTCGCCGGCAGCGCCGCGTGGGAAGTTGACATCCATGGTGAAGTTGGCCCAGTCGAAGAAGAATTGGACCATATCACGAAGGCAGGAAGCACCGAAACCGATATTGTCGCATCCGACCGGCTGCTTGAGGATGATGCCGGCTGCGCCATGGAGTGCCACTTGACAGACACCACAGCACCGGCCGCCGTGCCGTCCGCGACGACAACGGCCTTTTCCGTGATCTTCGCCATCAGCTTCTGCCACATGCTCAACGACATGATGCAGTCGTTGCTGACCGGCCTCTATCCGATGCTGAAAGAGAATTATGCGCTCAGTTTCGGTCAGATCGGCCTGATGACGCTGACTTTCCAGTTTACAGCTTCGCTGCTCCAGCCCCTGGTCGGCAGCTACACCGACCGACATCCGCAACCCTATTCACTGGCGATTGGCATGGGCTTTACCCTTTTGGGTCTGCTGCTCCTCGCCAACGTCCACAGCTATCACCTACTGCTCATTGCCTGCGCCCTCATCGGTACGGGCTCGTCGGTGTTCCATCCGGAATCCTCGCGCGTGGCCCGCATGGCGTCCGGCGGACGCTATGGTCTCGCGCAATCGCTGTTTCAAGTCGGTGGCAATTTCGGCTCGGCGCTGGGGCCGCTGCTCGCCGCCTTCATCGTCCTGCCCAACGGTCAGAAGAGCGTCGCCTGGTTCTCGGCCGCAGCCTTGCTGGCGATGATCGTGCTATGGCAGGTCGGCAACTGGTATGGCCGGCATCGCAAGGCGATAGCCAAGCGTATCATCTTGACGCCCCAAGTCTCGCTGCCGCGCTGGCGCGTCATCACCGCGCTGGCCGTGCTCGGCTGTCTGGTATTCTCCAAGTATATCTATCTCGCCAGTCTTTCGAGCTACTATACCTTTTATCTGATGCATAAGTTCGGCGTCAGCGTCCGAGAGTCGCAGATGCTGTTGTTTGTATTCCTCGGCGCGGTGGCGGCCGGCACCGTCATTGGTGGCCCGATCGGAGATCGCATCGGGCGCAAGCCTGTCATCTGGGTGTCGATCCTCGGCGTGCTGCCCTTCACGCTTGCATTGCCCTATGTCGGCTTGTTCTGGACCGCGGCACTGACGGTGATCATCGGCCTCGTGCTCGCCTCGGCCTTCTCGGCAATCATCGTGTTCGCCCAGGAACTTGTGCCGGGTAAGGTCGGCATGATCGCCGGTTTCTTCTTTGGGTTTGCCTTCGGAATCGGGGGCATCGGCGCTGCCGTCCTTGGCCAGGTCGCGGATGCCAAGGGTATCGACTTCGTCTACCACATCTGCTCGTTCTTGCCGGCTCTCGGGCTGCTGACGGTGTTTTTGCCCGATATCGAACGGCAGAGGCTGAAAAAAGCCGACACAACGCTGCAATCCGAGATCGTGCCGGCAGAGAACTGACAGCCAGATCGATCCGCCGAAACTAGAGCGCTTCCGGTGAAAATAGGTTCACCGGAAGCGCTCTATCTATTTGTTAAGACGCAATTCACGCCGCTTCGATGCGCTTGCCCGTCTCGGCGTCGAACAAATGCAGCGCCTCGGTGTCGAGCGCCAGCGCGACGTCGCTACCGGCCACCGCTCGCGTGCGCGGCGATAGTGTGGCGACGAGGCGCTGACCGCCGACATTGCCCGACAGGATCAGCTCGGGGCCGGTCAGTTCCACCACTTCGCATCGCAGCCTCAGCGGCAGGCCGCCCGTGGACTCGGCACGGAAAGATTCTGGCCGGATGCCAAGCTTGACGGCCCTGTCTCGTGGCACCGCGCCGAGGAGAGCTGGCGGCAATGGGATCACATTGTCACTGCCAGCGACCAGCAGTCCATGATTGGTGACAACCACATCGAGAATGTTCATCGGCGGCGCGCCGACGAAGGTCGCGACGTAGAGCGTAGCCGGCCGATTGTAGATCTCCTCCGGTGTACCCAGCTGCTCGATCTGGCCGTTGCGCATCACGGCAATGCGGGTCGCCAGCGTCATCGCCTCGATCTGGTCGTGGGTGACATAGACCACGGTGGTCTTCATCATTTGATGCAGGCGCTTCAGCTCGGTGCGCATTTCCATGCGCAGCTTGGCGTCGAGGTTGCTGAGCGGCTCGTCGAACAGGAAGAGCTTGGGATTGCGCACCAACGCGCGGCCGATGGCGACACGCTGGCGCTGGCCGCCGGACAGCTGGCTCGGTCGACGGTCGAGCAGCGGTTCGATCTGCAAGAGGCGCGCCGCTTCGGCGACCGCCTTCTCACGCTCGGCGACCGGCACCTTCCGCATTTCCAGGCCGAAACCGATGTTCCGGCGCACCGAAAGGTTGGGATAGAGCGCGTAGGACTGGAACACCATGGCGATGTCGCGGTCTTTGGGATGCACGCCGATCAGCGAGCGGTCATTGAGACGAATGTCGCCGCCGGTCGGCTCGGCGAGGCCGGCAATGATATTCAGCAGCGTCGATTTGCCGCAGCCCGAGGCCCCGAGCAACACGAGGAATTCACCGCTTTCCAGGGAGATATCGATGCCTTTCAGCGTCTCGACGTCGCCGAAGGATTTGCGGATGTTGTCGACGACAAGAGCGCTCATGAACGGGACTCCGGCGGGGCGTAACGGCGCGGATAGGTGGAAACGGCGAGAGATGCGGTGGCGGCTCCAGCCGCCAGACTTTCTTCGAGCGATTTGCCGGCGGCCAGCGCCGCCAGGAAACCGGAGTTGAACACGTCGCCGGCGCCGATGGTGTCGATCACCTTCACTTTCGGTGCGGACACCTCAACAATACCAGCGCTGGAGGCCGCCAAGGCACCATGCGGGCCGCGCTTGACGACAGCGACGGCGCCCTCCGGCATCAGATCCAGCATGGCGCGCGCGGCATCACGCACATCGTCCCGGCCGGTGATCGATGTAGTTTCCACCTCGTTGAAAAGGGCGATGGCTGAGCGGGCAAGCCAGCCCTTGGCGGCCATGACGACTTCGGGCGTCCAGCCGGCCGGAGGCCAGCCAGTGTCGAGGGCGACGCGAATGCCGAATTTGTCGGCCCAGTCGTAGAGCTGGCCATATTCCTGCGATAGCTTAGGCATCAGGAATGGGCCGGCGAACAGCGCGTAACCGCCACGGTGGGCTTCGCCATCAAGGACAGCGAGCACGTCGGCGGCGCCGTAATGCGGTAGGTGACCCAGCGTGGTGAAGAAGGTGCGCTCGCCATCGGGATGGGTGATACCGACGGAGATGGTGGTGTTCTCTTCGTGAACCCGCCAATGCTTCGACTGTTCGCCAAACTCGCTCGCCAGCCATGCGCCGAAGCGATCATTGCCGATGCTGGCCGCCAGCGCGAAGGGCGCGCCGAGCGCCTTCAGGGCCAACGCCGAATTGCCGGCGCATCCACCGACCCGCAGTTCGTCATGATCGACGATGATCTCGGTACCCGGCTGTGGCCATGGCGTGGCGGGACCGAGGATCAGGTCGACGTTGACGTTTCCAATAACAGCGATCGGCTTCACTTATTCGCTCCGGGTGATCTTGTTCGAGCGGACGGGCGTGCCGGCATTCTCGACGCGCTCGGCGGCAAAGGCGACCATCAGCGTTTGGGCGGCCGGCAGCAGCGCGAAGACGGCAGCCATGCCTGTGGCCGGCTTGACGGGAATCGTCACTGCATCCGCCACCGGCGCTTCGCCGGACGCGTCGAAAATCACTACTGGCGCGCCAGCGGCCAGGATTTCGCCAGCCATGCCGGCGATCAGCGGTGACGTCGGGTCCTTGGCGCGGAACAGGATGGCGCCGATCTCCGGCGACAGCATTTCCATCGGCCCGTGCCGAAGCTGGCCGCCCTCATGCGAGAAGCAGGGGCGGCGCGATAGTTCGGTGAACCCAAGGGCGATGGCCTCAGCCACGCCCTGCAGGCTGCGGCCGGAGGTAACGACGTTACGCACATTCTTCAAAGCGACGAGCGCGGCGGACACGTCGGGTGCCTCCGGCGCCTTTAGCACGGCGAGCGCCGGCGTGGCGTCGGCGCCGAGCGCGGCGAGAATGGCAAGATGGAGCGCGAAGGTCAGCGTCAGGCTGCGCGTGGCGGCGAAGGCGAGTTCCGAGCCACCGGTGGCGACCAGAGCCGGGGCGGCCTTGCCGAGGAAGGAGCCACCTTCGAGCGTCAGGGCGAAAGTGTTGGCGGTGCCGCCGGTTTCCTTGAACCAGCGAACCACCTCGACGCTTTCGCCCGACTGCGAGGTGACGAAGACAGTGCGCCCGGCCAGCGGCAGCGGCGCGGCCAGCTGTTCGGAAACAGGAAGCGATACCGCGTCGATGCCGAACGCGCGGTAGTAGGGCTCGACGGCGCGAGCGACGGCGTGCGAGCCGCCCATGCCGAGCATCAACAGGCGGCCGGTCTTCTTGAGCGAGGCGGCGGCACGGGCGGCCACCTCGTGGTTGGTCTCGAAGGAGGCGAGGGCATCGGCGTGCTGGCGGGCCATTTCACGGTCAATGGCGAGAAGGCTTTCAGGGCGGGGAGCGGTCATGGTGTTGTCCTTAGGGTTCAGCCTTTGACGCCGCCGGAGGTAAGACCCGAAATCAGCGCCCGCTGCATGACGAGGCCCACGATCACCGGCGGCAGCGCGGCGAGCACGCCGGCCGTGGCAATCAGGCCGTAGTCGGAGACGCGCCCGCCGGCGAGGTCGGCGATGGCCACGGTGAGCGTCTTGGCCCGCTGGTCGGAGGTGAACAGCAAGGCGTAGAAGAACTCGTCCCAACCCAGCAGGAAGGCGAACAGGGCGGAGGTGGCGACCACCGGCATGGCGAGCGGCAGCGTGATGATGCGGAGCGTCTGCCACAGGCTGGCGCCGTCGATGACGGCGGCCTGCTCGATTTCACGCGGAATACCGTCGAAGCCGGACTTCATCAGCCAGGTGGTGAACGGGGCGAGAATGGTGAGATAGACGAGCGCCAGGCCAAACACGCTGTTGAGCAAGCCGAAGTTGGAAAGGGCCATGTAGAGCGGCACGGCGAGCGCCACCGGCGGCAGCATGTAGGTGGCGATGACCACCGAGAGCGACCAGCCGACCGAAGGGGTGCGCGAAACGGCCCAGCCGGCCGGAACGGCAAGCGCTATGGCTGCCAGGGTGGCCATGCCGGCCACCATCAGCGAATTCCTCAGGCTGGCGATAAAGGCGGCGCCGGCGCTGTTCTCGGTGGTGGAGAGGAGGACGGTGTAGCGCGAGAAATCCATGGTGGCGGGCCACCATTTGAGCGGCTTAGCCGCGAGGTCGGCAGCCGGCGAAATGCTCATCACGAACAGCCAGACCAGCGGCGCCAGGATAACCGCCGCCAGCAGAAGCGCCGCCACGTGCAGAAACAAGCGGAAGAGGGGGCTCTGGCGTTCCATCAGGTGGCGCTCCCGGCAACTTTCTTTACAACGGTGCCGTAGGCGACGGCGAGCACCGTGCGAGGCGCCCGAGCCTGCCCGCTGAAAGGAAAAAGCTTCCTGATAGACGAGGATCGACATGGTTCGCGTCGAGTTGGCGGGCCCGCCGCGCGTCATGACCCAGATGATATCGAACACCTTGAAGGCTTCGATGGTGCGCAGCACCAGCGCCACCATCAGCGGCCCGGCGAGATAGGGCAGAGTGACGAAGCGAAAGCGGGAAAAGGCGCTGGCGCCATCGACATAGGACGCGGCGATGACATCGCGCGGCACGGCCTGCAGCGCGGCCAGCGCGATCATGGCAACGAGCGGGAAATTCTTCCAGCAGTCGGCAACGATCAGCGCCGTCAGGGCGGTGCCGGGCTCGCCGAGCCAGGACCGGTAGGCGTCGAGGATGCCGATCTGGGTCAGCGCCGCGTTGAGGGCACCATATTCCGGATTGTAGATCAGCCGCCACAGGGTGGCGTTGACGACGGTCGGCAACGCCCAGGGCAGGATCAACAGGGCGCGCAACAGCGTACGGCCATAAAACTGCTGGTTCAGCAACAGGGCGGCGAGCACGCCGAACACCATTTCCGTCGTCACCACCACCACGGCAAAAAAGGTGGTCGTGAAAAGCGTGCGGCCGAAGGCATTGCCGGAGACAAGGCGGAGGTAATTGTCGAAGCCGACATAGCTGCCGGATGTGCCCACCAGCTTGGCGTCGGTGAAGGAAAGCTGCACGGTGTCGGCCAACGGCCAGCCGATGACGGCCACCATGACGATGAGGAGCGGCAGCATGAGTAGCCACGCCCGGGTGGTGATCCAGGTGCCGGACATCCGGTGTCCTCGTCGAATAAACATAATGGGGGAACCGGGCGCCAGGGGCGCCCGGTATGATCAGATGCTCAGAGGCCGCTGTTGTCGGCGGCGGTCTTCAGCGCGTCCTCGGGGCTCGACTGGCCGAGCAGGGCTTCCTGGATCGCCTGCTGCAGGGCAACCGAGATCTCCTGATACTTCGGCGTGGTCGGACGCGGATACATGGCGGCGAGACCGACCTTGGCGGCGGCGATCAGCTCTTCCTGGCCCTTGGTGACGGCCGGATCCGCATAGGACGACGCCCAGATCGGCAAGCTCAGCTTGGCATAGGCGTTCTGCGTCTGCTGCGAGGTCATGTACACAATGTACTTCCACGCCTCGTCCTGATGCTTGCTCGCCGTGGTGACGCCGAGGCCCATCGAGCCGTTGACCGCCGAGGCCTCGCTCTTGCCGGCAACGCCCGGTGCCGGCACGACACCGACCTTGCCGGCGACCTTGGAGTCCTTCGGGTCGTTGGCCATGTTGTACATGTAGGTCCAGTTGAGGGCGAAGGCGGCGTCGCCGTTCTCGAACACCTTGCGGACGTCTTCTTCCAGGAATTCCTTGGAGTTCGGGTTGGTGACGCCGGACTTATAGGTGTCGACCATGTACTTCAGCGCGTCGAGACCGCCACCGGTCTGGAAGGCCGGCTTGCCGTCCTTCAGGAAGTCGCCGCCGAAGGCGCTGACAAGTGTGGTGTAGTCGCAGATGGCGGCTTCCGCCTGCGCCCAACTCCAGGCGATCGGCGTGGCGAGGATGCCCTTGTCCTTGATGATCTTGGCGTCGGCGGCCAGCTCTTCCCACGTCTTGGGCGGATTGGCGATGCCGGCCTTGGATAGAATTTCCTTGTTATAGTAGAGGTACTTGGTGTCGAGGATCCAAGGCATGCCATAGAATTTGCTGTCGTACTTGACGGTGGTCCAGGCGCCTGGCAGCACGCCCGACTTCATGTCGGCGGTGATCTTGGAGGAGATGTCGACCAGCACATTGTTGGCCGCGAATTCGGCCGGCCAGATCACGTCGAACAGCACGACGTCATAGGCATTGCCGGCGCCCTGGGCGAGCACGGTCTTGTCATGCAGGCCCTCGTAGGGAACGAACTCGAGATTGACCTTGATGTCCGGGTTGGCCTTGGTGAAGGCCTCGGTCATGGCGCGAACGTCGGCTTCGCTATAGGCGGCCTGGGCCATGAACAGCGCGTTGATCTGCGTTTCGGCGAAAGCCGGAACGGAAAGCGGTGCCGTCAGCAGCGTCGCTGACAGAAGTGTCCTGCCGAAAAACCTGTTCATTGTGGGCTCCCTTTGGTCAGTGACTACGCGAAAGGGATCGCGGCGGCAGTCTACCGCCACGATCGGTCATTTGATGGCCCGAGAAGGGCCGCTGGATGGAGCGTCGTCACACCTTTGGGGCGGACTAGCGTTCCCCGGAACTCTGTTGGTTCCTTATTAAGTCAAATCGCTTGACTTATTCGTGCGTCAACCCCCTATCGGCTGGTGGCGGAAGGCGCTTATTCCATTGGCCTACAGATCGACCGTCACGTCAGCCGGGTCATCGTCGTCGATCTCGTCGGCAACATCCTGGCGCGCGCCACCGCCAAGGTGCCGCCGCGTTCACCGGAGGAAGGCGCCGAAGTGGTACTCGACCTTCTAGCCGGTGTGAGGACGGAATTCGCGGCCGGACGGCCGGATGCCGAGGCGCGCATTGCTGGCGTCGGTGTCGCCATGCCCGGTCCGTTCGGCGTCGAGATCGCCGACGACAGTTTGTGGCTGATGCAGGCCTGGCAGAGCTTCCCGTTGCTGGATCGGCTCGCCGCCGGCACCGGCCTCGCCGTCAGCCTGCAGAACGATGCCGCCGCCTGTGCCACCGCCGAGCGCATGTTGGGGGCCGCCCATGGCCTCGATCATGTCGTCTGCATCTATATCGGCTACGGCATTGGTGCTGGGCTAATCCTTGGCGGTGAACTCTATAGCGGCGCCCATGGCAACGCCGGTGAGATCGGCATGGTGTTGTTCGGCGGGTCCGACAATTTGATCCCGCTCGAGCATCGCGCGTCCATTGCCTCGCTCTATGCCATGGTCGGTATCGATCCGGCCGATCCCGGGCAATTCGACAAGCTCGAAGCGCTCGTCTTGGCGAATGACCGGCGCGTTGGCGAATGGATCGAGCGAGCAGCCCACGACCTCAGGCTCGCTGTCCACACCGCCGAGACGCTGTTCGATCCGCAGACAGTCATCTTGTCGAGTGGTGTGTCCGGCTCGTTGATGCCGAGGCTGGTCGAGGCCATCGAACCGCTCCGCCCCTCCTTGGCGCCGACGATCGGCCGGGCCATTCCCCGTCTCCGGCTCGGGATGACCGACCCGTGGGCGGTGGCGATCGGGGCGGCCGCCGATCCCATTCGCCGTGCCTTCGATCCCAGCTTTTCGGCCATCTTGAAGCGCCAGCCGGAATAATCGACCGCCGGTCTCACATATTTCCTGACAGAGAATTGTCATTCCCTGCTGTTTGCCTCTAATCTTTCAGCGTCTCGGGCAAAGAGAAAAACCGGCCCGTAGCGCTTCCAGGGGAACCAAGTACCATGACCAACCGCATCATTCGCGGCCTCGCCGTCGCTGCGTTCTTCGCTGCTTCGGCTCTTGCCGTCCATGCCGAAGAACCGCTGAAAATCGGCACCGAAGGGGCCTATCCACCCTTCAACTATGTAGACACCGACGGGTCCATCAAGGGCTTCGACGTGGAGATCGGCCTTGCCCTCTGCGCCAAGATGAAGGTCAAGTGCGAGGTGGTGGCCCAGGATTGGGACGGCATCATTCCGGCGCTGCTCGCCAAGAAATACGACATGATCATCGCCTCGATGTTCATTACCGAGGAACGCAAGAAGGTCGTCGACTTCACCAAGCCCTACTACAAGGCGGCGATGACCCACGTGGTCCCCAAGGACAGCAAGCTCACCGAATTCTCCGATGCGGCGCTTTCCGGCAAGACCATCGGAGCACAGGCTGGTACCACGCAGGCCGAATATGTTGAAAAGACCTATCCGAGCGCCACGCTGAAGACCTATCCGACGCAGGATGAGGTCAACCTCGACCTCGCGGCCGGCCGTCTCGACCTGCAGGTCGGCGACTTCCTGCCGATGTTCGACTGGGTGAGCAAAGAGGCTGGCGCCTGCTGCAAGCTGGCTGGAGAGCCGATCACCAATCCCGCTTTTGTCGGCGAAGGTGTCGGCATCGCCGTTCGCAAGGAAGACGGCGCGCTCAAGGATGCCATCAACAAGGCGATCGATGAAGTGGTGGCCGACGGCACCTACAAGACGATCAACGACAAGTACTTCAAGATCAACCTCTACTCGCTGAAATAAGGACCCGGACGAGGCGCTTCTGCCTCGCCTCTCACTGATCCGTGCCGGCCGGGGCGTTTCCCGGCCGGCATCCGTCTTCTCACGAAGGACAATGCCCCTTCCGGTTGTTGCGCCTTGGCGGACGGTTCGTCTATGACAGCGCTTTCCATCAAGGTGTTCGAATGGCCAGTTCTCTTCCCGTCTATCGCTTCGATTCCTTCATTGTCCGCACCCCGTCGTCCTCGGTGGTCAATGGTCTGCGCGCCGATGATCGTGGCAATCCCACCCATGCGGGCGTTCTCGCTGAACACGCAGCTTACATCCACGCGGTAAGCCACGCCGGGGTAGAAGTGACGGTGCTGCCGCCGCTCGAAGCTTTCCCTGATTCCATTTTCGTCGAGGATCCGGCGCTGGTCTTCCCTGAGGGCGCCATCCTGCTGCGTCCGGGCGCGGCGACCCGCGCCGGTGAGACGGCTGAGATCGCGCCGGTACTGAGGCGTCTGTTCAAGACCGTTCTCGACCTGCCGCGCGGCTTTGCCGACGGCGGCGACGTGCTGACCACGCAGCAGAGCGTCATGATTGGCCTGTCCGCCCGCACCAACCGCGAGGGAGCCGAGGCGCTGATCGAATGCCTCGCCAAGCTCGGCCGCAAGGGCGAGATTGTCGAGACACCGAAGGACGTGCTGCACTTCAAGACCGACTGCTCGCTTCTCGACGAGGAAACGGTGCTGACCACCGAGCGTCTTGAGCGTTCGGGCGTGTTCAAGGGCTTCAAGACGCTGCTGGTGCCGGCTGGCGAGGAAGCGGCCGCCAATGCGCTGCGCGTCAATGACGTGGTGTTCGTCGGTTCCGATTATCCGCGCACCGCCGAGTTGCTGGCTGCTCGCGGCTACAAGGTGGTGCCGCTCAAGACCACCGAAATCGGCAAGATCGATGCCGGCCTCTCCTGCATGTCGCTGCGCTGGCGGCGTGGCTGAGCCGACTGCCCAAGGATTGATGTCAAGGAAAAGGGGAACGTCCCAAATGTCGAATATCGCTATTAAAACGGCGTTGGCGCTGGCCATTGCCTCTTCGGTCGCTCTGCCCGCGCTGGCTGAGGATGTGATCCGGCTCGGCATGACGCCGGAGCCCTATCTGCCCTACGGTCAGGTCAATGCCGCAGGCCAGTGGGAAGGCATCGAGGCCGACATCACACACGCCCTCTGCGAGCGCATGAAGGTGAAGTGCGAGATTTCCGCCATGGCCTTTGATGGCCTGTTGCCGGCGCTGAAAGAGAACAAGCTCGACGTGGCGGTCGGCGCCTTCTCGATCACCGACGAGCGCAAGCAGACGGTGGACTTCAGCGCCTCCTACTACACCGAGGGTACCTCGCTGGTCGGCCCGAAGGCCGAGAGTGTCACGGTCGGTACGGTCGATGCGCCTGACGGTAGCAAGATCCTCGATCCCAAGGTCTTCGAAGGCAAGGTCGTCGGCGTGCAGGCCTCGACCGTGCAGCACCAGTACCTGACCAAGTACTATCCGAACGTCGAGGTGAAGGCCTACGATACCGCCGACAACTCGATGGCCGACCTTGCTGCCGGCCGCATCGACTTCGTGCTGTCGCCGGATCTCTATCTCCACACCTTCCTGGCAACGCCGCAGGGCGCCGACTTCGACATCAAGGCCGCGGCGCCTGACAACAAGGCGCTCGGAGAGGGCGTGGGCTACGTCGTCAAGAAGGGCGACGCGGCAACGCTGAAGAAGGTCGACGACGCGCTCGCCTCGATCAAGGCCGACGGCACGCTCGCCAAGAGCATTGCCCACTGGGTCGACGGCAAGTAAGCCGTGATAGCCGCCGCCGCTCCTTAATCGGGCTGGCGGCGGTTTTCTTTTCCGGATGGCGCAATGGACGGCACTCTTTCACTGCTGAGCTGGGGCGATACGGGCTGGAGCGACGATCTCTTCTGGGGCATCGTCACCACGCTCGAGGTATCGGTATCGGCCTATCTGATCTCGCTGGTGTTCGGCGCTGTCTGTGCAGCTGGCAAGCAGTCGTCCTGGCGTGCCATACGCTTTATCGCCGGCGTCTACACCACGGTGGTGCGGGCGCTGCCGGAACTGCTGGTCATTCTGCTGCTCTATTTTTCCATTGCTTCGGGTGTCGAGCGGCTGGTGAAGGGTTTCGGCCTGGCGGGCGACAACTTCCAGGTCAGCCCTTTCTGGGCGGCGGTGGTCGCGCTGGCCTTCGTCTCTGGCGCTTTCATGGCCGAGGTTCTGCGCGCGGCCTATCTTGCCGTGCCGCTTGGACAGATCGAGGCGGGCTTGGCGCTCGGCATGCACCGAGGGCTCATTCTTATCCGCATCGTCGCGCCGCAGATGGTTCGGCACGCCATCCCTGGCATGGGCAATCTCTGGCTTGAGATGACCAAGGAGAGCGCCATCATCTCCGTGCTCGGCGCGTTCAACGATCTGCTCTACGTCGGCTACCGGGCAGCGGCCGGCACGCGGCAATACATTTTCTTCTACGGCCTCACCGCCGTGCTGTTCCTGATGATCACGGCGGTGTCCGTCTGGGCGATCTCACGTCTTGAGCGGCGCTTCTCGCGGGGCTACCGCTGATGGAGTCGCTCGCCCACGTCCTTGCCTTCCTGCCACCTCTCGTGGCCGCCATGCCGCTGACGCTGTTTCTGACGGTGACCGGCGTCGTTTTCGGCCTGTTGATGGGGACAGTGACGGCTGTCGCCATGGTCTATGGCCGGCGGACGTCCGCCTGGCCTGCCAAGGCCTTCACCTTCGCCTTTCGCGGCACGCCGCTTCTGGTCCAGCTCTACCTCATCTACTACGGGCTGGGGCAGGTGCTGCCGGGCACCTTCATTCGCCATTCCTTTTTGTGGCCTTATCTGCGCGATGGTCTCTGGTACGCGGTGTTCGCGCTGTCGCTCAACCAGGCCGCCTACAATGCCGAAGTGATCCGCGGCGCCATCCTGGCGGTGCCCAAGGGGCAGACCGAGGCGGCGATAGCCGTCGGCATGCGGCCCTTTACCATCCTGAGGCGCATCACGCTGCCGCAGGCGCTGCGGCTGTGCCTGCCGGTGCTGACCTCCGACGTGATCATCCTTCTGAAATCCACCTCGCTGGCCTCGACCATCACCATCATGGAAATGATGGGCACGGCGCGCATGCTGCAGCGCCAGTCACTGCTGATCTTCGAGCCGCTGATTGCCGCCGGGCTTCTCTATTTTGCTGTGGTCGTGGTGCTGACTCGAGTCATGGCCGAGGTCGAACGCCGCTTGACGCTCTATCGCCAGCCAGCGCGGCCACAATAGGGGTAGATCATGGATGAAGCCGTCTTCCGCGCGTTTCTACCGGAATTGGTCGCCATTCGTCATCGCCTGCACCGGATGCCGGAGAGCGGCTATGAGGAGCGACAGACCTCGGCCTTTGTCGCGGATCTGCTCTCGGGCTGGGGGCTGTCGGTAACGCGCGACATAGCCGCCACCGGTCTTGTCGCCACCCTCGATCGCGGTGGAGACGGCCGGGCCATTGGCCTCAGGGCCGACATGGACGGTTTGCCGGTCGTCGAGGAAACCGGTGTGGCTTATGCCAGTCGCACCCCGGGCATGATGCATGCCTGCGGCCATGACGGCCACACCACCATGCTGATCGGCGCTGCCTTTCGTCTGCTTCAGGACGAAGACTTCCGCGGCAAGGTGCACTTCATCTTCCAGCCAGCCGAGGAAACGGCCGGCGGTGCTGCGCGGATGATTGCCGAAGGGCTCTTCGAGCGGTTTCCTTGCGACGCCGTCTTTGCGTTGCACAACTATCCTGGTCTGGCTGCCGGCCGATTCTCGGCTCGGCCCGGTGCCATGATGGCGGCAATCGACGCGGCGACGCTGACGGTGCGCGGCGCCGGTGGCCATGGGGCTCGCCCTGAGGACACCGTCGATCCGGTGGTGGCCGCGGCGAGCATCGTCATGGCCCTGCAGACGGCGGTGTCGCGCAACGTGCCGCCGCAGGAGGCCGGTGTCATCACCGTCGGCGCCTTCCATGCGGGATCGGCCTGCAACGTCATTCCCGATGAAGCGGTGCTGGAGGTGAGCCTGCGCGCTACCGATCCCGCCGTTCGGGATCGGCTTTGCCGGCGGTTCGAAGAGATCGCGCATTCGCAGGCGGCAAGCTTCGGTGCTGAGGCGCGCATCGACTGGCAGGTTGGTTACCCCGTCACCATGAATGATGCCGCGTCCGTCGAACTGGCGGCGGCAGTGATCCGCGATACATTTGGCGGTGACGCTTTCGAACCGCTCGATCGGCCGATGATGGGCAGCGAGGATTTCGCCTTCATGCTGGAAAAGGTGAAAGGGGCCTATCTCTTCCTCGGTAACGGTAACAGCGCGGGGCTGCACAGCAGCCGCTACGACTTCGACGACGCGCTGCTCGAACGCGGCCCCGTTTTCCTGCACGCGCTGGCCCGGCGTTTCTTTGCCTGACCTTACTTGAGGAGGGCGATCAGCTCGTCGGTCGTTCCGGTCTCGGCGATCCACGGGAAAGTCAGTTCGACGCTGCGTCGATGCGCCTCGGGATTGGCGTCCGTCATGGCATCGACGGGCAGGGCGACGTTGTAACCGAGTTCGTGGGCGAAGCGAGCCGTCGATTCGACACCTCGGCTGGTGGCAATACCGCAGACAGCCACTCCGGTGACGCCAAGGTTGCGTAGGCGCTTGTCGAGATCGGTGCCTGTAAAGGCGCCCCAGGTTTTCTTGCTGATGCGGATGTCATCAGGGGCATAGCCCAGGTCGGGCAGAAGCTCCGCCCAGTCGGCTGGCCGATCGCCTCCTGCCGGCTTCTTGTCGGTGCGGCCCGGTGCGCCGCTCAGGACGTTGACCAGCGCCACCGGCCGCTTAGTGCTGCGAAAGGCGTCGATCAACCGGACGGCATTGGCAATAGCGGCATGCGCCAGTTCTTGCGGCGGCAGGGCAGCAATACCTTTTTGAAGGTCAATGACAATGAGGGCGCTTCGGGTATCGATTGCGGTAAATGACATGGTCGGAGTTCGCTCCGCAGTTGAACAAGGACTGGATGAATAGTGTACCAGCAACTATGACGCGTCGATGACCGACTTTTCGAATCGGTCACCATCCTTGTGTGAGACGAAATGCGTAGATTCCGCTTGAACCCCACTTTCGTTTCTCTACCGACTGGAAACTTTTCACAGATATTCTAATTAAGTGAGATCGAGTCGGTCTATGGCTCATTTGACATTCGCCATTAGGGCATCATGGGTAAGAGCAGCGCCAACGGAAAGGTCCAGCATCAGGTCGCCGCGCTGCCGTTTCGGCGTAGCGCGAATGGTGAAGTGTCCGTGCTGCTCGTTTCCTCGCGTGAAATCCATCGGCCGCTGATCCCCAAGGGATGGCGCATGAAGGGCAAGAGCGACCGCAAGGCCGCCGCCATCGAAGCCATGGAAGAGGCTGGCGTGCTCGGCACACCGTCCAAAGCGCCGATCGGCCGCTACCGCTATTGGAAGCGGCTCACGGGCTATTTCACTCTCGTCGACGTTGAAGTCTACAGCCTCGAGGTCACGGAAAACCTGCCCGATTGGCCCGAACGCACCCAGCGGCAGCGGCAATGGATGAGCTGCAAGGACGCCGCCGTGGTTGTGGACGAACCAGGACTTGCCTCCATACTGCAAACGTTCCGAATCCCAGCCTGACGAGTTGACGGTGCCAGACTTTGGTACCTAGCCTTCCCGCCTAGAGCCTTCTCTGACTGGGATGTTTGAAGTCAAGCTGCTCTTTCTGATTTCGTCACCGGTGTCATTCGCTCCGTGGAGCAGCCGCTTCTCTTCGCGGTCGGTATCCCTTTGGGAGGGCGAACAGCGGGATGGCCGTCGTCGCCTGGATCGACAGCTACGAGCGTATAATCCAGGTAATGGAATTCCGCGAAGGACAGACTCGCTTGCAAGATCTTCTCATTCATTCGATGGCCGAACTCGGCGACCTGATCCTGTCATCATTGTCGATCGCCAAAGCCGAGGCGGTCGTCGAAATCGGTGCTGAATACGGCGGCATGTCTACGCTGCTCGCCAAGTTTGTGAATCGGGCAGAGGGAAGCTTGGTCTGTATAGATCCATGCCCAAAGCCTGAATTTTTAAGTTGGGTAGAGGCAGAACCGAGAGTGAGGCACGATGCCCGCCCCAGCCTCGAAGCGCTTTGTGACATTAAGGCTGCCGATGCTTGGTTGATCGACGGAGATCACAACTGGTACACGGTCTATCACGAGCTCAAAGCAATCAACGGCATTTGCCGCGACCAAGAGCAGCCGCTGTTGATCTTTCTCCATGATGTCGGTTGGCCGTGTGCAAGACGCGATCAATATTATGAGCCATCGCGAATTCCACAGGAGTATCGCCATGAGTTCTCCTTCGATGCCGGTGCGATTCCCGGCAGATCCCGCCTCGTTCCGAATTCCGGATTTCGGGGAATGGGCGCCTTCGCCTATGCGGTTGAAGAAGGAGGACCGAGAAATGGTGTCATGACGGCGGTGGACGATTTTCTACGCGAAATGCTCGCCGATGGCCAAGAGGTGGCCTTTGCCGAAGTTCCGGCCGTATTCGGTCTAGGCGTCCTGTTTGCAATGGACGCCTCCTGGAGCGAGCGACTTGCAAATGAACTGATGCCGTTTCACCAGAACTCGCTTCTAGCTCGCCTCGAGGAAAACCGGCTGCTCAACTATCTCAAGGTGATTGAGGCCCAGGATCGCTCTTGAGTCAGAGGCAGGACGGTTATCCAGGAACCACGCCGGGTTTGTCGGAGGCCCGGCGCTTGGTGTCAGGCGGCGAAGTTCGCGGTCCGCTAGACCTTTGGTAAAAAATAGGCGGTTGGGAGATGCTGCCCAACCGCTTCTTGTCATCACGACAGAGGATCTGTTTTTAGAGGGATGGCAGCGTTGCCGGTGCGCGATCCCGATTGTCCTCGGCGAGCGATAACGGCCGTCCCACGGCGAGTGGGCTCAATAAAATGGAGACGACCGCATACCTCGCATCGAGCGGCGGCAGCATGACGACGAGCTTGCCGTCGGGTTCGGCGACGAACAGATCGTCCTCGAACCTGATACCGACGGCATGTAGGCGCTCGGCGGCGAGGCGTCCAACCTCGGCTGCACCATGATGGAGGAGCAGCTTGTCGTGCTGCTGAAGCGTTACCCCGCGCAGCAGGCCGCGCGAAGCGATCTGTCCAAGGGGAATTGCGACTGCCTCGATGCCTTGTTGGCGGGACAGGGGAATATGAAGGCGCAGGTCATTGTTGCCGGTCCGGCGGCAGGTAACCTTGGCGAGGCTCGCCGCGGTCTTGCCCACCAGTGTCACCTCGACCTTGCCACAGGGAATGTCATCGTGGATTTCGCGTGGCAGGAGTCCGCATCCCCTGAGAATGTAAGAGAATCCATCGACGGGAGAGAGAGCGGTAAAGCTGCCGGCCGGCCACATTGGCGGAGCCGGCATGCCGGCGGCTTCCGAAAAAGTCCACGCGACCATCCAGTCGGCTGCCTTGGTGGTCGCCAAGCTGCTCGGCGAAGTGGATCGCGCCGGCTTGCGCCTGATGGCTGAGTTCGATTTGTGCGGCGTCACGGACGTCGGGTTCGCGCACCGGTTTGCCATCCTGGTAGCTACGCACACTGCCGTCGGAGGCCGAGCAGAGCTGTTCGAGGACCGCGATATTGGACAGCAGGGTCAATTTGGTCTGGGGCGACACAGTGAGATCATCGATGAAACCTCGGATCGTATCGCCGTTGTCGGCTTCGAGGCTGTCATCCTTGGTCAGCAGATAAAGGCCATGCAGTCGCATCGGAAGGCCCGCCGACTTCATGGCGCGCCGTAGTCCCTTCTGCACCGAGCCGCTGTAACCCAAGTCGACCAGCACCAGATCGGTGCACACGCCGAAATCTGGAATGGCCTGCCGCATGTGTTCGAACAAGCCGATCCGCATCGAATCGGCCAGCTTGCTGACCGTCTCCTTGCCCAGCAACGCCGGCAGCTTGCTGCAAAGTGCCTCGCCATCGGCGATGCCGCCGGGTTGCCGGACAAAGAAGGAGCGAAGATGCGGACTGTCGGCGCCGATCATCTCGACAACGCCCGCGTGATCGATCTTTTCGATTCCGGAAAGCAGCGGCTTGAAGCCGGTGGCGTCGTCGATGGCAGCCAGCGCCGCCGCGCGCCTGTTGATCTCGGCATAACCGGCCGCTGGTCCCTTGCGCGCCGTCCAGACGCAATGCGGCAAGAAGCCATCGCGGGCGAGAAAGGCGACGGCAACCTTTCGGCCGTCAGTAGACAGCCTGTCGATCTCTTCGGAGACGAAGCGATCGAAAGCCGCCATTATCGGCCCAAGAACGGTGGCGCCGAGGGCAAAGGCGTCAGCTTCGGTTGCGAGACGGTTCGCGACACAGCGGCGCAGAGACCTGAGGCCACCATCAAGGCGCTGGCCATGGGCGGCGGAGGGGGAAACGAGGGCAAAGGTCGATCCTTCGCGCTGCAGCAGGCCAGCAAAATAGGTCGATGCCTGCCGGTAAAAATGGGCCTCGATCCCCAGACGTCGGGGAGCCTCCACGTCGGCGACAGGATTGTCGCCAACGTGCAGCATGCGACGGCCTTTCAATGTCTCGCCGACCAGGACCTTACGAAACAGGTTTTCGCTTTTCGATGAGCCGTGATCGCAAGAGGCGTACAGGAAATCCCAGGTGAGGCCCGGTGCGGCGGTTGCGAGCAGTCGGCCAAGTCGCTTGCCATTCCAGTAGGTGTCGGACACGAAGCCGGTCTGCATTCCGGCCTCTCGGGCGGACCGATAAAAGGCGAGGATATCGGGGTTGGCGACACAGAGGGCGAGTTCTGCCTGGAACTCGGCTTCGGCCAAATCCTCAACGGAGAGTTCGTCGAGCCCAAACAGATGGCGAGGAAGCCGGGCATAGATCTGTTCGATAGCCACTTCGCCGCTGCCGGTCTCTTTGACAGCAGCCTTTCGCGCCTTGGCTTCGGCGAGGCTGCGGTGCTGCGTGAAGCTTTCCACCAACCCGGGGCGGGTCGTATCGCAGCCGGCCAGTCGGCAGGCCACCTCGAACACACCGGTTGGCGTCGTGCATCGGCGCAGCAACATCGTGTCGAAAACATCGAAGCTGACACATTCGAGCAGCGCGGGTTCGGTGGTTGTTTGCGCCATCCGGTTGGGTTCGATGAACATGTGGGCTCCTTGCCAGTCTCCGAAGTAAAACGGACGAGGCGCTGCATTCAGGCGCACTTTCGAAGCGCTGTTCGAGAATTCTTCACTCCGTCAAAGCCAAGTTTCAGCGATCTTTGGCTGAATGTTTCCGTTAGATACATTGCGTTGCGGACATATCGGTCGCGGTGCGACCTCGGCAAAGAATGATGCCCGGGAAACCGGCACTTTTTTCACAAAGGCGGGCGGCAGTTTTTTCCGGTTGTTTCCGCTATTTGCAATGGTCCGCTAGAGATTTGTTTCTGTTGTGAAAACAGAAAAATAGCATGCCATTTGCAGCACTTAATGGGTGATTGCTGGGACAAAAGTTGCCCAGGGTGCTTCGAGGGGGGCGAAATTATGCAAGAAGGCTGGAATTCCGCGGGTTTGGTCGGTCATGGCTCTGGATGGACGGTAGGCAGGTTTTGCCGACAGGTAAAACTTGCCTCGGTGACCGTGGAACTATTTGCCTATACTTATATTATTCTTATATTCGGTCGATTTTCTGCGCCTGGTTTGCCAGGTTGCTTCGTTTCAGTGTCGTAAGGGACGTTCTGGCCGGTTGACGTCGGCGTATTGAGGTGTGTGATGATGGTTGCTGCTGCGAGCTCGTTCCGTGTCGATGCATCTGCCCCCCTCGTCTCGTCCGTAGCGGAGGAGACGGTTAGGCGCGCGAGGGACGAGGACGATAAGCTCCTCGAGCGGATTGCCAATGATGATCGGGGCGCCTTCGCCCGGCTCGTCGAACGGCACGCCGATCGGGGCTTTGCCTTGGCGCTTCGCATCCTGAAGAACGCCGACGATGCCGACGATGTCGTCCAGGATAGTTTCCTGAAACTTTGGACCCATCGCAAGCGCATGGAGATCGGGCGCGCCAAGTTCTCGACCTGGCTCTATCGCGTCATCACCAACCGCTGCATCGATCTTCGCCGCAAGCCGGTGATGGACGATCTCGACGCGGCACCGGAAGTGGCCGACGGCCAGGAAGATGCTCCCACCCAGATGCATCGGGCGTCGATGAACAGCCTGCTCGAGTCCGCTCTGGCCAAGCTACCCGACCAGCAGCGCATCGCCGTGATCCTCAGCTATCACGAGTCGATGTCGAACGCCGAAATCGCCGAGGTCATGGAGACCACGGTGATGGCCGTGGAGTCGCTGCTCAAGCGCGGAAGGCAGCATTTGCGCCGTCATTTGGCACAGGCAGAAGACGATATTCGTCAGTCGTTTACGCGCGATTAACCAAAAAAGCGAGGTGCGGCGAACTATTTTCGCCGGGTTGGTTCTTGCTCGTCCGTTGAAGGGGTGAAGCGAGGGGCGATGACGCCTCGAGCTGACGTCTTCCCGGCAGACGGGTGACGTTGTTCATCGATTGGGAGAGTTCCAAAATGCCCGTCATCGCGACCAACACCGCCGCCAACTCCGCTGTCCGCTACCTCAACCAGAATGCCGCCTCGCAGTCCTCGTCGCTTTCCAAGCTGGCGTCGGGCTCCCGCATCAGCCAGGCCTCTGACGATGCCGCTGGTCTTGCCATCTCGACCCGCCTGCAGTCGGACGTTGCCACGCTGAACCAGGCTTCCACCAATGCCACCAACGCCATTGCCGTCCTGCAGACGGCCGACGGCGGCGCCTCCAACATCTCCGACATCCTTCAGCGCATGAAGGTGCTGGCCACCGAGTCGGCCTCCGGTACGGTGACTGACACCGAGCGCAGCTATATCGACGAGGAATTCGGGGCGTTGACCAGCCAGATCGACACGATCGCTTCCGGTACCCGCTTCAATTCGCAGAGCCTGCTGACCAGCGACAACATGTTCTCGGGTGGCGTCAGCGTGATGGTCGGTTCGTCGAGCTCCGATACGATCAAGATCACGCTGTCGGCTCTCGATTCAACGACCCTTGGCGTCGGCAGCCTCGACGTGACGAGCCAGACCAATGCCAACACCGCGTTGACGGCGCTTGATACGGCGATCGATACGGTCTCGAACGCCCGTGCCAGCATCGGCGCCCAGGAAAGCCAGTTCCAATTCAGCTCGGAATCGATCTCGACGCAGGTTGAAAACCTGGAATCGGCCAATTCGGCCATCGCCGATGTCGACGTAGCATCCGAGGAGGCCAAGCTCGCCTCGTCGCAGGTGATGGTGCAGGCCGCGGTGGCGGCGGCGTCGTCGGCCAACAGCCTGACTCAGAACCTCTTGAAGCTGATGCAGTAATTGCCGGATCGTACTGGCGGAGCGGCTGAACCGGCTGCTCCGCCGGCGCTACGAAGAACGGACGCGCCGGGAGCAAGGAAATGACCACGACTTCGAGTACCTCCTCCACCTCCACGACGACGTCAACTTCGACCTCCGCCACCGACTACGCGTCTTCCGATGTGACTTCCGTCGACTGGGATGGCCTGATCGACGAACTCTATCAGGCCAAGCTCGCCACCGCGGATACCTACGAAACCAAGATCACCACCAACGAGTCCAAGATATCCGCCTACAACGATGCATCTGACTTGCTCGATACGCTTCAGACGGCGGCGGACTCCCTCCGTGCCGCCACCGATTCCACGTCGAGCGATACGGATGTCTTCCTCGAACGCGAGGCCTATCTGACGGGGGTGGGCGGCGCCACCGCGACTTCCGTTCTCACCGTCTCGGCCGCCTCCGGCACCGATACCGGCACCTATTCGGTGACGGTCAGTCAACTCGCTACGGCGCAGAAGGTGGCCAGCGGAACCTATGCGTCCTCGTCCTCGGATTTATCCCTTTCGGGCAGCTTCACCATCGGAACCGAGAGTGGCAGCAGCGTCTCGATCGACGTGACCGAGGATATGTCGCTTTCCGACATTGCCAGTGCGATCAATGACGAGAGTGACACCAGCGGTGTCAAGGCAACCGTTCTGAAGGTTTCCGACTCTTCATACGAACTCATCCTGACGACCGTAGACACTGGCGAAACCATCTCGGTGGGGGATGACGACGGTATTTTTCAAAGTCTCGGCGTTATCGACGATAGCGGCAACTTTGCCGACGAACTGCAGGCGTCGCAGAAAGCCATTTTCACCGTCGACGGTGTGACCGTTACTCGATCGTCCAACGAAATCGACGATGTCGTCGATGGCCTGACGTTCTATCTCACCGGCACCACCGACGACGGCGAATCCGTGTCGGTCGAGGTGGCGCAGAACCTCACGGATATCAAGAGCGCGGTGTCCACTTTTGTCGACGCCTATAATGCCTACCGGGAGTGGGCGATGTCGCAGCAGGAGACATCGTCAAGCGGGGGCGCCTCAAGCGACTCGGTGTTGTTCGGCGACAGCACCATCCGGAGCATCAACCAACAGATCGCCTCGGCGCTGGCATTCTCTCTCGATGACGTGTCCATGTCGTCGATCGGCCTCAGCTTCGATGAAAACAACGAACTCGAGCTGGACGAAGATACGCTGAACGATGTCCTGAACAGCGATCCCGATGTCATTCAGCAGCTTTTTTCCTACACCTTTGAAAGTTCCTCGAGCGATCTGGGCATCCTCTATCGCGGGACCAGCGCGCCATCGACCTTCACGCTGGACATCACTGTGGATGCCGATGGCAACGTCACCGGTGCCACCGTCGATGGCCAAAGCGGACTGTTTACGGTCACCAGTACCGGTCATGGTCTCAAGGGCGTCGATGGAACCGCCTATGAAGGCTACACCTTTGTCTATACCGGCAGCACAAGTCAGTCTGTCACGGTTACTCAAGCTTCCGGCATGGCAGAGCAATTGTATAACATCACCGAGGCAGCCATCAACGACGACGATGGCTCGCTGACTACCCTTGTGTCCAGCCTTGAAGACAAGAACGACGACTATCAGGACCAGATCGATACGATCACGGACCGGGCGGATACCTACAAGGAAAACCTGACGGCGCGCTATGCGAAGATCCAGGCCAAGATCAGCACGGCCCAATCGACGCTCAGCTATCTCACGGCTTTGCTCGACTCGCAAAACAGCAGCAGTTCCTAAGAAATAGAGGAGGGACCCGCTTATGAATTCTTCCATGGGCTTCGCCGCAGCCGCCTATCGTCAGGCGGCCGCGTCGGTGCATCCAACAGTGGCCGTCGTCAAGCTCTATGATGCCACGCTGCTGGCCATCCTCCAGGCGATCCGGGCGCGCGAACAGAAGCAAATCGAGGAATGCTTCACCAAGGTCATGCGGGCGGCGACCATCTTGCGCGGGCTCGATCAGGCGCTCGATTACGACAAGGGTGGGGCGGTGGCCGAACAACTGCACCGGGTGTACAGAAGTTATATCCTCTCGCTTCACGTCAGTTTTGGAAAGGCGGATGTCGTCAGGCGTTACCACAAGCTCTACGATAGCTTGATCGGATTGCGTAACGCCTGGGCGCGCATTGCCGGAATGGATACGCATCAAGAGGTGACTGAGGGAATCCAGCCTCTGCCAGCCGCTGACGCTCAAACGCCGGCACGCATCGTGCCGCCGCCAACCGCTAGCTTCGACAGCAACCTGTTCCTCGGGCTTATGGCCGAGCCGCCCCAGGCCGAACGGACGGTGCCCACTCGGACGGCGCTGCCGGTTCGCCGTGTCCGTCGCACCAACCATCAACAGCCAGCTGCCGGCTGAAGGGCGACGCACCTTTTGTCGCTAGATAAGTCGCCCCGGAAGTCCTCGCGCTTCCGGGGCTTTTTGTCGATTCATGCTTCCAGTACGTGACATTTTATTGGCTTTTTTATCTGTTGATTGTGTTTGCCCGCAGAGGGATACTTTTTGAAACAGAAGTCGATCGGATTGCCCAGAATGGACGAAGCCCAGTTTCAGGATCTCGTCGATCGCCAAGGCGAGGACTTGACGCGTTGGCCCGAAGCTGTTCGTGCCGAAGCGGAGCGGCTGCTTGTTGTCTCGGAATCCGCCCGTCGCATTCTGGCCGATGCGATCGCCCTTAGGGCTGTCTTTGCCTCGGCTCGTCCGATACGAGCGCCTCGCGATCTTGCCGCGCGTATCCTTGCGCTCACCAGCGACGACGACGCTTCCGCGTCGTAAACCAATCTCGTTCCAGGCCTTTGCAAAATGCGAAAGCTGCCATGTCGGCGCTTTCATCGCTGATCGCTGCCGCGATGACGCGGTGATTTGGCAAGCCGCTTGTGCCGGCACTTCCCTGGCAACGAACCCTGTATCGGAAGCCAGCGTAGCTTTGCGCAGATTTCAAATATTAACGGTCATTAATAAATAGAATTCAGATTTTTCGTTAAGTTCTCGCGCCTGATTTCCCCCGCCCGCCCGTTTAAATATTGAAGCCAAACAAGACGGCAATTCAAATTCATCAATTCTGGTCCTTGGAAGCAAGGGCCGGGGGCGCGTGAGGTTTATCATGACCACAACGACTTCCGTGTCGTCTTCGTCATCATCCGCGACGACTAGTACATCCTCCTCATCTTCTTCGTCGACTATCGATACGTCGCAGTTTCTCCAGCTGCTCGTCGAGGAAATCCAGAACCAGAATCCGCTGAACCCGACCGACACCACTGATTTCATGAACCAGATGATGTCCTACGCGAGCTATTCGCAGCTCAGCGACATGAGCTCGACATTGCTGTCGCTCCAGGAGTCGGTCGACACGATCTCCTCCTCCCTGACCACCACGTCTGCCTGAGGAGTGTCACCATGTCCCTGACAGGTGCGATGAATGCTGCCGTTTCGGCAATGCAAGCCCAGTCGACGGCGCTGTCGATCATCTCCAACAACCTCGCCAATGTCTCGACCACCGGCTACAAGGCGAGTTCGGCGAGCTTCTCGTCGTTGCTGACGTCGTCTGGGTCGGCCAGCAGTTCCAGCGGCGGGGTCACTGTGGCGAAGTCACAGAACATCCTGGCCAGTGGCACTCTGGTCGATTCATCAGTCAGTACAAATATCGCCGTCGACGGAGATGGTTTCTTTGCTGTCACGTCCGGTGATGGAAGCCAAGTCTATTACACTCGCAACGGCGCCTTTACCGTCGACGATGACACCGGGTATCTCACCAACAACGGCTATTCATTGCTCGGCTGGCCAACCGACGCGGACGGAAACGTGGTTGGCGGCACGACCGGTACCAATCTGGAGATCATCGATACCTCTACCTTGACCGGCTATGCGGCCGCGACGACAACCGCCACCCTTAGCGGAAGTCTTCCGGCCGACGCCACCAGCAGCTACAATAGTGAGCTTACGCTTTATGATAGTCTGGGCACTTCATATACGCTCGATGTGACCTGGACGAAGAGCACGACAACCGACAATACATGGTCCATGTCGTTTGGGACATTGACTGATGGCGATGGAAACACGGTTTCCGGGGCAACGGTCACCGGCTCTTCTACAATCACGTTCAATTCGGACGGCACGCTGAAAAGCCCCGAAACGACGACTCTGGCAATTTCCGGTCTTACGGATGGCGCCAGTGACATGTCTGTCACCCTCGATCTCGGCACGGCCGGAGCTTCCGACGGCTTGTCCCAGTACACACCAGACGATAGCAGCACCAGCACAACGGTTGATATTGCCTGCGAAGCCAACGGTTGCGCCTACGGAACCATGTCCGGTGTGACCATTGATGAGGATGGGACTGTCTCCGCCAACTACAGCAATGGCGAGTCGGTTGCGATCTACAAGATCCCCCTTGCTACTTTTTCCAACTCCAACGGACTGACGGAATTGAGCAATTCAGTCTATTCGGCATCCAGTACCTCATCCGGAGCCACCTATCACTTTGCCGATTCCGATGGCGTCGGTGCGATCAAGTCATCCGAGCTTGAAGAGTCGACGACGGATACCAACACAGAATTTTCCAGCATGATCGCCGCTCAGCAGGCCTACTCCTCCGCCTCGCAGGTGATCTCAACGGCCAAGGACATGTTCGACTCCCTTTTGTCGGCAGTGCGTTGAAATGACGAAGAAAACAGACAGGGACGAAATCGAGGACGCCATCGAACTGCTGATCAGACGCCTCGATCGTATCCATCGCGATATCCAGCGGCAGAAGGAAGGTTGCGATCCCCGCCTCATCGGCTTGTTCAAGGGCGAAGTATCCGACGTGATCGCCGATTTGGAGCGCTATCGCACCGAGACGGCGGCGGCGATCACCAAGGCCAACACCGGCTACAAAGCCAGCCGCGCCTATCTTTCCATTGGCAAGCTGGCTGTGGCGTCCGAACCCGCGAAAATTCTTTCTTTCGACAAGAACAGGAACAAGAGCCATGCGCGCTGAAGCAACCATTGAGCGCCGGCCTTCGGGCAATCAAGCCATCGACGATCTCGATGCGCTCATCGCCGAGTTGATTGCCGTCATCGACGACGAAAACGCCCTGTTGGCCAGCGGCATGCCCGCTTCGCTTGCCGCGACGACCGGCCGAAAGAGCAATCTCGCCTCCAACATCGAGGCCTCTCTCAAGGCGATCAGCGCGGCAGCGCCTGGCCCAGGAAAATCTCTCGCGTCTTGCCGGCGCCATCGGCGCATCGCGGCGCCGCATCGCCGCGGTCGTGGCCGCGGTGCGTGACGACAGCCTGTCGACCACGCCGGCTTACGGCAGAACCGGCTCTCGTTCGTCCGGGGGAGTGAAGTCTCCGACCTCGCTCCTTCCCGATCGCCTCGCCTGAGGCTCGTTTGGCAGCGCTTCACGAGGAGGCGGCCTATGTCGATATCGGTTGCCGGTTCCATTGCGTTGTCGGCGCTCAGGGCAGCGCAGGTTGGCATCAGCGTCACCTCGGCCAATATCGCCAACGCCGATGTCGATGGCTATACGGTCAAGACGGCCAATCAGGTGTCGACGGTATCAGGCTCGACAGGATCGGGCACCGCGATCGCTTCGGTTACCGGCGGCGTCGACAAGTATGTGTTCGCCTCGCTGCTGTCTTCCAATGCCGATCTTGGGGCGGCTTCGATCACGGCAACCTACACCGATCAGCTTCAGGCGCTGATGGGTTCGACTACCGGAAGCGATGACGGCGGCACCTCGATCACCACGCAGTTGGCCTCGCTCGAAACGGCCGTAACCGAACTGACCTCGACACCGGACGACAACTCGACGCAGAGCACGCTCGTTTCGGCCGCCGACACGCTCGCCAGCCAGTTGCAGGACATATCCTCGTCCATTTCGACGCTGGAGACCAACGCCAACCAGCAAATTTCCGATGACGTCGATAGCGTCAACGAGGCGCTCAACAAGATCGACAAGCTCAACGACCAGATCGTTGCCGCGAAGGCGAAGGGGCAGTCGACCGCCGATCTTGAAGACGAGCGCAGTTCGGCAATCCAGACGATCTCCAGCCTGCTGGACATTTCCACAACGACGAGTTCGTCCGGCGCGGTGTCCATCAGGACCACGGGAGGCACGACGCTTCTGTCGAACCGGGTCCATGAGCTTTCCGTCGGCGCTTCCGGATCGATCCTGGTCGATGACAGCAACGATATCACCAGCACGATTACCAACGGTGAGATCGGCGGCCTTCTGACCTTGCGGGACGAGACCCTGTCTGGCGCTCAGGATGAACTCGACACGCTGGCCGCTAAGTTGATCTCTTCGGTCAATGCGGCGGTCGCCGATGGTTCGTCCGTGCCGGCGCCCGACAGTCTCACCGGAACGACCGATCTCGACGACGTCTCCAGCTTTTCGGCCTCGGGAACGGTGCGCATCGCCCTTGTCGATGAAGATGGCAACCTGACCTCGTATTCGGATCTCGATCTCTCCAGTTACACCTCGATCGATGCGCTGGTGTCGGCGGTTGATGGCATCGATGGCGTGAGCGCGTCTGTGAACTCGGACGGCACGCTGACCATCAGTTCGGAGACCGATGGTTCTGGTGTGGCCATCGGTGCGCTCGACAGTTCGATCAACGGTCAGAGTTTCTCGAGTTTCTTCGGCTTCAATGCCGTCTTCATCGGCAGTTCCGCCTCAAACATTTCGGTTTCGTCCAGTCTCCTCAAGGATTCCGGAACTCTTGCCGTCGGCACGCTGGAAACCGACGTGACAACGACGGGAGAGGCCGTGCTGACCACCGGCTCGACCACGGTCGCGGACGCCCTCAATTCGGCGCTGACGACCTCTTACAGCTACAGTGCCGTCGGCAGCATCGGCACCATGAGCGGCACGCTGACCGAGTATGCCTCTCGCGTGGTATCCGCCTTTGCGAGCCGAGCCTCGACGGCTGAGGACGCGGAAACGTCAGCCGAGACGCTGCAGTCGTCGCTCTCCAGCAGCATCGCTTCGCAGTCGGGCGTCAATGTCGACGAGGAAACCGCCAAGCTCGAGGATTACCAGACGCTCTACTCGGCCGCGGCGCAGGTGATTCAGATCACCAAGGAAATGTTCGATTCGCTGCTTTCGGCCGTGAGCTGACCGATGCGGCCGGGTTGTCGCGAGGAAGGGAACATAACGCATGGCCATGCGCGTCGCCACCTTTGCATCGTCCCAGAGCCTGCTCCAGGCAGCCATGCGGATTCAGGTCAAGCAGGCAGAGGCCACGGAGCAGCAGGCGTCCGGACAAGTTTCGGGTGATTACGGCGGACTTGGCTCGAAAGCGGGGAGTGTCGTCTCGCTTCAGGCCTCGATAACGCGCTCCAAGGCCTACGAAGAGGCTGGCAACACGGCCAGCAGCCGCGTCGAGACCATGTATAATGCAGTCGGATCGATCCTCGACGATCTCAGCAGTTTGAAGGCAACGCTCGCCTCGTCGACGATCAGCTCGGACACGCTGCAGGCCACGGCCCAATCGACGCTTGAAAGCGTCGTGTCGCTGATGAATACCCAGCTCGACGGCCGGTATCTGTTTGCCGGCAGCGCCATCGATACCGAACCCGTCGATATCGACAGTATCGAGGGATCGACTGCGACGTCCCAGGATGAACTGGACTATTATCAGGGCAACGACCAGCAGACGTCCGTTCGGGTTTCATCGAGCCGCAGCATCTCCTACGGCGTGACGGCGAACGATGACAGTTTCCGGCAGGCGCTCTGGGCCATCTCGACGATTGCCAACGGCTCGACCGACAGCACGTCCGTGACCAATGCCATCGACCTTTTGGCCAGTTCGATCAGCAGCATGGCGAATGTTCAAACCAAGCTGTCGCTCGCTTCGTCGGATCTCAAGTCGGCTGTCAGTTCCCAGGAAGATTACCAGACCAATACGGCGGATGTGATCTCCAATCTCAGCGAGGTGGACATCACCACCGTGGCGGCCAACATGTCCAACTACGAGGCGCAGTTGGAGGCGGCGTACGCGGCCATCGGCAAGATCGCCAACCTATCGTTGGCGAGCTATTTGTCCTGATCGGTTTACCGGGCGTTCATGCCCTTTTGTCGCAACCAGAGATTTTTTGTCATACTTTTCCTTCCTGCCTTGTCTTCGCCCCAAAATCGTTTCATCCAGAGGGTGGCAATTGTGCCATCCTAAGCTGGCCTCGCTCTGCTGCCGGCTTTTTCGGGCGAAGCAAAGTGACTTCCCAAACCATGTCTCCCACGGTCGACGCCGGGCTGTCGCGCGTCAACGAACAGATATTGTTTGCCATCGCCCTGATCGTCGCGTCGACCTTCTTGTTCGCGGCTTGCGATGTCGGCGCCAAGTTCATCCAGCACGAGGCGAGCGCCGAGAAGATCGCTTGGTGGCGGAACCTCACCTACGTGATCGTCGCCGTACCCTTTGCGCTACGTCGCGAGGGCGGGGCCGTGTTTTACCCTCGACATCCCTGGTTCAATATCCTGCGCGGGCTGACAGCAATCTGCGGCACGATTCTGTTCCTGCTCGGTTTGCAGTACCAGCAAATCCCCGATGCGACGGCGATAGCCTTTGTGGCGCCGGTGTTCGTGATGGCGCTTTCGATCGTTCTCCTTGGAGAGGTTGTCGGTGCACGCCGCTGGCTTGCCGCCCTGGTCGGCTTCAGCGGCGTGCTGATCATCGTCCAGCCGGGAACGTCGAGCTTCCATTATGCGTCCATTTTCACGCTGATGGCTGCTTTCGTCGGTGCGTTTTCGACGATCCTGACGCGGAAAGCCGTGCGTGACAGCGCCGAAACCATGATGGTCTGGACATCGGTCATTGGACTTACCGTGACGACCGTTCTGGTCTGGCCGGAGATCAGCCAGACCTCATGGCACGAGGCCGCATTCGGCGTGGCCGGGGGCATTTTCTTTGCCATCGGGCAGATCTGCTGCGTGTTTGCCTATCGCATGGCGCCAGCGTCGCTTCTCGCGCCTTTCAGCTACGTTCAGATGATATCGGCCACGGTCGTCTCCTACCTGATCTGGGGCATCGTACCGGGGATGGCGACCACTATTGGTGCCTCGCTGATTGTGGCCAGCGGGCTCTATTCTTTGCATCGCGAGCGCCTGCGCGCCCGACAGCGGTTGATCCAGACCTAGCTATAAGTTCCGGCATTTGCCGGTTGCTTGCAGGGCGCTCCCCGGCCACAATGGCGTTCGCCGACCGGTCGCCTCGACGGCCGTCAACGGGAGACGCCTGGATGGACATGTCGATGCCCGCCGCTCGGCCGGCCGCCCAAGTGGGGCATGTGCCGGCGGAATTTGGTGCTGTCTGGCACGATGGTCTCGTCAGTTTCCGTCTGTGGGCGCCTGAGCAAGCCGCCATTCTTCTGGTCATCGATGGACGCGCGCCATTGCCGATGACTAGGGAACCCGACGGTTGGTTCACGCTTGTTATCCCCGCTTCGGCGGGCATCCGCTATCGCTTCCTGCTGCCGGACGGCAGCACTGTCCCCGACCCCGCCAGCCGCTTCCAGCCTGAGGACGTGCACGGACCGAGCGAGGTCGTTGCGCCCGATGCCTTCCGCTGGACCGATGCCCGCTGGCGCGGACTTCCGTGGCACGAAGCGGTGATCTACGAGCTGCACATTGGAACGTTCACTTCCGATGGTACGTTTCTCGCCGCCGCTGCGCGGCTTCCCTATCTGAAATCGCTCGGCATCACGGTGATTGAAGTGATGCCGGTCGGCGATTTTCCCGGCCGCTGGAGTTGGGGTTACGACGGTGTGCTGCTGTTTGCTCCGGACAGCCGCTATGGCCGACCGGACGACTTTCGGGCTTTTGTCGACAAGGCGCACGCGCTGGGCATCGCCGTTCTGCTCGACGTCGTCTACAACCACTTCGGACCGGAGGGAAATTATCTGCCGCTCCTGGCCCCGGCTCACACCGATCTTCACGCCACACCCTGGGGCGAAGCCGTCGACTACGGACGGCGCGGGGGCACGTCGATGCGCGACCTCGTGTTCGCCAATGTTCGCATGTGGATCGGCGAATTTCATCTTGATGGCCTTCGCATCGACGCCGCCCACGAGATCCGCGACATAGAACCGGATCATGTTCTGGCGGTGATCGCCGAGGCGGCGCGAGCTGCAGGGGGGGGCCGCAGGATCCATCTCGTCCTGGAAAGCGCGCAACTGGAAGCCGATCGTGTCTCGGCGGCCGGCGGATTTGACGGTCAGTGGAACGATGATCTCCACCATGCTCTGCATGCCGCCATTACCGGAGAGACCGACAAGGACTATGCCGACTGCGCGGGGCGGCCGGATGTTCTTGCGCGGGCGCTGGCCGAGGGGTTCCGGGCCGACAGCGAGGAGGGGGGTGCGGTTCTGCCGCCAACCGCCCTGGTCTCCTTCCTTCAGAACCATGATCAGGTTGGCAACCGGGCGCGTGGCGAGCGCATCAGCATGCTGGCTCGGCCGGCAGCCTGTCGGGCGGCGGCGGCCGTCTATTTGCTGGCGCCGCAGATTCCCATGCTCTTTCAAGGTGAGGAATGGGCGGCGAGTTCACCCTTTCCCTTCTTCTCCGATCTCGGATCGGTCTTTGCCGCGGCCGTGCGTGACGGGCGGGTAGCGACCTTCGCGGTTGATCCCGACAATCTGCTGGATCCGTTCGATCCTGCCACCTTTGCGGCCGCCCGGCTCGACTGGAGCGAACATCGCCTGCCGGACCACGCTCGCATGCTTGATTGGTATCGGGCCATTCTGCGGGTCCGTCGGCAGGAGGTCGCGCCGCTTTGCGCGGGCATCCGGAAGAGCGGCGCCTGGAGCGTCGATGACGGCGTGATCCGCGTCACATGGGAAGGGGAGGCGAAAGACCTGATGTTGACGCTCAATCTTGCCCCGCATCCGGCGCCGCTGCCGGCACCCTTGCGGGGCAAGTTGATCTGGCAACAGGGGCGGATCACAGGTGGCCGCTGTCCGCCCTGGTTTGTCGCTTGGTCGGTGCGGCGGCGGGAGAACTGATCTTCCGCCGCCCGAAACTCACCGGGCGAGACGCAGGATGTCGGCGACGGCGCGGCTGTCGAGCTTGACGAAGTTGCCAAGCGTGCGACCGTCGTCATTGGTCCCCTTTCGCGCCATCTCGTCGATGCCTTCGCGAGCGGTTGCTTCCTTGTCAAACACGTCGAGCTCGACGTTCCAGACCCGCACCGCCCACTGCACGAAGCGGTCGATGTCGTGATGCAAGACGTATTTCATCCAGGCCGGGAACACGACGGCGAGGCCGGCGCCGTGGGCGACGTCATAGATGCCCGACACTTCGTGCTCGATGTCATGGGAGGCCCAATCGCCGATGCGGCCGGTGTTGAGGAGGTTGTTGTGGGCGATGGTGCCGGCCCACATCAACTCCGACCAAGCGTCGTAGTCGTCCGGGTTGGCCAGCACCTTGGGGGCTTGCGCCGCGACGGTCTTCATCGTCGCCTCGATCAGCCGGTCGGTGAAGGCGACGTTCTTCACATTGGTGAAGTAGCGCTCCATCAAGTGCGACATGATGTCGGCGGCGCCGCAGGCGACCTGGAAAGGCGGCAGGGTGACGCAGAGCTGCGGGTTCAGAATGGAGAAGCGGGGATAGAGGAACGGACCGCCGACGGCGCGCTTCAGCCAGCCTTCTTCCTTGGTAATCACCGTGCCGTCGCTCGATTCCGAGCCGGCGGCGGGAATGGTGAGCACGGTGCCGATGGGCAGCGCATCCGTGGGGGCGCCTCGACCGATGTAGAAGTCCCAGACATCGCCGTCGATGACGGCGCCCATGGCGATCGCCTTGGCTGAATCGATGGCACTGCCGCCGCCGACCGCCAGAATGAAGCCGAGGCCATGCTGCTTGCAAAGGCGGACACCCTCATGAACCAGCGAAAGGCGTGGGTTGGGTTTGACACCGCCCAGCTCGATCCACTCGACGCCGGCCGCTTTGAGCGAGGCGCAGACGCGGTCGTAAAGGCCGGAAGCCTTGACGGAACCGCCGCCATAATGGAGCAGGATCTTGCGGCTGTAGCGCGCGGTTTCCGTTCCGACCGATGCTTCGGTGTCCCGGCCGAAGATGATCTTCGTCGGGTTGAGGAAGGTGAAATTCTCCATTGCGTTTCTCCCGGCTGCCAGCGCTGCTTGTTGACGAAAGGCGCGGCCTTGAGCGCAAACTATGCGCCCGCGACGCGCGACACAACGGAAGAGAGCTGGTCCCCACAGCTTGGGGTGCCAGGTTCAGGTGACATCAATGACGATTTTGCCGAACGGGCCTGCGTCAAGCCGATCAAGGGCAGCGGGCAGATCGGCGAGGGCAAAGCGGCTGTCGATCACCGGTTTCAGCCCGGCAGCGTCGATGGCGCCCAGCATCTCGTCATAAGCGCGACGGTGGCCGACGGCGATGCCCTCGACGACAAGGCGTTTGCGGGCAAGATGCAGGCCGTTGCCGGCGAGCTCGGTGCCATTGATCTGGCCGATCAGCGAAATGCGACCGCCAGGCGCCGCCGCATCCAGAGACAGGGCAAAATTGGCCCCTCCGATCGTTTCGAGAACGTGGTCGGCGCCGCGACCGCCGGTCAAACGCCTCACCTCGGCGGCGAGGTCTGGCGTGTCGCGCTTGAGAAGGTGGTCGGCGCCAAGGTTGCGAGCGGCGGTCAGCTTGTCGTCCGAGGATGAGACGACAAGCGCGATGGCTCCGACCATTTTGGAAAATTGCAGACCAAATAGGGCAACGCCACCAGTGCCATGGATCAGAACGTTGTCGCCGGGCTTGAGACGACCGCGCTCGATCAAGGCATACCAGGCCGTTAGCGCGGCGATCGGCAGCGTCGACGCTTCAGCGTCATCAAGGGTGTCGGGCGATCTCGCCAGCGTATAGGCGGGGCGGACGACATATTCGGAGAGGGCGCCGGGCATGGATAGGCTGCGGAAGCTTGGCACCAGAGGCAGGTTCGGCGTTGGTATGGACCCATCGAACCAATCGGGCGCGACAGTACTCACCACGCGGTCGCCACGCCGAAAGGTGGTGACCCCGTCTCCAACGTCTTCAACCACACCGGCGAAATCGGTGGCCGGAACGATCGGCTCCCGCGGTGCGAGGCCGACGCCCCCTTCGAGCACCAGTTTGTCGCGGTAATTGAGGGAGGCTGCCGTTACCCTTACCAGCACCTCGCCGGCATAGGGAATGGGCCTCGGGGCGGTGACGAAGCTGAGACTGCCGCGGCCGGTACCGGCCTGTCGCCAGTGCCGAATGGTGGAAATCATCATAGGGACCCTACGAAAACTCAGAGGGGTTTGCGATCGAGCACCGGTAAGCTATCGTAGCTATCGAGGATGCGGTGACGATAAATCGTCCCTAGTTTGGTTCCCTGAATTCTACAGAGGCGACATGCCAGAGTCTCTCGACGACATTGTGGTTTTCGTGGAAGCAGCCGAAGCCGGAGGCTTCTCTTCAGCGGCGGCGCGGCTTCATCTGACGCGGTCGGCGGTTGGCAAGGCGGTGGCGCGGTTGGAGGCGCGACTTGGGGCGCGGTTGTTCCATCGTACCACGCGGCAACAGAGACTCACCGAGGATGGCGAGGCGTTTTTCAGCCACTGTCGACGAGGGCTGGCTGATATCCGCGCCGGTCGAGCGCTGATCGAAACGGGGCGGCGGGTGGTCAATGGACGGTTGCGGGTGTCGGTGCCCCTTTCCTTCGGCCGTCGCTGTGTGGCGCCGATACTACTTGGACTCGCCCGACGGCATCCGCAGCTGTCTTTGGAAATCGACTTCAGCGACAGGCAGGTCGACCTCATAGATGAGGGCTTCGACCTTGCCGTGCGGAGTGGTCCGATCCGTGACAGCGACACCCTGATGGTGCGCCTATTGATGCGGCAGCGTATGACTCTGGTAGCTGCACCGGGTTATCTTGAGCGGCGAGGCTCGCCTGCTAGCCTTGATGACCTTATGGTCCATGATTGTATCGTCTACCGGCGCCAAGGGCGTAACGAACGCTGGCGCTTTCCGGACAAAAGTGGCGGTCTGCGCGAGGTGACGATCGACGGGCGCGTTGGCCTTGATGATATCGAGACCATCGCCGAGGCGGCGCTCGCCGGTTTCGGTATCGCCTATCTGCCTTGCTGGCTGGTGCAGCGTCCGGTTGGCGAGGGGCGCCTTGTGGCTCTGCTTGCCAGGGCGACCGAGGGGCGTCGTGCCGACATTCACGCCGTTTGGCCAAGGGCGCCTTACCTACCAACGCGCGTTCGCGCCGCCGTCGACGCATTGGCGGCCGAACTGCCCGGCGCGGCGCTGTCCTGAGCCTCAAACCGTGCCAACCGAGTCCAGACTGTCGACGATCCGGCTATAAACCTGGATCGGAGCCGGCCGGCCGACGATGTAGCCCTGAATTTCCGGACAGTGTTCCTGCGCCAGGAAACTCCGTTGCTCCTCGGTCTCGACCCCCTCGGCGATAACCGGAATGCCAAGGCCTCGGCAGAGGCCGATGACGGCCCGGATGATGGTCGTCGCCTGTTCGGTGCGGCCTATCGATTGGATGAAACCCTTGTCGATCTTGATCTTGTCGAAAGGAAAAGCCTGCAAATAGGACAACGAGGAATAGCCTGTGCCGAAATCGTCCATGGCGATGCGAACGCCCATCGCCTTGATCCGTCTCAACATACTGACGATGTGGGCGAAATCGCCGAGCAGGATGCCCTCGGTGATCTCGAGCTCAAGGCGCGAGGGGGGCAGGCCGGTGTCGATAAGCGTCTGCTGGATGAGCCGCGGCAGTTCACCGTGTTGGAACTGAATCGGCGAAAGGTTGACGGCGACGGTAAGTGGATGCGTCCAGCTCGCAGCAGTGCGGCAGGCCTCGGTCAACACCCAGGCCGACATATCAAGGATGAGGTTGGATTCCTCGGCCAGCGGAATGAACTTCTCCGGCGAAATCGGGCCACGGGTCGGATGCGTCCAGCGCATCAGCGCCTCAAACCCGAAGACGCGACCGTTGATTTCCGCCTGAGGCTGGAAGTGAAGGGAGAGTTCCCCGTTGCGCAACGCGTGGCCGAGGTCGGCCTGCAGTGCCCAGCGATCACGAATGAGCTGGTCGGTCTTGGATTCATAGACGCGGACGTAACCGCGTGCTTCGGACTTGACGTGGTAGAGCGCTGCGCCCGCATTGGCGAGCAGCATGGAGCCGCTATCGCCGTCAAGCGGATAGGTTGCGACGCCGATACTGATTCCGACGCGGATAACCTTATCGTCGACTATGATGTCCTCCGAGAAGGCGCTCTGAGCCAGCGCCGCCAGTCGCCGCGACGCGTTCGGCTGGTCCGGATCGTTGGAGATGACGACGAATTCGTCACCCCCCGGTCGGAAAACCAGACCTTCGCCGGCAATGTCGACAAGGCGTCTCCCCGCTTCCTTCAGCACCCGATCGGCAACTGCGTGCCCGTAGAGGTCATTGAGTGTCTTGAACCGGTCGATGTCGACACTGAGAAGGCCGAAGCGCGCCTGCGTTGCCGTGGCGGCAAAAATGCCGTCGGCAAGGCGGACCATCATCGCTTCTCGGTTGGGCAGGCCGGTGAGCGCGTCGTGCTGTGACAGGTAGGCGATCCGTTCCTCGGCGTGCCGCTTTTCGGTCACGTCCATCGTTACGCCAACGATGAAGCGCGGCGAGCCGTCAGCGTTGCGAACCACCATCCTAGCGTCAGCGGGAGACCCCCCGGCTATGCCGGGGTGGCAGTAGGAGTTTGACGTTTCCGGCAGTCCATCGGCGAAGACTTTCGTGTTGCTACCAC
>JAGSYV010000175.1 GCA_018262505.1 Pseudomonadota bacterium
GATCGTCAACGACCCGAAAAGCGCTGCGGACGCATGGCTCCGAAACGCACCAAACAAACCTCGAGCCAAACCCAAATTATGAAGAGTCGTGTACGGTGGTGTCCGCTCGCCCCGCTGGAAGCTCGCCGCGACACGCCCCTGCCAGAGCACGGTGTAGCGGTTGCCGACGGCGAAGGCATGGGTGGCATTGTGGGTGATGAAGACCAGCGCGATGCCCTGTGAGCGCGCGTTGCGGATCAGATCGATCACCACCGATGACTCGCGAACGCCGAGAGCGGCGGTCGGCTCGTCGAGGATCAGAACCTTGGCGCCGAAGTAGAGGGCGCGCGCAATGGCCAGCGCCTGACGCTCGCCGCCCGACATGGTGCCGACGAGCTGATCCGGATCGGTGACCCGGCGAATGCCCATGGCTTGAATGCGCTCGATGGCAACGCGATTGGCAAGCTCGAAATCGATGCGCTTGAACGGCCCCCATCCCTTGGTCGGCTCGTTGCCCAGGAAGAAGTTGCGGGCAACGCTCATCAGCGGCACGGAACCGACGTCCTGGTGGACGGTGGCAATGCCGAGCACGAAAGCATCGCGCGGCGATGTCATGGCCACCGGCATGCCATCGTAGCGGATCTCGCCGAGCGATGGGGCGACGACGCCGGACATGATCTTAATCAGCGTCGATTTGCCGGCGCCGTTGTCGCCCAGAAGGCAGTGGACCTCGCCGGGATAGACGTCGATGTCGATCGCATCGAGCGCCTTTTCATTGCCATAGAGCTTGCTGACGCCCTTGAGCTCGATGATCGGTTTGACTTCGGTCATTTCCGGGCCGCTCCACGGGAAAGGGCGCGTTGGCGCACGACGTTGTTGGTCAGCACGGCGATGACCAGCAGAATGCCGATGAAGGTGCTCAGCCAGTCGGTCGACCAGCCGGTGTAGAACAGCCCGAGACTGACGACGCCGTAGATCATGGTGCCGAAGACCACCCCGATGACCGAACCGAAGCCGCCGGACAGCAGGACGCCGCCGATGACGGCGGCGATCGCGCCCTGGAAGACGTAGCCTTGGCCGGACGTTGCGTTGCCCTGGTTGTATTCGAAGACGCCCAGAACACCGACGAAGGCCGCGCTCAGAGCCGTCCAGATGAACAGGACCAGCTTGACCCGCCCCACCGGCACGCCGGCCCGGCGCGCGCCATCAAGGTTGCCGCCGGTCGCCAGCACCCAGTTGCCGAACGGGGTTCTCTGAAGCACCCAGGCGGCCAACGCCGCCGCCAACAGCCACCAGAGGATCGAGACGTTGAAAAAGCCCACCTTGGTGGCCAGCAACGCCTTGGCCCAGCCATCGGAATGCAGCGAGACGGTGCTGGTGCCGGACAGGAGACGGGCAAGGCCAAGCGACGTCCCCATGAGAAACATGTTGGATGCGAGCGTCACGATGAACGATGGCAGCTTGGTGTGCTCGACGAGCACGGCGTTGAAAACACCAACCGCCACGGCCACCAGCGCGGCCAGCACCATGCAGACGGCGACCGGCAAATGGTAGATATTGGCGCCGATGGCAACGATGATCGACGCGGCGCCAACCATCGAGCCGGTCGAGAGATCGAATTCGCCGGCGATCATCAGAAGACCGACGGGGATGGCGATGATGCCGAGTTCCGCCGCGATGTTGAGCCAGCCGGCCGTTCCCGGCAGCGTGGCAAAACCCGCCTTGCCGCCGACGACGCAGAAGAACAGGAAAATCACCAACCACGCGGCGGCCGGTCCGATCCAGATCAGCTTGGCGATATTGAGGGTGGGCAAGAGCTTGCTTGCCTGGCGTTGAGGGGTGCTGGTCATGGGGCGTTGTCTTCCGATGACGGTTACCGGGCCGGAGATGCGTCTTCGGCCCGGTGAAGAGAAGGAACAGAGACGTCAGTTGGCCCCGCGCAAGCCCGGATAGGTCGCGCTGACTTCAAGCACCTTTGCGACGTTGGAAGCGTCGATGATGAACGGCCCCGTGGTGACCTCCGACACAGGCGCCACAGCGTATTTGACATATTGGGCGGCGATCATCACGCCATAGTAGCCTTGCAGGAACGGCTGCTGGTCGAGGGCAAACAGCAGGTCGCCCGCCTTGATGGCCTCCAGAGCCGGCGTACTGACGTCGGTTGTTCCGACCTTTATGTCGCGACCGACTTGCTTGACGGCGGCGATGGCATTGATCGCGACCGTCGGCCCAAGGGTGAAGACGCCATCGATCGTCGGGTCGGCAAGCAGCGCGCCGCCGATGGCTTGCTGCAGCTTTTGGTCGTTGGTCGTGTCCTCGTAGGGGATGGTGATCATCTTGGCCTTGCCGCCGGCCGCGACGACGGCGTCGGTGTAGCCCTTGCAGCGCTGCTCAAGCACCGGATTGGCCGGAACGTGGTCGACGCAAATGCCGTTCTTGACGCCCGCCTTGACCTCAGCCTCGCCGCCCTTGCGGCCCATGAACGAGGGATCCTCGCCGATGAAGGTCACCGCGCCGAGATCACGCCAGGTGGTTCGGCCGGAGTTGTAGACAATCACCGGAACCTTGTTGGCAACGGCCAGCTTGATCACCGGCTCGACCGCGTCGGGAAAGAAGTTGCCGATCACCAGCGCGTCCGGCTGGCGCGCCACGGCCGCCTCACCCAACCGGGTATAGAGGGCGACGATATCGTTGAAATCCGGCGGCGCGGTATACTGATACTCGACGCCAAGTTCCTTGGCTGCCGTGTCACTGCCGAGCTTCATCGCCCCGAAGAAGGGATCGGTCAGCGGCCCTCCCAGGAAGATCACGCCACCGGCCGCATTGGCTGCAAGGCCACTGCCAATGATCGAGCCCAGCGTGACAACGGCTCCAAGCGACAGTTTTCTGATGGTGTTCCTCATTTTGTCCTCCTCCCTCAAATGCGCGGTTTAGCCGCGCCTCGTCAAAGCGAGTCTCTCAGTGCCGACAAAAGCCTCCACAGCCGACCGTGAGGGGTCGGGTCGTGGATCAGGCGGTTGCCGACGTAGGCAAAGGCGATCCCCGATTCGGGATGGGCAAACACCAGCGCGCCTCCGCGGCCGTTGTGGGCGCCGAAGCGTGTCGGCTGTTCCACCAGAACGGAATCCGGCCCGAAGGAAACCTCGGCGCGGAAGTCGTCGACCGTCTCTCGGCTGAAGCGACAGGTCTTCCCCTCCGTCATGGTCGAGAACAGCGCCGCCAGGGCGCGGGCGTTTCCAATGCCGTTGACCGCCGGCATCTCCATCCGCCAGGACCTGGGATCGTTGAAGGTGGCGGTGTCGATCGGTGGGTTGGTGAAGGCCCGGCGGGTCGGCGTCCCCGGCGTCTCCAGGGCGGTCATCAGCGCCTTGCCGGTGCCATAGCCACCCGGCGCATCGAAATGCGGCGTAACCCATGGTTCGTATTTCCTCGGCAAGCCGATGAAAAGGCCGATGCCCAGCGGTTCAGAGAACCGCTCCTGCAACAGCGAGCCGACCGTCTTGCCCGTGCTGCGGCGGATGATTTCGCCAACCAGAAAGCCGAAGGTCAGCGCGTGATAGCCATGGCCGCTGCCGAGCGGCCAGCATGGCGCCTGAGCCGCCAGTTGGCCGACGACCCGATCCCAGTCGCCGAACCAGTCGAGATCGACCGGGACGTCGAAGCCGACCAGTCCAGCCTTGTGGCCGAGAATATCCCGCACCGTGAGGCTTTGCTTGCCGTTCTGGCCGAACTCGGGCCAGTAGTCGGTCACCGCATCATCGAGCCGGACCTGTCCCTCCTGCACCAGATCCATCAGGCAGACCGTCGTGACAGCCTTGGTGACCGAGTACAGAAGCTGAAGCGTGGATGGTGCGTAGGGAGCGCCGTCCACGGTGAAACCGCCGCCGATATCCACCACCTGCCGCCCGTGGTGAAACACGGCGACTGTCGCTCCGAGATCGTCCCCGACCGCCAGATTGGTTTCGAACGCTTCCCGAACCGCTGCAAAGCACGGCTCGCAGCTTCCCCATAGATGAAGATCGCCCTTCGAAGGTGACGGGTGGTGCCCGGACATCGCTCTCTCCCGATCGTCGGAGACCCTGGTCGCTCGCCTCCCCCGGCCAACGGCCAATTTGTTCGGCTCCGACTTTAGTTGAGCGTAAGTTTGTTTGTTTTTGTTCTGCTAGAGAATTAAATGCCGGGCGTGTCGGACCAAGGGATAACCAGCGCCGGATATCCCGGCAGAACTTCGCGAGCGCATCATGGCTTTCGGCTTTCGGTCGAGCGACGTCGAGCACACCCTGGTCGTTCTCTTGCAGCGGCTCGGTCCGCTGAGCCGCGCCGAGCTGGCGCGGGAGGCCGGGTTCAGCCGCTCCACCGTCAGCACGACGATCAATGGGATGATCGACCGCGGACTGGTCGTCGAAGGCGCGCATATCCGAACCGAGGTGCGAGGCCGCCCCGCCCAGTTGGTCAGCCTGGCGCCCAGCGCCGGGACGGCCGTCGGCATCGACTTCGGATTTCGGCACGTCCGGGGCGCCATCGCCGACCTGTCGCACAAGGTGCTGGGAACGGCCGAGGTCGAACTCGACATCGACTACAGCCCGGATGCCGGCATTGAAGCGGCGGCCGCCATAGTCGAGGACATCGTCGAACAGGCCGGGTTATCCAGGACAAACCTCTTGGGCATAGGCGTCGGCATCCCCTGCCCGACCGACCTATCGGGCACCACGACGCGTTCGGCGATGATCCCGACGTGGAGCGGCATTCGCATTCAGGAGCGCCTCGCGGCGCGTTTCGCCCTGCCCGTTCACGTGGAAAACGAAAGCCGGCTGGCCGCCTGGGGAGAAGTGGTCTGGGGCGCGGCGCGCGGCGTGAGGAATTTCGTCTATCTCAAACTGCACTCGGGCGTCGGCGGCGCGGTTTTCGTCAATGGTCAGTGCGTCTCGGGATGCCGTGGCGGCGCGGGCGAGATCGGCCACGTCAGCCTGGACACCCGAGGACCGATCTGCCGTTGCGGCAACCGTGGCTGCCTCGAGGTCTACGCCGGCATCCCGGCCGTGCTGCAGCAACTGACGCAGGTCCATCCCGGCATAAACCTGCCAAAGCTTCTGTCTCTCTACCGAGTGGAGGATCCCTCGGTCTGTCGCGTCATCTCGGAGGTTGCGCAGAAGGTCGGCCAGGCGGCGGGCATGCTGTGCAATACGCTCAACCCGGAACTTCTTCTGATCGGCGGCAGCTTTTCGGCCTTGGGCGAACCGTTCCTGGCGCAGGTGCGCCCGGCGCTCGACAATGTGTCGATCGACCTCAACCGGGGAACGCGCGTCGAGATCGGCACGCTCGGCCGCAACGCTTCCGTGATGGGAGCGGTCGCACGCGCCTTTCAGCTGTTCGGAAACTCTTCATTGGGCCGGTCAACGCAGCCAACACCCGCATTTGCGCGGTGATCGACATCCGAGTTTCTCGTCCCTTCCGCGCGTGCGACATGAAAAAGGCCGCCCCAAAAACCGGGCGGCCTTTCTCGCGTTCACAGGGCTGTCGTCAAAGCCAAGCTCAGACGTCGGCCTTCGGCTTCAGGACGCCCAACAGCACGGCGGTGACGATGGTGCCGGCGATCATGGCGATGATGTAGCCACCGAGATTGGTGACCGCGTTGGGGATCGGCAGCACGAACACGCCGCCATGCGGCACGCGCAAGTTGCGCGCCGACCGCCATCGAAATCATGCCGGCCACGGCCGAACCAGCCATCAGCGAGGGGATGACGCGGAAGGGGTCCTTGGCGGCGAACGGGATGGCGCCTTCGGTGATGAAGGAGATGCCCAGCACCGCGGCGGCATTGCCGGCCTCATGCTCGTCGGCCGAGAAGCGGTCCGCGAACAGCTTGGTGGCCAGCGCCAGACCGAGCGGCGGCGTCATGCCGGCCACCATGGCGGCCGCCATCGGCTCGTAGAGCTGGCTGGCGATCAGGCCGGTGGCGAAGGTATAGGCCGCCTTGTTCACCGGACCGCCCATGTCGAAGGCCATCATCATGCCGATGATCGCGCCGAGCACGATGGCATTGGCGCCCTGCATGCCCTTGAGGAAATCGGTGAGCCAGGTCAGGGCCGCCGCGACCGGCTGTCCGAGCACATAGACCATCAGAAGGCCGACGATGGTCGTGCCGAGCAGCGGCAGGATCAGCACCGGCTTCAAGCCGTCGAGGTTTCGGCCGAGCTTGATATAGCGGTTGAGGTAGAGCACCACATAACCGGCCAGGAAGCCGGCGACGATGCCACCGAGGAAGCCGGCGCCGATGGTGCCGGCGATCACGCCACCGATGGCGCCCGGCGCAATGCCCGGCCGGTCGGCGATCGAATAGGCGATGAAGCCGGCCAGAAACGGCACCATCAGCGAGAAGGCCTGCTTGCCGATAGTGAACAGCGCCTGGCCGAGCGTGCCGGCATGGGCGTCGTCGTAGACGTAGATGCCGCCCAGCGCAAAGCCGAGCGCGATCAAGAGACCACCGGCCACCACGAAGGGCAGCATGTAGGACACGCCGGTCATCATATGCTTGTAGGGGCCGGAGCGCTGCGCCGCGCGAGCGGCCTTTTCGGCGGCCACTTCGGCCGCGAGGTCGCGCTTGCCGCCAGCGGCCGGCGCGCCGTGGACCACCGCCTCGACGAGAGCCTTCTCGACCAGCGCCTTGCCGTTGGCGATGGCGCCCTTGGTGCCGGTGGTATAGACGCGCTTGCCGGCGAAACGCGCCATGTCGACGTTGGTGTCGGCGGCGATGATCACCAGATCGGCGGCGGCGATTTCCTCTGCCGTCAGCGTGTTCTGCGCGCCGACCGAGCCTTGCGTCTCCACCTTGACGGCATAGCCGAGCGCCTTGGCGCCCTGCTCCACGCCTTCGGCCGCCATGAACGTGTGGGCGATGCCGGTCGGGCAGGAGGTGATGCCGACGATCAGCTTGACCGCCGAGGCGGCAACGGCGCCGGCCGGATCGGCCAGGGCGGCGTCGAGCGTCAGCTTGCGCACGGTCTTGCCGGCAAAGCGGGCCTCATCGGCGACATCGCCGACGATCAGCACCGCGTCGGCGGCGGCAATGCTCGCCGCGTCGAGCGGCGTCGCCACGCCATTCGGCGTCTGCGTCTCGATGCTGAGGGACGTACCGGCGGCTCCTGCCGCCTTCTTCAATGCTTCGGCGGCGATCAGGGGCTTGCTCCCCGTCTCCTTGACGCCGATCACGACTGCTAACTTTGCCATTCTCATCCTCCAATGAAGAGCTTCCTCGCTGCCCACAGCCCCGGCGAGAATTCAGGGATATTCAGAAAACAGGGTGTCAGAGGCGGGTGATCTCCGCCCGCGCCGCCAGCGCTTCGACAACGGCGCGCTCCGGCAGGTGCGGTCCGACCCGCGCCAGCTTGGCGGCGGCGAAGGCGACCGCCTGACGGGCGATGGCCTCAAGCGGCTTGTCCTCGGCGAGCGCGGTGGTAATGCCGGCCACCATGGCGTCGCCGGCACCGACGGTGCTGAGCGCATCGACCACCGGCAGGCGGGCAGTGAGCTTTTCCTGAGCGGTGACGAACAGCGCGCCCTCCTCGCCGCAGGAGACGACGACCAGCCGCACGCCGCGACCGACGATGTCCTGGGCCGCGCCGATCAGCGCCTCGGTATCCGACAGCGGCCGGCCGACCAACTCTTCGAGTTCATGCCGGTTGGGCTTCACCGCGAAGGGCAGCGACTTGCCCGTGGCGGAAAGCAACGCCTTGAGCGGCGCGCCCGACGTGTCGGCCACCACCTTGGCGCCGGCGTCATTGAGGCCAGCGACCAGCGACACCAGCGCGTCGGGGTCCAGACCGGACGGCAGCGATCCGCCGACCACCACGATGGCCCCGGCCTTGGCGGCTTCGAGCGCGGCGGCGGTGACGCGCTTCAGACACTCGGCATCGACCACCAGACCGGGCGTGTTGAGATCGGTGGTCTCAGTGGATGCGGTATCGGCGATCTTGATGTTGGTACGCGTGTCGCCAGGAATGCGGATGAAGCGATCGGCGATGCCCTTCACGGCGAACAACTCGACGAAGGCGCCGTCGTTGCCGCGCCCGAGCACGCCGGTGGCGGTCACCTGCCCGCCCCAATCGGCGGCGCAGGCGGCGACGTTGACGCCCTTGCCGCCGGCATTGACCTGCGCCCGCTCGGCGCGGTTGACGCCGCTCAAAACAAGGCCACCGACCTCGATCGTCAGGTCAACCGCCGGGTTGAGAGTGATGGTCACAATCGGCTTCATGCCGCATCTCCCGAACCGAAGGCGGCGTCGAGCGCCCGCACTTCGCTAGCCGTGCGGGCGGCGACCGCCTTGTCGGCCAGCGCCTTGAGATCGGTCATCGACGCGGTGCGCAGGCGCACCTTGACGGCCGGGATGTCGCGCACGCGCCTTCGACGGTTTTCCTGATGAGGCGCAGCACGGCCGGGTGCAGGCTGTCGGCCTCGGCCGCCAGCTCCGGATGCTGCCGGTCGATCGCCAGCGTGTATTGCGTGAGGTCGTTGGTGCCGATCGAGAAGAAGTCGACATATTCGGCATAGACGTCGGCCATCACCGCCGTCGACGGTACCTCGACCATGATGCCGAGCGGCACGGCGGGCGCGCCGACCTCGGCCCGGATCTCCTCGGCCACCTTGCGGACGGCCAGGATCTCGTCGAGCGAGGTGATCATCGGCAGCATGATCTTGAGGTTGGCGCCGGTCTTGGCAACGCGGTAGAGGGCGCGGAGCTGCGGCCGCATCAGGTCGGGGCGGCGGAGCGTCAGGCGGGTGCCGCGCACGCCGAGGAACGGGTTGTCCTCGCGCGGCAGTTTCAGGTGCGGCGCCTGCTTGTCACCGCCGATATCCAGCGTGCGCACGATCAGCGGCCGCCCGCCGAGATTTTCAACCATGGCGCTGTAGGTGGCGAACTGCTCGTCCTCGCTCGGCGTGTGACCGCCATCGAGGAACAGGAACTCGGTGCGCATCAGGCCGACGCCCTCGGCGCCCTGATCGATGGCGCCGGCGACATCGGCGGGCTTGTTGACGTTGGCGCCGATCTCGATGGTCCGGCCGTCGGTGGTGGTGGCGGAGAGCGCGCGCCCTTCAGCCTCGGAAGCGGCGCGGCGCGCACCGGCCTCGATGAAGGCACGTGCCGAGGTCAGATCCGCCTCGCTCGGGTCGAGATAGAGCCGGCCGGCGGCGCCGTCGAGAATGGCAGTGGTTCCGGCCTTGGTGTCGAGCAGGCCGGCGCCCAGCGCCACCACCGCCGGCAGGCCGAGCGTGCGGGCGAGAATGGCGGTGTGCGAGGTCGGCCCACCCTGCGCGGTCGCCAGACCGGCGATCAGCGTGGTGTCAAGGCCGATGGTGTCCGACGGGGTGAGGTCGGCGGCGACCAGGATCGACGGGAGGGACGGCAGCACGATCGCCGAACCGCTCGCCACCTCAGGCGCCAGTTTGGAGAGCACGCGGCGGCCGACGTCGCGCACGTCGGAAGCGCGAGCAGCCAGCAAGGGGTTGGCGTTGGATTCAAGCGACCCCGCCACCTCTTCGACGGCGGCGCGCCAGGACCAGGCGGGACCGTGGCCGCCGACCACCAGCAGGGAGGCTTTGGTCAGGATTTCCGGATCGTTCAAGAGCTCGGCATGCGCCTCGAAGATCGCCGCTTCCGCCGGCCCCACCTTGGCGGCGGCCTCCGTGGCGACGGTCTTGAGTTCGCCAATCGTCGCCTCAATGGCCTGATCGAGCGCGGTGGAGGCCTCGACAAGACCCATCGGCGTATCAGTGACCTCAACGGCCGCGCTCTTCAGCACGTGCACCGGGGCAATGACCACGCCGGGCGCCGCGGCAACGCCAGAAAACGTTTTCAGATTGGTGACCGGCACCCAGCCCTTGCGGCCGACGGGGGCCGGCGCCTTGGCGGCATCCGCCTTCTCCTCGGCCGACAGTCGCTCGATCACCTGCACGAAGGCGGAGAGAGCAACGGCGGCGTTGTCGCCTTCGGCGGAGACGGTCAGCGTTTCACCGGCGCGCAGGCCCAGTTGCAGCAGGGAAACCAGCCGCGTCGGGTCGGCGGCGTCAGCGCCGCGCCGCACCTGCAGGCGCGCTCCGGCGGCCTTGGCTGCATCGACCCAGCGGCTGGCCGGGCGGGCATGCAGGCCGTTGGGATAATCGACGATCCACTCGACCTTCAGGGCGAAATCGGCCGGTGTCGCGGCATCGGCGGCAAACGTGGCGGCGGCCGTCTCGTCCAGCGCGGCGATGATGGCCAGCGGGGCGTCGACCTCGAACAGCGCTTCCAGCGCCGCCTCGTCCTGAAACAGCCGCGTCAGCCGGCGCAGCACGGCAATATGGTCGTCCGACTGGGCGGCGATCGCTACCACGAGCTTGACGGTCTGCCCCTCATTCCAGGTCAAACCGCCGGGAACCTGCAGGATGGCGAGGCCGTTATGCTTGATCAGCCCGCGATCGGCGTTCATCCCGTGCGGAATGGCAACCCCATGCCCCAGATAGGTTTCGGCCACGCCCTCGCGGGCCAGCATGCTGTCAGCATAGGCCGGATCGATGTAGCCGCCGCTCGCCAGCAGGCCGCAAGCCTCGCGGATGGCGGCTTCCTTGGAGGCCGGCGCCGCCTTGATGCGCGTGAGCTCTGGCGCGAGAAGTGGCTTTGTGCTGATCGACATGAAACTTCCTCTCCTCCGCGCCTCAGAAAACTGAAAACCTTTTCAGCTCCATTAACGCAGATATCATGAGCCAGCTTTCCGAGGAATGCTGGAAAAACCCGTATTGAAGGCTGTCTTTAGACGTGATTGGTTTCGCCGTAAACGGAGAACGATTTTAGCTATGAGCGTTGGCATCAAAGATGTGGCTATCGCCGCGGGCGTTTCTCCGGCAACGGTTTCGCGTGTTCTCGCCAATCACACGGTCAAGCCGGAGCTGCGAGAACGGGTGGAAACCGCAATCCGCCTAACGGGTTACCGCCCCAACCTGTCGGCACGCCGGCTGCGCTCGCAGCATTCCAACACCATCGGCCTGATCGTTCCCGACATCCGCAATCCCTTCTTCACGACGCTGAGTCGGGCTGTGGAAGACGCCGCCTACAAGGCGAACATGCGGGTCGTGCTCTGCAATACCGATGAGAATCCCACCCGCGAGACCATGTATCTGCGCCTGATGCAGGAAGAGCGGGTGACCGGCGTCATCTACGCCCCGACGCGCGAGACGGCGGCGCAGCTCGACCGACTCAACTTCGATTTCCCGGTGGTGCTGGTCGACCGCCACGGCCCGTCCGGCAAGCACGACTCGGTGATCCTCGACAATCGTCAGGCCTCCGCCGCGCTGGTCGAACACCTCTATGCACGCGGCTTCAGAAGCATCGAGGGACTGTTCGGCAACACCTCGTCCACCGCCAGCGACCGCCTCAGCGGCTACACCGAGGCGATGAACGACCGTGGCCTGAAGCCGCACGCCGACTTCGTGGCCCCCAACGCCGACGCCGCCGCCATTGCCGCGCGGCACATCCTGTCGCGCAAGGACCGCCCGGAGGCGCTGATCGCCTCCAACGGCCTCATTCTCTTGGGTGTCGCCCAGGCAATGCAGGAGCTCGGCCTTCAGGCACCGGATGATATCGCCATCGCCGGCTTCGACAACGAGATCTGGACCGGCCTCATCGGCTCCGGCCTCACGGTGATCCAGCAGCCGGTGGCCGATATCGGCCATTCGGCGATGCGCCTCTTGTTCGAGCGCATCGAAACGCCGGAAATGGCGCCGCGCGTCGTCATGCTCTCGGGCAAGCTGATCGAGCGCAACTCAAGCAAGCGACCCGGCTAACAAGGTCGATCGCCGACGGCAAACGCCGGCCCGCGGCCGTTTTCCAGGACGGCCGAGCCGAATATTGCAGGCTTCGCCGGAAAATTTCGCCAGGAACAACAGACGCTTCGTGATCGGCCGGAAGGCCACGGTCCATAAACCCGTGAACGCCCGCCCGCCGGTTCTCCGGAGCGTACCGGGCTTTTCCTGAAGCCTGCAGCAACCGTTCAACTTCCCGCACACGCTTTCGCGATCCAGCGTTCAACTTTCCCCCTCGCACTCGTCAGCGAAGGCCGGTTTCGCCGTGATCGGTTGAGGTCCAGATATCGGTCATCGGCAGCGAACAAGACCTCCCCCGACAAGGTGTCCTCGCTGCCTCCCGACAAAAAGATCCAACGACCCCAACACGAATTCAGACCGGAGTTACCCCCATGAACAAGTTCCTCATCGCCGCCGCCTTCTCCCTCGTCCTGGCTCCCGCCCTTGCCAACGCCGCCGCCTCCTTCGATCCCGGTGCCGGCAATGCCGCCCCGACCTTCGTCTCGGCTCCTGCCCAGGTGAACAGCGCCAACGCCGCCGCCGCCAAGGCCGACGCCCAGCGTTATGCTTCCGTCGCCGACAGCGCAGTGATCGGCACCCACGGTGTCGCGCCGCAGGGCGTCGTCGAATATGATCCGGGTGCGGCCGATGGCCAGTCGGCCTTCGTCGCCAAGGCCGTCCTGTCCGGCGCCGTCGCCATCCCCACCGTCCACCAGTCGTCCGTCGCCTACGCTGACAACAGCGAAATCATCGGCAACTGATCGTCAGCCTGAGCTCAACCGGTCGGCGCAAGCTGACGTTTGTCGGGAAGGCCGCCCCCGCCCGGGGCGGCCTTTTCGCATTTGGCGGCCCGCCCAGCTTCTCGCTTGGGTCGGCCGCCCTTTTTTGCCGGCCGCCACCGTTCGATCCGCTTGGATCCGGTCGGCAGGCGGGATCGCGGCGCGGAGAACCGGTCTGCCTCGGGGCCTGCAAAGGCGGCTAAGCCGAATTTTCCTGCTTCTTGCGCCAAGATCTACGACTAAAGTCGAAGGCATTTCGTGAACGGAAGGCTCGTCCGTTCACGCCGGAATGGCCTTCCCACAGAGGATTGCGCCACGGTTTTCCCCGCCATACCGAGCTTTTCCGGAAGCGTGCCGCAACCGTTCAATTTTCCACACACGCTTTCGCGATCCACCATTCAACTTTTCCCCTCGCACTCGTCAGAAACAGCCCGTTTCGCTGTGATCGGTTGAGGTCCAGATATCGGTCATCGGCAGCGAACAAACCTCCCCGCTGCCCCTCAAACAGAAAATGACCGGAGTTTCAAAATGAACAAGTTCCTCACCGCCGCCGCTTTCGCCCTCGCTCTCGTTCCCGCCGTGGCACCCACGGCGTCGCGCCGCAGGGCGTGGTCGAATATGATCCGGGTGCGGCCGATGGCCAGTCGGCCTTCGTCACCAAGGCGGTCCTGCCGGGTGCCTCGGCCCAGGTGGCCCAGCAGCGCTTCATTCCCTACGCCGACAACAGCGAAGTGATCGGTAACTGATCCCCAGCCGATCCCCATCGCTTGAGATAGCCGAAGGCCGCCCCTCACCGGGCGGCCTTTGCCGTTTCCGGCGGCGCCTCGCATGGGCATGAACCTGGGGGCACCCAATCGGAATTCCTCGATTTCGCCAGAAAATGCCCCTGAGGCGAACGGGCCTCGTGAATGGAAAGCCGGTCGCGAGCGACCTGCCCGTGAGTGGCCACCGTCCGATTTTTCGCGGCATACCGGCACTTTCTCAGGTCCAGGCGAAGCCGTTCACCGCGCCGCGCACGCTTTCGCGATCCGGTGTTCACCTCCGAGGCGCGCACTCGTCAGCGCCGGCCCATTTCGCCGTGATCGAGCAAGGTGCAAATGACAGTCATCGGCAACGAACAAGACCTCCCGTTGCCCCGAACAAGAACCAACCCCGACTATCTCACCCCGACTGTATCAAGACTGGAGTTTTGATCATGAACACCAAGTTCCTCGCCGCCGCAGCTTTCGCGCTCGCCCTCGTCCCCGCCATCGCCAATGCCGGCCAGGTCTTCTACGATCCGTCGGTGGAAAGCGGCTCCTCGCCCTTCGTCGCGCTGCCGACCTATGTCAACCCCGCCAATGCCGCCGCGGCGGCCGCCGATGCCCAGCGCTATGCCAGCGTCTCCGGCAATGCGCTGATCGGTACCCATGGCGCCTCGGCTCAGGCCGTCACCGAATACGATCCGGGTGCGTCCTCGGGCGACCCCGCCTTCGTGACCAAGCTGGTCGTGCCGGGCGCCACCGCGCCGATCGCCCATCCGCATTACATTCCCTATGCCGACAACAGCGCGTTGATCGGCTGGTAATTCCGCCGCACACCGAGATGCGACAAGGAGGCCGCCCCAACAGGGCGGTCTTTTTCTATCCGCGTCTCGGTCCCGCCGACCACCTGTTCCTTATTTTGCATCGATCGACACATAATTCCCTCGACAGGTGTTTCTCGCTCACCTATTTCTGTGCCGCCTGCTACATAAATGGAGCGACACATGCCGATTGCCTCCCTTTCCGGAAAGACGGTGCTGGTGACGGGCGCCGGCGGCGGCATTGGCCGCGCTCTGGCCAATGCCTTCGCCCGCGAGAAGGCGACCTTGCTGCTGATAGGACGGAAAGAACAGGATCTGGAGGCGACCGCCGCTCCGATTCGCGATCATGGCGGCAAGATCCACGTGTTTCCGGCCGATGTGACGGACGAGGCTGCGCTGTTGGCGGTGATGGCCGAGGTCGGCAGGCTCGACGTGGCCGTGAATGCCGCCGGCATCATCGCCTCCGGCGCCATCGACGAAATGGGCGCGGAAACCTTCTCCCGCGTGCTGTCGGTCAATGTGCTCGGCCTGTGGCTGTCTATGAAACACGAAATCCAGGCCATGAAGCGAAACGGCGGTGGGGCGATCATCAACATCGGCTCGAACATCGGCGCCCGGCTGGTGCGTCCGACCCTCGGCGCCTATGCCGCGTCGAAGGCAGCCGTCAGTTCGCTGACCCGGACGGCGGCGTTGGAGGCAATTTCCCACGGCATCAGGATCAACTGTCTCTGCCCCGGTCCTGTCGATACGCCGATGTCACTCCGGCCGGGCGAGGATCGCGAGAGAAGGGACGCCCGGATCGCGGCCACCAATCCGTCCCGCCGCGTCGCCCAGCCGGACGAGATCGCCCAAACGGCCCTTTGGCTGGCGTCCGGGGCCGCCGACTTTATCGTCGGCCAGGACATCGTCGTCGACGGCGGAGCCTCGGCATAGAGACCGGCGGCGGCCTTTAGCCTGACTGGTCCGACAACGGGTATCGGCGAAGGCGCACTCAGTCGTTGCGGCGTTGGATCTTGGTGCGGATGGCATCGAGCTGGGCACGCAACACTCCGGCGGTCTGGTTGTCGATGCCGACCGCGTCGCGAATGACGCAGGACACCGCGGCCGCGTTTTCCCGGAGCGCGTCCCCCCGCTCGGTCACCGAAAGCAGCACCTGGCGCTCGTCCCGAGGATTGCGCGTTCGCAAGATCAGGCCCGCCGCCTCCAGGCGCTTGAGCAGCGGCGTCAGTGTGCTGGAATCGAGAAACAGCGCCTCGCCCAGCTCCTTCACCGAGCGGCCCTCGCGGCTCCACAGCGCCAGCATCACCAGAAACTGCGGATAGGTGAGGCCGATCTCATCGAGCAGCGGCCGGTAGAGCTGGTTGAAGGCAAGACCGGTCGAATAGACCGAAAAGCAGAGGAGATCCTCGATCTCCGGCAGAACGGTATCGGCGGTGGCGGTGGCGGTCATCGGCGTCTCTCCAGCGCAGGACAGGCGAACGGACCTCGTCCGTCCTGTACTCGGGGCAAATTCCCGGGCACGCAAGTGCAATATTTCCGATCTCGCATGTGCGAGATCAAGCGATTTCAAGTACTTGGTTGGCATTGCCACCGCCCGTCCTGCACTACCTTTTTGTTTTCAGGGCGATTCCAGCAAAGCGCATCGCAGTTTTGCGTCAGGAATTCAGCCCAAACAAGCGTTCAATTCCTGACACGAACACGATCCTATCCCGACCGGCCACATAGCGCGTCATAAATAATTCGTACGCGATCCATTCGCAAGCGATTGACAATACCCAGCCGTTTCGGCATAAATATCTCGTGCAAATAAATCGTGCACAAACAAAATCGAGCAGAGGGACATCGTCATGAGCCATTTCACCACCTCCGACGGCACCAAGCTCTTCTACAAGGATTGGGGCGTCGGCCAGCCCATCGTCTTCTCGCACGGTTGGCCACTGTCGTCCGACGCCTGGGACCAGCAGATGCTGTTCTTCGGCCAGAACGGCTTCCGCGTCATCGCCCATGATCGCCGTGGCCACGGCCATTCCGACCAGACCTGGGACGGCAACAACATGGATCGCTACGCCGACGACCTCGCCGAGCTGATCGAAGCGCTCGACCTCAAGGACGTGGTGTTGATCGGCCACTCCACCGGCGGCGGCGAAGTCGCCCATTACATCGGCCGCCACGGCACCGCCCGGATCGCCAAGGTCGTGCTGGTCGGTGCGGTGCCGCCCCTGATGCTTCAGACCGCCGCCAACCCGGACGGCACGCCGCTCGCCGCCTTCGACGGCATCCGCGAGGGCACGGCGAAAAACCGCTCGCAGTTCTATTTCGACCTGACGATGCCCTTCTACGGCTTCAACCGCGACGGCGCGACCGTCAACGAGGGGCTGCGCGAGAACTTCCGGCGCATCGGCCTTCAGGGCAGCATCAAGGGCCAGTTCGACTGCGTGCACGAGTTCTCGGAAGTCGACTACACCGACGACCTCAAGGCCATCGACAAGCCGACGCTGATCATCCACGGCGATGACGACCAGATCGTGCCGATCAAGGCCTCGGCCGAGCGGTCCGCCAAGCTGGTCGCCGGTTCGACGCTGAAGGTCTACCCTGGCGCCCCGCACGGCCTCGCCGAGACGCAAGCCGACCGCTTCAACGCCGACGTCCTCGCCTTCATCCGCGGCTGATTTCCCGAGCCCCGGGTCGGGGCGGGAGCAAGCAGGCCCGGCGTGAATTCTCCGGCGCCCATGGCATGACCGCTCTTGAGTCAATGCCATGGGCCACGCGGAAATCGAGATCAGTCGGCGTCCGGGTCCGACACCTACTTGCCGGCGCGCAGCTTCTCCGCGGCCGCCTTGTAGGAGGCGTAGTGATCGCCCTCGTCGGCCCCGATCTGCCGGAACAGCGCGGCGACCTTCTTGTCGCCGGCCGCGTCGGCCTGCTTGGCGAAATCCACGTACATCTTGGTGTTCTCGTAATGCTCGCCCGCCATGCCGTCGAGCAGGTTGGCTTCGTCGGAGCTCGCCAGCGTCAAGGCATCCGCCTCACGGGCAAAATGCTCGTTGGCTTCGACATTGGCGTTCTCGTCGAACAGCTTGGCTATCTCGGGATGTCCACTCTTGCGGGCGTGTTCGGCGTAAGCGAGATATTTCAGGTTAGCAAACGCTTCGCCGTGCATCGCCGCCTCCAGATTCTTCTTGGTCTGGGGATTCAATGCGTCTTCGGCGGAAGCGGGAGCCGTGCTCAGAGAGGCACCGACGATCGCAGAAGCAACAAGAAGGTTTCGTACGATATTCATATTCCTATCTCCCATGCAGGTATTTTTCGCTTACCGAAGCGACACGGCCACAGTAACGGAAGGTTCTGACAGCGTCCTGACGAGAGGTACTCAGGAGTATTTTCTATTTTCAGACCTGTCAGGATTCCGTCAGCGCCGTCCCCTACAGTTGTCGCTGGCACGATAACGCGTGCGAAAATTCACAATTTCACGGTGGAGCATGAAATGACTCGTAAAACATTGGCGCTTGGAGTCGCGATCATTGGTCTGTGCGTCGCCTCGTCCGCGGCCTTGGCCAGCCCCACCTGCACGAAGGAGCCGGAAGAAAAATGGCTCAGTGAAGCAGACATGAAACAGAAACTCACTGAAATGGGCTACACGAATATCAAGGTATTCAAGAAGACAAACACAAGCTGCTATGAAATCTATGGCTATGCTGCGGATGGCCGCAAGGCAGAGGTCTATTTCAACCCCGTCAACGGTGAGATCGTCGAGAATAACGTAGATTGAGCCATGGCCGCACGGCATGTCGCCGCGGCACTTGCCGAAAGCGTCTTTCACTGGGAGAATCTCGTTCTTTCGATGATCGTGGGGTGCAAACGCCCGGCTACCGGAACGGATATTGACCATGCGGGTCCTGCTCGCCGAGGATAATGTAAGGCTTGCGTCCCTGATCAACGACGGCCTGACCGAGGAGGGTTTCGCGCTCGACTGGTTCGCCACGTTGGACGGCGCGAAAGAAGCAGCGGCGGCGATCAACTACGACATCGCCCTGCTCGACCTCGGAATGCCGGACGGTGATGGGATCGACTTCATTCGCACGATCCGGCGCTCTGGAAACCCCACACCCATCCTGGTGATCACCGCTCGCAACGGCCTCGACGATCGGGTCAGAGGCCTCGATTCAGGCGCCGACGATTATCTGGTCAAGCCATTTGAAATGCCCGAACTGGCGGCCCGATGCCGTGCTCTGCTGCGACGGCCCGGCGCCTGCCTCGGCACCACCTTGACGGTCGCCAATCTTGAGTTTGACAGTGCCGAACGGGAGGTGCGGGTCTCAGGGATCGTCATCCGGGTGTCGCCGCGCGAACTCGATCTTCTTGAACACCTCATGCGCCGGGTTGGACATGTCGTCACAAAAGAGAGCCTTGAGGAAGCCCTCTATTCGCTCTCGGCGGACGTCACCCCCAACGCCCTGGAGGCGGCCGTCTCTCGCTTGCGTCGTCGCCTCGCGACGGCAAAAGCCGGCGTTATTTTGCATACGGCTCACGGCGTCGGCTACATGCTGACGCCAAAGCAGCCCGTGTGCGACAACAGTATCCGATGAAAGGTGGTCACCGACGTGGGGAGGAACGAGGCAGCGCGAGCAAGACAGACCCTGTTTTTCAAGTTATCCATCCGGCTCGGTGTCGTTGGTGTCGTGTTCACGCTGGCTCAGTTGCTCGCCGTCGTCTGGATGTACGTCAACAACCCCAACGAACTCGATCAGCTCCTGCTGACGGCCGAAGCGAACCGAATAGCGGACGGCATCCCCCTGACACCGGGCGGGACCGGCATGGTCATCCAGGATGACTTGAAGCATCCTCTCGCACCCAATACCCGGCGGGCGTTTGTCGTTCATGAACGCAGCGGCCAGGTCATCGCCCGTTACGACGACGGGGATCTGAGGCTCGCCGATGACCCACCGGCGTCTTTCCTGGTGATCCGCACGCAGCGCGAAAGCTGGGGCGACCGCTTCCTGTTGTCAGGCACGCGCCGGGTGACCATTTCGAGCCACCCTTACTGGATCACGGTCGCGGTTTCCGGCCAGGGCTTTCGGCCATTCATCCCTGTCATCTACAACGAGATCCGCTTCCACGTCGTATTCCCGCTCATCCTGCTGTCGATCATGTTTCTGCTGTCGAATTTCAGCGTGGTTCGCAGCACGCTCAAGCCGCTCAACGCGGCGATTGCGACAGTGGACCGGATTGATCCGGCGCAGATCTCCACGCGGATCGAGGCGCCGACGACCTCCTGGGAGGTGCAGGCACTGGTGGCGGCGGTCAACCGCATGCTTGAGCGCATCGAACGGTCGGTCGTGACACTCCGGGAGTTTGCCGGCAACGCAGCCCATGAATTGCGCACGCCGCTGGCCATCATGATGCTCAGCATCGGCAAGCTGCCGAACAGCGACGAGAAATCGAAGCTGCTGGAGGATGCGCAGGGCATGCGGCGGCTTGTCGATCAGATGCTCGATATGTCGCACGCAACGGCCCTGGAGATCGACAAGGGCGCGCGCGCCGATCTCTGCGCCATTGCCAGGACTGTCGTCGCCGACCTCACGCCGCTGGCCGTGGCGCGCGGCCGAAGAATCGTCTTCAACGATGCCGGCGCTCCGACGATCCGGGGCCACGACGAGGCAATCGGCCGAGCGCTGCGAAACGTCATCGAGAACGGGCTCGCGCATACCCCCAAGGGAACCGCTGTCGAAGTGACCGCCGGCCCAGACAGAGGCTATTCGGTTCGCGATCATGGCGCCGGAATCCCGGAGGAGAAGCGCGCCAAAGTGCTTGAACGCTTCTACCGTGTCGACAAGAGCGGCACCGGCGGGGCGGGCCTCGGGCTAGCGATCGTATGCACCATCATGGAGGCGCATGGCGGCCACATTCGGATTGAAGACGCCCCGGGCGGAGGCGCCCTCATCCGCCTCCTCTTCCCTGACGATTGATAAAGCGGGTCGAAGGCGAGACCGGCCGAACAAACTGAAATGCACAGGAGAGCACCGACTTCGCGGAGGCCGGCGCCACCGGGCGGCTCTCACGCAGCATTTCCAGCAATGCGACGCCGTCCAGAACGTCCCGCGAGTTTATGAACCGAATAGACATGGATAGGCCGGGAGTCTGAAATATGTCCCAAGTTAAGCATTCCGATCATTTCCGCCTCGCCTTTCCGCTTTAGGCTTCGGTGGCGCCAACAACCGGCGTCTAAGCTGTCTGCACGGTTCATCCGACCTGACCGGATGGTCGCTTGCGATGGTATTACTTCACCAGTTGATCGCAGCACCCCAAGCCGAAAACACAACTTTCCAATTGAAATCTAAGACTATTTTTGGCACTCTTAGAAGGCTTTCATCTCGGTCAAACAACAATGTTCAGCAAACTGCCTGCCGACGATCTGGATCTCATCGAGATATTCAATGCTTCGGCCAACGCGTATGTAATTTTTACTCGGGAACTCATCATTGTCGGTTGTAATGACGCCTATCTGAAGACGGTTGGCCGTACCAGCCGGGAAGAGATCATTGGCCGGCACCTGTTCGAAGCCTTCCCGGCCGACCCGCAGTCGGACGAATATCGGACTCTGACGAATTCGTTCAGCCGGGCGCTCGCCACCAATCGGCCCGACCACATCGCGCTCCTGCCCTACAGCACGTCGCGGCCCGGCGAGCCGCCGGTCACCCGGTTCTGGAGCGCCACCCATATGCCGCTCAAGAACAAGCGCGGCGAACTCGCCTACATTATGCAACACACCGAGGACGTCACCGAGCTTCAGAGGCTGCGCGAGCGCAACGCCCGCGCCAACATGGCCGAATCCGGCGTACTGGCCCGGGCGCAGGCCGTGCAGACGGCGAGCGACAAGCTGTTCGGCGAAATCGCCCTGTTGCGCGACCTGTTCGAGCAGGCACCGGGGTTCATCGCCGTGCTGACCGGCCCGACCCACGTTTTCGAACTGGCCAACGAAGCCTATCGGCATCTGGTCGGCCGGGACAACCTGATCGGTCAGCCGCTGGCCGAGGCGCTGCCGGAAGTCGTGGATCAGGGCTTCGTCGATATCCTCGACCAGGTCTGGCAATCGGGACATCCCTATACCGGCCAGGCCACACCCGTTTTCCTGTTGCGAAATGGCGAGGCGCAACCGGAACTCCGGCATCTCGACTTCGTCTACCAGCCGATCCGCGATGCCGCGGGAGCGGTGACGGGTATCTTCATCCAGGGCCATGACGTGACCGAACGCTGGCGCGCCCAGCGCGACCTGCAGCGGCAGACCGACCTGTTGCGCCTCGCCCAGGACGGCGGCGGTTTCGGCACCTATGACTGGGACCTCAAGAACAACAGGGTGTACGGCACCCGGCTGTTTCGAGAGCTTTTCCATTTGCCGAACACGCCCGACGGCGTGCCGGCCGACGAGGTGATGAAACGCCTGCATCCCGACGACGCGCCGCGACTGACCGCCCTGGTGAAGACGGTCGGCCCCGAGATCGAGACGTCGCACGAGTTCAGGCTGCTGATCGACAACCGCGTCACCTGGATCGGCGCCCGGGGCACCATCGTTCGCGATGTCTATGGCGAGCCCGAGCGCGTGCTCGGCGCCGTGCACGACCTGACGCAGAGAAAGCAGATCGAGGAGCGGCTCGACATGGTGGCGCGCGAGAGCGCCCATCGCGTCAAGAACATCCTGACGATCATGCAGATCATCTCGGAAAATACGCTGCGCCGCGCCACCTCGCTGGAGGATGCCCGCAAGAGCCTCGGCGACCGCATCGCCGCCCTCAACCAGGCCCAGGTGCGCATCCTGGCCGGCCCGACGGACAGCCGCCTCCAGACGATCGTCCGCGACACCTTCACCATCACCTACCAACTGGACGACCGGATCGTCATCGAGGCGGACGGCGACGCCGAGCTGGCGCCGCGCACCGGCCTCGGCGTTGCCCTCGCCTTGCACGAACTGATCACCAACGCCCTGAAATACGGCGCGCTGTCGGTGCCCGAGGGCAGGGTCGTCATCCGTTGGGCCATTACCCCCTGCCCCGAGTCGGATGGCGTGCGGGTGACGCTCGACTGGCGCGAAATGAATGGCCCGCCGGTGACCGGCACCGGCGGCAAGGGCTTCGGCTCGATGCTGATCCGCAACAGCCTCGCCCACGACCCGGCGGGCCGGGCCGACTGGCTCGCCGCCCCCGACGGCGTGCGCTGCCAGTTCGTCTTCACCGCCAAGGCGATCGTGAGGGACGGCGAGCAAGAGGCGAAGACCGAGGGCTAAGCCCCCATCGACGCATAGGCGGCGAGAAACACATCGACACCGGTGGTGACCGCGTGCCGGCGCTCGGCGTCCGACAACGCCGCGTCGTCACCCAGCATCGCCCGGAGCTGCAAATCGCCCCGCACCAAACCGATGAAGTGCTTGGCGGCATCGCGACTGTCGCACGACCGCAACAACCCGGCCGACATGGCCGTCTCGAACAGCGCCGCCAGCCGGCCGATCAGCCGATTGGGCCCGTTCTCGTAGAAGAGCCTGCCGAGCTCTGGAAACCGCCGGGCCTCGGCGCTGACCATCCGGTTGGATGCCACCGTGTCGGGCGACAGCAGCAGATCGAGCACGGCAAAGGCAAGTTGTTCGATCTTCTTTCTCAAGTCCTCGGCTCCGGTCCCGCCCGACAGCGCAACCGAAGAAAAGCGATCGGCGGCGGAAGCCCAGATCACCGCCGCGAACAGCTCGTCCCGGCTGCCATAATGGGAATAGAGCGTCGCCTTGCTGACGCCGGCCTCCTGGGCGATCGCCTCCATCGAG
>JAGSYV010000050.1 GCA_018262505.1 Pseudomonadota bacterium
CGGCACGATCTCGACCAGACCACCGATAGCCACCACGATCAGGATGCCGATCAGGAGGACGATGGAGTTCCGCTCGAACACCACATGCTTTTGCATGAGACTCATCAGTCGTCTCCTTACTCGGCCGGAGCCAGAGCCACGTCAGCGGCCGTTTTCTCGGCTTCGCCATGGCGAATGGTGAGATAGAGGTTGACCGCCATGATTACCGCGCCGCTCAGGAAGAGAATGCCGCCCAACGCACGAATGACGTAGTAGGGGTGCATCGCCTCGACCGTTTCGACGAAGGAATACTGCAGGAAGCCGAGGTTGGTGTATGCGCGCCACATCAGGCCCTGCATGATGCCCGATACCCACATGGAGGTGATGTAGAGCACGATACCCAGGGTCGAGATCCAGAAGTGCCAATCGACCAGCTTCAGCGAGTAAACGTCCCGCTTGCCGTAGATCCAGGGCACTAGGCAGTAGAGAGCGCCGAAGGAGACGTAGCCCACCCAGCCGAGCGCGCCGGAATGCACGTGACCAATGGTCCAGTCAGTGTAGTGGCTGAGCGAGTTGACCGACTTGATCGACATCAGCGGTCCCTCGAAGGTCGACATGCCGTAGAAGGCAACTGACACCACGAGGAGACGCAATACCGGATCGGTGCGGAGCTTGTCCCAAGCACCGCTCAGCGTCATCAGGCCGTTGATCATGCCACCCCAGGACGGCATCCACAGCATCACCGAGAACACCATGCCAAGGGTCGAGGCCCACTCGGGCAGCGCGGTATAGTGAAGGTGATGGGGACCGGCCCAGATGTAGAGGAAGATCAACGCCCAGAAGTGGATGATCGACAGCCGGTAGGAATAGACCGGCCGATTGGCGCGCTTCGGCACGAAATAGTACATGATGGCCAGGAAGCCAGCGGTCAGGAAGAAGCCCACCGCGTTATGGCCATACCACCACTGCACCATGGCGTCCTGCACGCCCGACCAGACGACGTAGGACTTGGAGCCGAAGATGCTGACCGGTATCGCCGCGTTGTTGACGATATGGAGCATGGCGATGGTGACGATAAAGGCCAGATAGAACCAGTTCGCCACATAGATATGGGGTTCCTTACGCTTCCACAGCGTCGCCAGAAAGACCAGGAGGTAGGCGACCCAGACGATGGTGAGCCAGAGGTCGACGTACCATTCCGGCTCGGCGTATTCCTTGCCCTGCCCGACGCCAAGCACATAGCCCGTGCCGGCAAGGACGATAAACACGTTGTAGCCGAGAATGACGAACCACGGCGTGACAAGACCCGCCATACGAGCCCGGCTGGTGCGCTGCACGACGTAGAAGGAGGTCGCAAGTAGGACATTGCCGCCAAAGGCAAAGATCACGGCGGACGTGTGCAGCGGCCGGAGGCGGCCGAAGGTTGTCCAGGGAAGACCGAGGTTGAGAACCGGATAGGCCAGTTCAAGGGCGATCCAGATGCCGACCGAGAAACCGGCGAGTCCCCAGAACATGGCAGCGATCGAGGCGAACTTGATCGGGCCGAGATTGTAGTTCGGCTTGCCGTTGATCTCGTCCGGCTCAACGCGTCCATCGCGGTCGATGAACGACCTGACGATCAGGAAGATACCGGCCGCCGACGCGATGGCGCCGATGGTGGCATGAAAGGCAAAGACCGGATCGACCGCCTTGCCGGCGGCCAGAACGCAATAGAGAAAGAGCAGCCCCAGGAAAACCGAGTAGCCGGTTTCCTCGAGCGACATCAGAGGTTTGGCCCTCAACGCCGTCATGTTCGTCGCCCCGCTTCTGTCGGAGATCGCCTGCCGTCGCCAACGGGCGTCTCGCCTCGCCCGTTTGCCAACGCCCCCGGCCTCCCCACCCCGGACCGTCGCGTCCGGAGCACGGGAAACAACCTAGTGGGGTCTACGCACACCAGCCTTGATAAAGGTCAAGGCCGATCCGGGAACAAACGGGGTTTACCCCAGTTCCAGACGTTTTGCCTATATCAAAATGGACTAATTTTAATGTGCGACAAGAGCGTGATCGTGACCGTTGCAAGCGAGTCGGTTCAGGAGGCACATACCCGACTGCCGAAAAGGCGATGGTCGGCTGATTCGGCCAGATATCGCCGCGCTTGACGCCGATCAATGTCTCGATTGGCCGTTGGCGCCAAGGATTGTCTATGACCCATCAGGACGAAGCCGTTTCCCTCGAAGCCCTCATTCGCGCCACCGTACCGCGCTACACCTCCTATCCGACGGCGCCGCATTTTTCCGCCGAGGTTGGAGCGGATAGCTATGGCGAGTTCCTCGACCGGGCAGTTGACGGTCCCATCTCGCTCTACGTCCACATCCCCTTCTGCCATTCGATCTGCCACTACTGCGGCTGCACCACCAAGGCGAGCCGGCGCTATGCGCCGATCGAGGCCTATGTCGAGGTGCTGAGGTCGGAGATCGCCATGGTGGCCGCGAGGATCGGTCGCCGGACGGTGTCGCACATCCATTGGGGCGGCGGCACGCCCAACCTGCTGTCCGCCGCCGCCTTCGAGGCGATTGTCGGCGATTTCCACCGCTTCTTCGACATTGGGCCTGATACCGAGCATGCCATCGAACTCGATCCTCGCCATCTCGGCGAGGGGCGGGCGCGCCTCCTCGCCAGCATCGGCGTCAATCGGGCCAGTTTGGGCGTACAGGATTTCGACCCAGCGGTTCAAGTGGCGATCGGCCGTATTCAGCCGGCCGAAACAGTGGCTGCCGCCGTCGAGCAATTGAGAGACGCCGGCATCTCCTCGCTGAGCTTCGACCTCATCTACGGCTTGCCGGAACAGAGCGTTTCATCCATCCGGCGCACCATCGAGACGGCGGTCGCACTCGCACCCGACCGCATTTCGCTGTTCGGCTATGCCCATGTCCCCTGGTTCCGCGTCAATCAGAAGCTGATCGACACGTCCAAGCTACCGGGCAGCGAGCAGCGGCTCAAGCTCGAGCGCACCGCACACGACTCGATCGCCACGGCTGGCTACATACCGATCGGCATCGATCATTTCGCCAAGCCAAGCGATGCCATGGCGGTGGCCTTGTCGAAGCGGACGCTTCGACGCAACTTCCAGGGCTACACCACCGACCGCGCCGAGACGCTGATCGGCTTCGGCGCCTCCTCGATCGGCCGAACGCCCGCCGGCTACGCGCAAAACGTCACCGACACCAGCAACTGGCGCGAGCGCATCGTCAACGGCCACTTTGCCACCGAGCGGGGACGCGCGCTGACGCTCGAAGACCGGCTCAGAGCCGACGTGATCGAGCAGATCCTTTGCTTCTTCGATGTCGACCTTTCGGCCACCGCGGCGCGCCACAACACCGATCCCGCCGTCTTCGCCAACGATCTCGGCAAGCTTGCGCCGCTCGTCCACGCCGGATGGGTGACCGTGGACGACGGACGGGTTGCCATCGTCCGACATGGGGCGGAACTGGCGCGTCTCGTCGCTTCCACCTTCGATGCCTATCTCGGCATGGGCGGGCGGCATTCGGTTGCGGTGTAACCGGCGGTCAAGCTCAGTGAATGCCGGTCATCTTGCAAACGCGGCAAACGTCGACAAGGCGGATGCGGTCGTTACGCTCGATGGAGATAACACCGCGCCGCTTGAGATCGGACAGCACGCGGCTCACCGTCTCGATGGTGAGGCCGAGAAAGTCGGCGATCTCCTGCCGTGTCATCTTCAGCACCACCAATTCGGTATCGGCGCTGTGCCGCTCTGGCCCAACACAGCCGACAACGCCGCGTCCTGGCACGAAGCGCATCAGGAAGCTCGCCACCCGTTCGGTGGCCGACTTGCGCCCGAGCAATACGGTATGGCTGTGCAGCGCCTCGATCCGCGTCAACAGACAGCGATTGACGTGGGCGAGCAACTCGGTCGACTGGTCGATGTCGCGACGGTCGAGCATCCGCACCTCTGCCAGCGTCAGCGCCTCGGCGGTGCAATCGTAAAGACCCGTCAGCGAATGGCCGCAGAGGTCGCCCTCGCCAAGAATATCGACGACCTGGCGGCGACCATCGCCAAGCAGGCGATAGAGCATGATCTGACCGCTGACCACCTCATAGAGATGGCTGGCCGCGTCGTCCTCGCGGAACAATACGGAATGGGCATCGTGGCGATCGAGCCGGGCACGCGACGAGCCGCGATAGTTCGTCCAGGCGCTGTCGTCGACCGGCGCACGCACTCTGGTGCCAGCATAACGGCTCCGGTGGCGCCCACTATCGAAACTGCCAGCGCCGGAGCTCTCGTCGAATGACGTCTTTTTCTCAATGAACATCGATCCCTCCTCGATGACACATGCTCGATGACACGTGGTCAGCGGGCCACCGGAAGATCGACCGGCCATCCGTCCATGGCCGTTCCTTTTTCCGTCAGCTCGACCGAAACCCGTCCGCTTCGGCCGCACCACTATCGATAATGTCACAATATGGACAAATGCGCCCTGCGGTAATTCGTTTGGTTACTTAACCTTCGAAGGAAAGTTGACCGGGACAACGCCCGTGTCTGGGCCAACAGGCCAGGCGGCACCCCCACGGCCATCATCCCCCAGCGTCCGGAGGCCGATGTTGCAGTCAAAAAACGATTGCCAACATGGATGATACGGCTACGTACTGCCATATGTCCTAAGGGCCACAAGACAAAAAAGCCCGGCGAGCCGGGCGACCAGATCACCAACGAGGCAGGCAGGATCAGGCGGTGATAGCCTCAAGCCAGTCGGCGGCCGGTGGCTTGCGCAGAATCTTGAGAGCTGACAAGCCTTCGGTCTCGCGGGCGATGGTCCGCGACGACTTCCCAGAAATGGCGATCACCTTGGGATTTGCCCCAGCTTTCTCGAGGTGGCGGACAAGTTCGCCACCGCTCATGCCGGGTAGACCGAGATCCACGATCATCGTGTCCTCAGGCGTCAAAGACGCAGAATGAATGAACTCCTCGGCGCTGGAAAAAACACACACCGGCAATCCCGCTCCGGAGAGCAGGGATTCCAGTGCGTCGGCGACCGAAGGATCGTCCTCAACAATGATATACATCAGCAACACTCTTCATCTGCGATACGCAAACCAGTCGCAGGAAAAAGTAGTGTGCCTTGATCGACCGGCAATGTTTATCCGTGATCTCCCGTATGCGCAGTCAGCACGATGCGGACGAGGTCGGCGGCGTTGCGTGCGCCGAGCTTTTCCATGATGCGTGCGCGATGCACCTCGATGGTGCGCGGCGAGATCCCGAGACGGCGTCCGGCTTCCTTATTGGAGGCGCCGCCGGTGATCTCCTGAAGAACGTCGCGTTCGCGCGGCGTGAGGTGCTCGGCCCCAGGGAAGCTGAGGCTGGGCGCTCCGCCGTTGATATGGCGGCTGTAGGAGGCGATTGCCTCGCGTACGCGGGTCACCACCGTATCGGCATCGAAAGGCTTCTCGATAAAGTCGGTGGCGCCGGCCTTGATGGCGCTCACGGCCATCGGAATATCGCCCTGACCGGAGATGATGAACACCGGCGACGGGAAGGTGCCGACATCGATCGACCGGAGAATGTCGAGACCGGACTTGCCTGGCATGTGAACGTCAAGCAGCACACAGGCCGGCTTGTCCGTCTTGAGCGCCGTCAGGAACTGATCGCCGTCCGCGAACGCCCTGACACTGTAACCTTCCATCTCGAAGATGACCGACAGCGCGTCGCGCACCGAGGCGTCATCATCGACGACGAAGATTTTTCCTTCTGTTTCAGCCATGTCACCCTTCCTCGATTTGAGGATCCCTGAAGACTGCCAAGGTCCCGCCCGGCTAGCCAAATCCATGGATCGCGTCCGCTCCGCGACTTTCCAGCTTCCCGCCTCAAGAAGCGGTCCCGCAAAAGACGCGGCGGACTTTGTTGGTCTAAGTATTTATACGGCGAAACCTCCCGCCGCGCCAGCTATCGCCCTTAGGGCGATCATGTTGAATGCTTGTCTGCTCCCACCGGCGCCAGCCACGCCGTCTCTCACCCCCACGTATCGTCTTCCGCCTCGTCCGGCCGATGCATCGGCAGCATCAGCGTGAACGTCGCGCCCTGCCCGTTTCCGCCGGGATCGGCCATCAGATCGCCGCCATGATTCTGGGCAATCGCGCGGGAAATGGCGAGCCCCAGCCCCATGCCGGACTTCTTGGTCGTACTGAACGTTCTGAACAGGGACTTGCCGACATCTTCGGAGAAGCCGGGGCCACTGTCGGTCACCGACACGAAAGCCGAGCGATCGTCGGAACCGATCGATACCTTTACCCAGCGCTCCTCGCTCTCCTTGGCCACCTCAAGGGCGTTGCGCAGCAGGTTGAGGATGATTTGCTGGATCTGCGTCGCGTCGGCGTCGACGTGAATCGGCGTCATGCCAAAGACGCGGCGGATGGTGACGGTGGCGCCTTGCGCCACGAATTCGCTGAGGTCGAGCGCTTCGTTGACCACCTCGCGCAAATCGACGGTGGCGCGTTCCGGGTCGCGCTTCTCCACCATCTGGCGCATGCGCTGGACGATATGGCTGGCTCGCTCGGCCTCCAGGACCGCCTTGTCGAGCACGTCGAGCATCTTGTCGCTTGGCGGCTTGTTGTCGGCGTGGCAAGCCTTGACCTGGCGCGCCACGGCCTGAAGATAGAGCAGCAATGCGGTGAGCGGCTGGTTGAGTTCGTGCGCCATTGCAGCGCCCATCTCATCCATGGCGGAGAGGCGCGTCATATGGACCACCTGGGCCTGGAGCTGCGATACGCGCTGCTCCACGGCGCGGCGGGAGCGCAGGTCGCGCAGCACACCGATGTACTGCCGGCCCTCGGCCGTCTTCGCCTCCCCTACCGAAAGTTCCAGCGGGAAAACGGTGCCGTCACGGTGCATGCCGGAGACTTCGCGGCCGATGCCGATGATCCGCTTCTCGCCGGTCCGGTGGTAGTTGCCCATGAAGCGGTCGTGGGAGGTGGAGAATTCCGGCGGCATGATCAGCGACACGTTCTGGCCGATCGCTTCCTCGGACGTATAGCCGAACAGGCGCTCACAGATCTTGTTGAAGACCAGCATGCGACCAGTCTCGTCGATGACGATGACGCCGTCGGCGGCGGTATCGAGAAGGCTCTCGAACCGAGCCTCCGAAACCGCGGTCCTGCGGTCCTCGAGTTCTCCCATCTCCGCCTCGCTCTACCCCTCGTTCCGTTGAGGCCACGACCTCGCCCACGAGCCTGTCAAATCAGGAACAGCCCTTCAGTGCAAGTCCGGATGTAACATGCACGGCTCCAACGGAAAAGGAACTGTTTCAGATCAAATTCAAACCCACATATCCGCAAAAAACCCTAACGAGTGCTGGCGCCGTGCCGGCGCGTGGCAAGCCAGGCCGAAAGGCGACCGAGCGCGGCGGTGATTTCCTCGGGGTCGCCAGCAAAGCAGAGGCGCATGAAGCGCTCGCCGCCCTCGCCAAACGCGGTGCCCGGCGCGAGGCCGACACCGGCTTCGCGCACCATGTCGAGACAGAGCTGACGGGTATCGGTCTCTCCTTCCACCGAGAAGAACAGGTAGAAAGCGCCATCTGGCGGCGACAGCGTCACCCCGCCCGCGGCGGCGAGCGCCGCGATGACGGTCGCCCGGTTCTGGCGCGCACGCGCGATCTGGAAAGCGAGGAAATCCTCGCCATTGTCGAGCGCCTCGACGGCCGCCCGCTGCATGAAGACGGCGGTGCCGGAACTCGTATACTGCACCAGATTCTGGACAGTGGCGTTGAGGATGGCGGGGACCTCGATCCAGCCGATGCGCCAGCCGGTCATCGCCCAATTCTTCGAGAAGGTGTTGACGAAGATCAGCCGGTCCTCGGGCTCGGCCACCTCATGGAAGGAGGGAGCGACCGCAAGGCCGTCGAGATAGCAGAAACGGCCATAGACCTCGTCGGCGACGATCCAGAGGCCATGGTGGCGAGCAATATCGACAATGGAGGCGAGTCGCTGCCGGCTGGCCACCCAGCCGGAGGGGTTGCTGGGCGAATTGACGAAGATGGCGCGCGTGCGAGGCGTGATCGCCGCTTTGAGGTCGTCAGGATCGAGATCCCATCCGGCCGTGCCGAAGCGCATTGGCACCTCGCGCACCGCGGCACCGCACAACGCGGCGGCGGCCGGCGCGTTCGGCCAGGCGGGCGTCGGCACGATCACCTCGTCGCCCGAACCGGCGACCAGGGATGCCGCCATCTGGATGGCATGCATGCCCGACGCCGTGACGATAAACCGGTTGACGTCGGCGGGCCGACCGCCGAACGGTCCGTAGAGCCGATCATGGTAGCGGCACAAAGCCTCCCTCAGCTCTGGCAGGCCGGCTTGATGGGTATAGAAGGTCTCGCCGGCCATCAGCGAACGGATCGCCGCGTCGCGAATGTTGTCAGGCGTCGGCAGGCTGCCCTCACCGACCCACAGCTTGGCCGTTCCCGGCCGCCGCAGTCCCTCAAGATGAACCTCGACGATGCCGCTCGGTGGCGCATTCCGAGCGACAGGCCGGATATCGTCAAGGAAGTGCGCGGCGACGTCGAGTGTCATGAACTTGCCTTGCTCGGTTGGGCGGCGGGAATCGCGTCCACCGGGAATATCAGGCCCGCAAAAACGAATCAAAAGGCAAGACATGGAGGAAGCTGCCGCGATCACCATCAGGCAGCAACCGCCGTCCCAATCAGCCCTTCTTCAGAAGGTCGCGAATCTCAGCGAGGAGCGCGACATCGGCCGGTACTTCCGGCGGAGCCTCAACGACCGGCTGGTTCGGCCTCTGCATGCGGTTTATCGCCTTCACCACCAGGAACAGCACGAAGGCGATGATCAGGAAGTTGATGGCCAGCGTCACGAAGTTGCCGTAGGCAATCGTCGCACCGGCCTTACGCGCGGCGGCGAGATCCCCCACCACCGGGGGGCCCGAAAGCTGGACGTAGAGATTGGTGAAATCGATGCCGCCGGTGATAAACCCGATCACCGGCATCAAGAGGTCGGCGACGATCGAATTGACAAGCCCGCCGAAGGCTCCGCCGATGATCACGCCAATAGCGAGATCGACCATATTGCCACGCAGTGCGAATTCCTTGAATTCCTTGAGCATCTCTCAATCTCCCCTGCGGTGCTTAAGGTAAATGCGATCATGCCGCAGCCCTTGACGGGCTACCATGCCCCAAGCCGCCGAGGATTGCACTTTTCCGACAAAGCTGTGGATTTTGAGCGCTCCGGCAAGCGAAGCGCTAAATCGGTCCCTCGTCGCGCTGGCGCAATCGCTCGACCAGATCAAAGAAGTGGCGGAACATCCGGTCGCTGAGATCGAAAAACTCCTGGACGCGTCGCTCGTCGTCCTTGTCGAGAAGCGGCGCCCGCTCGCCTTTGGTCTGCGCTTCGAGCGCTGCGAGCCGCTTGTTGAGGCGCTCGTTCTCCGCCTCGAGTTCGGCGATGCGCTCCTCGTAAGCTTTACGATCTTCGGCGATCAGTTGACACGACCAGGCACCGTCGCGCGCGGCGCAGTGCGAGACGTCGCCCGTACGACGATCGATCTTGAGATAGTCGCCAACGGCCGGCTGCAGACTGAAGCCGTTATCGGCCGAGGGTGACTGAGTTGGGGGCGTCTGAGTCGACGGCGTCTGGGCCGGGACGGCTGATGCGAAAACAAGAGTGCCGGACGCAAGAAGGGCTGCCAGGATCACGCGCATTGTGGGTCCTCCCGGTTGGTCTCTCGGCAGGAGAATACCCCATCACGCGCGGCAATGCGGCTGTTTTTTGTCTTTCGCCTCGGCGGCCCGCGAACCTCCGGCCGTGGCTTTGCTCTTCGCTAGCCGCATTTCGGGACTCTGTCTCAGAATACCGCTCAGCTCAGGGTCGGCGCGCGCCTGCTTCTTTCTCTTCCTTTTCCTTTAAAAGGCCACTCACCACCGCCGTGGTCCGGCGCAACTCCATCAAGGCCTGCTCTATTTCCTTTTTCTGCTTCTCCAGAATGGCAATCCGATCGTTGAAGCGGTCGAGCGCCACTTTGAGCTGAGCCACTTGGCCGTCGCGCAGATCATAAAGGTCGAGCATCCCCTTGATCTCGGTCAGCGAGAAGCCAACGCGCTTTCCCATCAGCACCAGTTTGAGACGGGCACGATCTCGGCGGGAATAGAGACGGTTAAGCCCCTCTCGGCGTGGACTGACCAGTCCCTTGTCCTCATAAAAGCGCAGAGTGCGGAGTGTGACATCGAACTCGCGGGCAAGATCGCCGATGGAAAACAGCGATCCACGCGGATGCAGCCCGTCGTCGTCCTCAAGCTTGTCGGCAATGACGGCCCCGATTTGCGCCTCGGCGGCCGGCTCGTCGCTTTCGGTCACGCGCTGTTCCTCCAAGCAAGGCCGCTGGAACGGCTCCACGGCCGATATAAGCCAAACTGCGCATAAGCTTCCCTTTACGTCAAGGGATGGGCGACATCAGGACGGACAGCGTTGTTTTTCGGTGCGTTTTGGTAAGGTTCCGTTCAGAGCGCTTAAAAAGTAGCAAAAACCGACCGCCTGATTAACCGGGTGTTTACCCTGTTTTTGCAAATTGCCCAGTGAATACATCCTGGCGGTGATCCGTCTCGGCGGCCATTGCCGCGAGGACGGCGTCGCGAACGGGGAGAACCATCATGACGTCGCGTGCTACGTCTCGTTTGGGCGGCGGAATGGGCGGAGCGAGCCAGTACGACCGAGAGCCGGCCGGGTTCAGCAGCTATGGCTCAGGAAACGACCGGCCCGATGGTGATCCCGTCGATCGCATCCTCACGTCTCTCGACCGGCTCGGCGAACGCATCCGCACGCTATCGCCAACCGAAGAGCGGCGACCGGCCCGGCCGGCACCACGCGTTCCCGAGCCAGACGATCTGCAGCGGGCCATCGATCAGATTTCCCGCAAGCGCGAAGCCCTCGATCCAGGGCGGGGCCGCCGCCGCGACGAGGCCGATATCACCGAACTCGGCGCCCGCGTTCGCGCCCTTAGTCAGGAAATGGGAGCCGACCGCCGGCGGATGCCGACGTTTGGCGACGGTCTTGGTACTGAAGTGGCCGATCTCCGGGCAGAGATCGAGCGGCTGGTCGAGGCGAGTTCCGGGCGGTCGCTGGAAAGCGCCTTCGATACGCTGGTGGCGCGACTCGATGACATCCGCACCTCCGTCGATAATCCGCGCATCGTCGGCGACCTCGTGCAACGCCTTGTCGAAATTCGCCGGCTGATCGCGACGCTGCCGTCGGGCGAACAGGTCGGTGTCATCACCACGCGCCTCGATCGCCTTGCCGAACGGCTCGACCAAGGGCTTGGCGACCAACGTGTGCTCGGCGACTTCGGCCGCAGCCTTTCGGATCTTGCCGCCGCCGTCGCGCAACTCGACAAGCGCGAGGTGATTACCGCTATCGAGCGTCGGCTCGACGACGTCGCCGGCAGCATCCGCGCCATCGAGCGCGACATCGGCGACTTTTCACGCTGGCAAGAGGGCCTCGAACGCCAGAACGCCATGCTGTCGCAGGTGGCGCAGCGCTCCGAACAGCTCCCGCGCTTTGCCCACGAAATGGAACGACAGTCGGCCTCCATAGAACGCATTGCCCGATCGACCGACGGCCTGCCGCGCCTTGCCGAGGAAATCGACGGCCTGCGCCTCTCTCTCGATCGTCCCGGCGTAGCACTCGATGCCGCCGCCATCAGAGCGCTCGACGAGCGTTTCGCCGAACTCGGTCGTTCCCTGGAAGCGCAGCTCCGGCCAGCGGCCAGCGCCTTGCCGGCCGATCTTTCCGCGGCCCTGTCGCGCATCGAGGCCAAACTAGCCGAGCCGGCACCGAACGGCCGTATTTCGGAAATTGAAGATCGCATCGCCGTTCTGACGCGATCGGTCGCCGACATCGATTTTGCCACCGGCAAGGATGTCACCGCTCTCGAACACGCCGTCGAACGCCTACGAGAGGACGCGCTCGCCGCAGCTGGCCGACCCGACGCCGGTCTTGCCGCCGATGTACGGACACTGGTGGAGCGGATCGAACGGCTGGATGCGCCGTCGATCAGTACCGCCGCCTTCGATCGGCTGGAAAGCCGGATCGCCGACATTGCCAGCCGCCTCGAAACCCGGCCGAACGAAATCGCGGCGCTGGCCGACGCGCTGGAGCGGCTTGACTCCACCATGTCGAGCTCGCTGTCGGTCGAGGCCATTGCCGACCGCGTAGCGGCTGCTGCCGGCCGCCATGGCGACGAGGCCCCTGCCCGCCTCGCCAACGTCGAAGCCGGCATCAACCGGCTTGGCGAAGACCTCCGAGCCGATGCCGAACGCGATCGCGGCCTGCTGCTGGCCATCGGACAAACGGTGGAGCGTCTCGCCCAACGTGAAGTCGGAGGGGACGAACCGCACGTTGAGGCCGAGCCTAAGGCACCACACCCCACCAAAGACAATTGGGAAGAGATCCAGCAGGCGCTGACCCGGCGGATGCCCCCCATCACTGAGGCCGAAGAAGAAGATCTGCCACGCATCTTTGGCCGGAAGTCGGCGCCTGCGCCTCGCGTCGAGCCGTCGCTCGGCAAACCGGAGCAAGCCAAGGCGGACGAGCCGGCGTTGCCGCCGGGCTTCGATGTCAACAAGCCGCTCGAACCCGGATCGGGCAAACCACGTTTGCCGAAAGCGACACCGGCAACCGACCGAACCGCCACACCCGACGCGGCCCGTGCGCCGACAAAAGCCGACTTCATCGCCGCGGCCCGTCGGGCTGCCCAGGCGGCTGGTAGCGGCATGCCTGGCGAGACCGGTAAGGTTGAAGCTCCTGCTGGCGAAAAGCCGCGCTTCGCCCTGCCGAAGTTCAGTTTCAACTTGCGCAAGGCGGCCATGGTTGCCGCCGTGGTGCTGATCGCGCTTGGCCTCGTCAAGATCGCCAATGACACGCTGCATCGCTTGTCGGCCTCTGGCAACGCGCCGGCCGCCGCGGTTTCCTCGTCGGAGCCAACCGCGCCTGCCGTTGCGTCTTCGGAAGCCACGGCAACCGGGATGCCCGCCCCCATAGCGCCGGTCAGTCAGGCGCCGGCCGCCGAACCGCCCGTCGCGTCGGCGCCGGCCAGCGACGTTGCACCGTCGTCCAAGCCGCCGGCAGCCGCGGAAATTCCGCCCGTTCCGCAAGCGCTGATGCCGAGCGACGGCTTCTCGCAGACGCCGCCCGCATTACCGACCAATGGTTTCGCGCCGGTTCCGGCGGTCACCTCGCCGCCTCCCACGTCTCCTGAAGCTGCCACCGAAGCGCCGGCCACTCCGCTGGCCAACGCCGCGCCGACATTGCCGGAAGCCATCGGACCCAAGGCGCTACGTGATGCGGCGGTCGGTGGAGACCCGTTGGCTGCCGTTGAAGTGGCCTCCCGCTACGCTGACGGTCGCGGCGTGCCGCAAGACTTTGCCGCCGCCATCGTCTGGTACAGCCGTGCCGCCGAGGCAGGCCTTGCCCCGGCCCAGTACAGGCTTGGCAGCCTTTACGAAAAGGGCACCGGCACGGCGCGTAACGCCAAGACCGCCGCCGAGTGGTATGCCAAAGCCGCCGCCCTCGGCAATGCCAAGGCCATGCACAACCTCGCGGTCATCAATGCCGAAGGCAGCCTCGGCGCGCCGGATTATGCCATGGCGGCCAAGTGGTTCCAGGAAGCCGCCGAACGCGGCATCCGCGACAGCCAGTTCAACCTCGGCATTCTCTACGCCCGAGGCCTCGGTGTGCCGCGCGACCTCGCGACCTCCTACAAGTGGTTTGCGCTGGCCGCCACCGCCGGCGATACCGACAGCGCCAAGAAGCGTGACGACATCGCCCAGGTCCTGTCCAAGGAAGACCTTGCCCGCGCCCGACTCGCCGTCGAGACGTGGGTGCCCAAACCCCTTGATCCCAAGGTCGAGGAAGTACCACCGGCCGATCCGGCCTGGACGGCAGCGCCTGAGCATACGGCGTCGGTCGATACTACCAGGACGATTGCGCGCACCCAGGCCGTCCTGTCGAGCCTCGGCTTCGACGCCGGCCCGCCCGATGGCAAAATGGGTCGCAAAACGCGGGACGCCATCGCCGCCTTCCAGACCTCCAAGGGGCTGCCAGCCACCGGCGAGATCGACAAGGCACTGGTCGAGACGCTTGGCATGCCGACCATCTGATCGGCCTTCAAGGTCTCCCGCCCCCGGCGCCACCGCTCCGGGGGCTTTCTTTTTGCCGTGGATGCGTTTTTTTGCCGGAAAGCCATGACAAAGGGTTGTTTCGTTGCACTTTCTCAAGGGGTTGCAAGCTAATACTGCTCGCCTGATGCCTTTGAACGGATGACAGGTCGTGGATCTCTACCTGCCGATCGCCGAAATGCCGATGAACGTCTTCCTGCTGCTCGGGATGGGCGCCGCCGTCGGCTTCTTGTCCGGCATGTTCGGCGTGGGCGGCGGTTTCCTGTTGACGCCGCTCCTGATCTTCTCCGGCATATCGCCGGCCGTCGCCGTCGCCTCGGTATCCTCGCAGATCGTTGCCAACTCGGCCTCGGGCGTCCTCGCCTACCTGCGCAAGAAGACGGTGGATCTGAAGCTTGGGCTCTATCTCACGCTCTCGGGCATCATCGGCTCGGCGATCGGTGTCTGGGTCTACGGGGCGCTGCGCGGCGTCGGTCAGCTCGACGTGGTCATCGCTCTCTGTTACGTCGCCTTCCTCGGCACCATCGGCATGTTGATGGCGGTGGAAGCGGTGCGGGCGATCATCGCCAAGCAACGCGGCACGCCACTGCCGGTACGCCGACCGGGCCAGCACAGCTGGATCGCCGGTCTGCCGCTCCGGGTTCGCTTCCATCGCTCGCGACTTTACATCTCGGCGCTGCCGGTCATTACGCTCGGCGCGGCCATCGGCTTCCTTGGCGCGTTGCTCGGCATCGGCGGCGGCTTCATCATGGTGCCGGCCCTCATCTATCTGCTGCGGGTGCCCACCACCATCGTCATCGGCACGACGCTGCTGCAGACGCTGGGCACCATGGCCTTCACCACCTTCATGCAGTCGGCCACCAACCAGACGGTGGACGTCATCCTGGGTCTCGCCCTGATGGTCGGCGGTGTGGTCGGTGCGCAGTTCGGCGCCCGCGCCGGCCAGTCGCTGCGCGGCGAGACGCTGCGCCTGCTGCTCGGTCTTCTGGTGCTGGCGGTCGGTCTCAGGTTTGCCGTCGATCTGGTGGCAAAGCCAGAGGAACTCTATTCGATCAGCCGAATGGGAGGAAGCTGACATGATTGCCCGCTCCCTCCTCGCCGCCATCCTTGTCCTCGCCCCCTCGCTTCTACGCGCCGAGACGCTGGTGACGGCGCTGTCGACCGAGCGCGTTTCCATCGAATCCAACTTCACCGGTTCGGGCGTCGTCATCTTCGGCACCGTCGAGCGCGATCAGCAGACCGTCGCCCGGGGGGCGCCCTATGAGGTGGTGGTGACGCTGACCGGTCCGCTGCGCCCGATGGTTGCCCGGCGCAAGGAACGCGTCGCTGGCATCTGGATCAACCGGACATCCAGCGAGCTGCCGCGCGTGCCGTCCTTCCTCGCCATCGCCACCACGGCGCCGATGGCCGATGTCGCGGGAAATCCCGTGCGGGCCCGGCAGGGCCTCGGGTTCGACATGCTGCCGACGCGTGGTCTGCCGGACGCACTGCCGCCTATTCGTACCGAATTCGATGGCGCCTTTTTCCGTTTGATGCAGAAGGAGGGCCTGTTCAGCCTCAACGAAGGCGGCGTCGAGTTCCTGTCGCCGCAGCTGTTCCGGGCGCCGATCGCGCTGCCATCCAATGTGCCGATCGGCTGGTACACGGCCACCGTCTACCTGTTCTCCGGCGGTGCGTTGCTCGCCAAGACGACACAGGATTTTTCCATCTTGAAGGGTGGCTTCGAGCAGGCGATCACCAACCTCGCCCATCGGCAGCCCGCCCTTTACGGTCTCGCCACGGTGGTCGTGGCCTGTTTCACCGGTTGGCTAGCCGGCGTGGCATTCCGCAGAGATTGAATGGGCTCAGTCCGGCAAGAATTCCGCCGAGCGGACCGGATAAACACGACCGTCCGACAGCATCCATGCAATGAGGCGCGACCGCTCGAACAGGCCCTTGAAGGCCGCATCCATGACGTTGAGCCCGCCCGTGTAGGCGCCGAAAGCCGGCAACAGACACCGGCTGCCGTCTGAGACGAAGGCGCGTCGCCGGACCGAGCGGGTCCGTCCAACCTTGGCGGCCGGATGCAGGTGGCCGGCGACCTCGCCGACGGCACGGCCGGCGCGCGGTTCGTGGCGGAAAACAAGCGGCCCGACGGCCATCTCGGCGACTGGCGTGCCGCCGAGGCCAGCCGGTGGCAGCGGGTCGTGATTGCCCGCTACCCAGGTCCAGTCGGCCGAGCCGACCAGCGCCGCAAGGTTCTCAAGGTCGGCGGGGGCAAGACGCCCCTCGGCACCGCCGTCGTGAAAACTATCGCCGAGGGCGATGACACGTTCGGGCCGGAGACGGCCGATCGCCTCGGTCAGCGCCCTGAGCGTCGCACGCGTGTCATAGGGCGGCACGAAGCGGCCGCGCGCGCCATGCGAGGAACCTTTTTCGAGGTGCAGGTCGGCAACGACCAGCAATCGTTCCTCCGGCCAATGCAGCACACCCGAAGCATCGAAGCGCACCGCTGCGCCATTGAGGTTCACGAGGCCGCCTGTGGTCAGCACGTCGTCGTCTCCTTGTCCCGCCCTCAGCGCCGTCACGCCATGGCCTCCCGGATTATCTCGTCGGCTGCCTGCCGAAGCACATCTTCATCGGCCTCACCCGCGACGCGCTCGCCACCGATCTCCAGCATGATCGGCACGGCAAGCGGCGAGATGCGGTCGAGCCGCTTGTGCACGATGCGGCCGCTGATTCGTGACAGCATATCCGAGAGCCGCCGGAGGTCCAGAAGCCCCGAGGAGGCGTCGGCCCAGGCCGCTTCGAGCAGGATGTGGTCGGGCTGGTGTTCGCGCAGCACGTCGTAGATGAGGTCGGTGGAGACCGTCACCTGCCGCCCGGTCTTCTGGGCGCCGATGGCATTCTTCTCGACCAGACCGGCGATCATCGCACACGCCTTGAACATGCGTTTGAGGAGATAGCTCTCGGCCATCCAGGCTTCGAGATCGTCGCCCAGCATATCCGGCTCCAGGAGACGGGACAGCGTCGGCTCGCCAAGCGTGAAGGCACTGCCGACGTCGGCGGCGCACCAGACGCCGATCACATAATCGGTGGCGATGAAGCCAAGCGGCTTCAGGCCGAAGCGCTCCAGCCGGCGGGTGAGCAGCATGCCGAGCGTCTGGTGGGCAAGCCGCCCCTCGAAGGGATAGAGCACGAGGAAAAAGCGCCCCCGATGGGGAAAGGTCTCGACCAGAAGCTCGTCAGGCTTGGGCAGAAGCGAGTGATCCTGCTGCAAGGCCAGCCAGTCGCGCACCGGCGCCGGCAGTTTCCCCCAAGAGGACGGATCGGACAACATTTGGCGGACGCCGGCGGCCAGGAACGTGGAGAGTGGGAACTTGCCGCCGGCGTAGACGGGGATGCGCGGATCGCTCGACCGGGCTCGCGAGACGATGACCTCCGTCTCGCGCATGCCCTCGAAACGCAAAACTTCGCCGGCAAACAAAAAGGTATCGCCGACCTTCATCTGCTCGCAGAAATATTCCTCCACCTCGCCGAGCAGACGACCGCCCATCACCGGCCCGCGCCCGCGCGCCTTGCCGCCGAGCCGCACCTTCAGCATCGGGCTTTCGATGATGGTGCCGACGTTGAGCCGGTAGGCCTGCGCAAAGCGCGGATGGGTGAGCCGCCAGGTGCCGTCGGCGGTCAGCTTGATCTTGGCGTAGCGCTCGTAGGCGCGTAGCGCGTAGCCGCCGGTGGCAACCAGATCGATCACGCGGTCGAACCGCTCCCGATCGAGATGGCGGTAGGAATAGGCGGAGACGACCTCGGCGTAGAATTCGTCAGCGCGAAACGGACCGGCCACCGCCCGGCCGAGCACGTGCTGGGCGAGCACGTCGAGTGCGCCGTCACGGATCGGTGGGGTATCCTGGGCGCCGATATAGTTGGCGTCGAGCGCCGCCTGGCATTCCAGCACCTCGAAGCGGTTGGCCGGTACCAAGAGCGCCGTGGATGGCTCGTCCATGCGGTGGTTGGCCCGGCCGACGCGCTGGGCGAGCCGGCTTGCCCCTTTGGGCGCTCCGACATGGATGACGAGATCGATGTCGCCCCAGTCGATGCCGAGGTCGAGCGTCGACGTGGCGACCACGGCCCGGAGGCGACCGTCGGCCATCGCCGCTTCCACCTTGCGCCGCTGGCCGACGTCCAGCGAGCCGTGATGGAGAGCAATCGGCAAGTTGGCGTCATTGAGCCGCCACAGCTCGGAAAAGATCATCTCCGCCTGGCTGCGGGTGTTGACGAAGATCAGCGTCATGCGGCGCCGATCGATCTCCTCGAGCAGCCCCTGATAGGCGTAGCGGGCCGAGTGGCCGGCCCACGGAATGGTTTCATCTGCCTCGAAAATACGGATGTCCGGCCGGGCACCGCCCTTGACGGTGACGATCTCGGACAGGGCTAGCGGCTCGTCCGGGGCCTGGGGCACCAACCAAGCCCGCAGTTCGTCCGGCTCGGCGACGGTGGCCGACAGGCCGACGGTGCGAATGGCCGGTGCGATGGCCCGGAGGCGAGAAAGGCCGAGCGCCAGGAGGTCGCCGCGCTTGCTGGTGACCAAGGCATGCAGTTCGTCGAGGATCACCGTTTTCAGATCCTCGAAGAAGGTTTCGGCATCACGGCCGGCGAGCAGCAGCGCCAATTGCTCGGGCGTGGTGAGCAGGATGTCCGGCGGGATCAGCTTCTGCGTCGAGACCGATGCCCCGCACCGGCGTCTCGAGGTTGCGTTCGATATCGACGGCCAGTGCCTTCAACGGCGAGACGTAGAGCGTATGGACGCCGCGCCGGCGCGTACCCGGCTTCCACTTGGGGCGCGCCGCAAGGTCGACCAGAGACGGCAGGAAACCGGCCAGCGTCTTGCCGGCACCCGTTGGGGCGATCAGCAGTATGGAGCGGCCTGCAAGGCCGTGCTCGAGGAGTGCGAGCTGGTGGGGCCGCGGGTTCCAACCCCGCGACGCGAACCAGGCCTCGAACTTGGGGGGCAGAAGATTCGTCTCGGTCACCTACCGAGTAAGCCCGATTTCCGCGAACAAGTGAAGAACATTTGCGTGGGCGTCGTCAGGGCGCGTGCCTTGCCACTACCACCAGCCCCCGGATCGGCGCACCATGATCGAACCGCAACGTGTCGCGCCTGAGCGCAACAACGGTGAGACCGGCTTCGGCAAGAACGCGCCGAACGTAGGCCTCGCCATGGGCGTAGCGCAGGCTGTCACGCAGTACGAGATCGCCGTCATCGGCTTCCTCGACCGTGAAACCGAGGAGACCGTCCGGCGCAAGGCGGTCGGCGACCACACCGAACAGGACGTCGAGCGCGCCGACGTAGACCAATACGTCGGCAGCGGTGACGAGGTCGTAACTGTCTTGGCTCGTGGAGAGAAAGCCACAAGCGTCGGCGACGGCAAGCGCCTGATAGCGCTTTTCAGCCTCGGCGCGGGCAACCATTTCCGGGGACAAGTCACAGCCGGAAAAATGCCCGACCCGACCCTTGAGCACTTCGGCCATCAGCCCCGTCCCACAACCGAGGTCGGCGCCGCGCTGAAAGCGAGCCCCAGGTTGAACCTCTTCGATGAGGTCAGCGATCAGCCAAGGTGCGCGATAGCCGAGGTCGTCCACCAGCGCCGTCTCGAAACGGTCCGCATAGTCGTCGAAAAGGCCTCGGACATAGGCTTCCGGCGGGGCGATGGGCATCTCGGCAAGGCCGAGGGCGGCGAGCTTCAGCGACGTGCCGAACAAGCCGTCGACGTCGCGCGCCGCCGCTTCGCGCAGCAGTGGCTCAGCATCGCTCCGGCGACCGGTGGCCGTCAGAGAGTCGGCTGCCCCGACCAGGGCCGGCAGCCAACCGGGCACCAATTCGAGCGCTTGCAGATAAAGATCGGCCGCCGCTTCGTGATCGCCGGCGTCAGAATAGGCGCGGGCATATTCGTAGCGACGGTCGGCGAGAAGGTCACCGGAAGAGGCAGCGTGCAAAATGAGGACACTCGGCGGAAAGACCGCCGGGTCATCTCTCCAATGCGGGCGGCCGTCAAGGTGGATTCCGCTGAGAGCTTCGCCCTACCCCACCTTGCGGTAGCGGACGCGAGCCGAGTGCTCGATGGCGGCGACGGCCAGCTTGTTGAGAGAGAAGCGATCTTCCAGCATTTGCAGGAACACAAGCTCCTCCTGCTTGACGTCGACGTCGGAGGCGGCGACTTCAACGGCCAGTGCGTAGGCCGTCTCGTGCAGTCGCTCCGGCAGCGACAGCGCCACCCGATCGAGAATGTGGTCGATGCCGTTGACCGATTTCAAATTCTCGGAACACGCATCGGCTATCTCGCCGACCGAGCCCTCGAAGCCCTGAAAGACTGGCAGGAAACTGAGCAAACGCTCGAACTGGTTGAGTTCGCGCTCGGTCATGTTACGGTCGGCGATGGCGGTAGTGACCATGACCCAGATCAACGCTTCCTGGGCGGACAACGGCTTCTGCATGGGATCCTCGGGCAAAAGTCAAACGGGACCCTATTTGAGGCGCCGTCGGCAAAAGCGCAAGCATCCTCTCGGCTGAAATGCGGTCGGTGCCGGTCGTCCGCGCCCGTGGAATCGACGCAAAACCACCCCGCGTCCTTGACCTTTCCAAGGCTCGTCCCTACTGTCCGCCCGCCCGGAAACTCCGGGTTTTCTCGAATAGAGGCAACCGATGGCAACCGTTTCTTCCACCCTGCTCTCCGATCCCGCGCTTCTCGCCGCGGCCGGCCGCTCCAAGGCCTGGCCCTTCGAGGAAGCCAAGAAGATCGTGGCGCGGATCGAGAAACGGAAAGACGCATCGAAGCCGGTGATCTTCGAGACCGGCTATGGCCCGTCCGGTTTGCCGCATATCGGCACCTTCGGCGAAGTGGCGCGCACCACCATGGTGCGCCACGCCTTCCGCGTGCTGACCGGCGACAGCGTGCCGACGCGTCTTGTCTGCTTCTCGGACGATATGGACGGCATGCGCAAGGTACCGGACAACGTGCCGAACCAGGACCTTTTGCGCGCCAACCTCGGCAAGGCGCTGACCAACGTGCCGAACCCGTTCGACAACGGCTACCCGAGCTTCGGCCACAACAACAATGCCAAGCTCCGGCAGTTCCTCGACACCTTCGGCTTCGACTACGAGTTCATGTCGGCCACCGAGGAATACAAGAAGGGCACCTTCGACCACATGCTGCTGCGCATGCTGGCGAAGTACGACGCGGTGATGGAGATCATGCTGCCGACGCTGCGCGAAGAGCGGCGGCGGACCTACTCGCCCTTCCTGCCCGTGCATCCGAAGACCGAGGTCGTCATGCAGGTGCCGATCGAGGAGCGCAAAGTCGAAAAAGGAACGATCGTCTGGACCGATCCGGCGACCGGTGAGCGCTTCGAGACGCCAGTGACCGGCGGCCACGCCAAGTGTCAGTGGAAGCCGGACTGGGCGTTGCGCTGGGCGGCACTCGGCATCGACTACGAGATGAGCGGCAAGGACCACATCGACAACGTCAAGACGTCGTCGAAGATCTGCAAGGTGTTGGGTGGGACTCCACCGGACGGCTTCAACTACGAGCTGTTCCTCGACGAGAATGGTGAGAAGATCTCCAAGTCGAAGGGGAATGGCCTCACCATCGACGCGTGGCTGACTTATGCCTCGCCGGACAGCCTGGCGCTCTACATGTTCCAGAAGCCGAAGACGGCCAAGCGCCTGTTCTTCGACGTGATCCCGCGCGCCGCCGACGAGTATTTCGCCTACCTCGACAAATACCCGACGATGGACGTCGACCAACAACTCGCCAATCCGGTGTGGCATATCCATTCCGGTGAGGTCCCGGTGACGCCGGTGCCGGTCAGCTTCTCGATGCTGCTCAACCTCGTGTCGGCCAGCCATGCTCACGACAAGAGCGCGCTTTGGGCGTATATCGGCCGGCATACGCCGGGCGTGACGCCGGAGACGCATCCGAAACTCGACGAGCTCTGCGGCTACGCACTGGCCTATTACCAGGATCGGGTGAAGCCCTTCGTCACCTTCCGCATGCCGGACGACGAGGAACGGCAGGCACTCGCCAAGCTGCGCGATGCGCTGGACGATCTGCCGGTCACCACGACCGGCGAGGTGATCCAGGACGCCGTGCTGGCGGTCGGTCGGTCGTTCCCGCGTTTCCAGGACCCCTCGAAGAAGAGCCCCGACGGCGGGCCGGGCGTCAGCCTCGAATGGTTCGCGACGCTCTATCAGGTGTTGCTCGGCCAGGAGAAAGGGCCGCGCTTCGGCTCTTTCGTCGAACTCTACGGCCTGAAAGAGACCGTTGCGATGATCGATGCGGCGCTTGCCGGTACGCTCGGCCAAGGCTGACCAGCGCAAGATACGACGATCAGAGGCCGGCGCAGGCGCCGGCCTTTCAGTCTGAAGTCGGGTCCGGTTGCAGGCCGCCATCCCCGTAGCGGCCAAGCTTCTTCTCCTTTGCCTTGACGGCATAGGGAGCAAGCAGTGGATCGGCAGGATCGACCGGCTCGGCCCATCCCCGGCTCACCATGAAGAGCGAGAGGTTGCGACTGCCGACCCAGCAGTCGGCACGGCTTTCGCCATCCTCTCTATCCGCCGTGATGCCGACGCAGCCGACCGCGCGCGGCCCGATCAGCCGGGCGAGATCGGCGCGAGCCCTTGCGCCGCAATTCCAGCGCCCAACGCTTCCCTCGCAAGAGTCTGAAAAGGCGACGCCTTTGATGCCGGCGAGATGGACGGTCAGGGGGTCGCGGTCGCGAATGGCCCTAAAGCGCGCCGCATCAAGAACGGTGATGCGGGAAAAGAGGGCGTCAAAGTTCGCCGGTGGGGGCGCCGAGGGCAACTCCCGCGCCGGCGCACCACCGGCGTTGCCAGCGGTCGTCGGCCGACCGGCCACGTCGATCGGCGGCGGCGCATCGGCGGTCAGCGGCTTCCTCGGTACCCGAGTTGAAGGTAGCCGGCCGAAATCCATGATGGTGGGGCGGGCGGTCGCCAAGTTTTCTCGTTCCGCATCTCCCCAAAACCAAAACAGCGCGGCGGCCGTCAGCGCCGAGCCGGCAATCAATGGCGCGGTCACGTGCGTAAGAAAACCGTACCGCCGTTGCTGTCGAGCCATTGCCTGCAGAATTCCCTCGCCGGAGCGCTTGACCTAAGAAATGCTGCATTCTCGCGGAAGGAGCAAGCCGCCTGCTCGCGATAGCTGACCTGTGCGGGATTTGATTTGAGCGGGGTGGCATCGGAGGACTGGATGCTCTAGAGCAAGGCCGCAGCCTTTCGGAGTTCGCCATGGATCGTCTCGTCTACAAGATCGCGCCCCGCGCGCTGTGGGAAGCCGCCGAGGCAACCGGCGTATTTGCCGGCGCATCCATCGACTTCGAGGATGGGTTCATCCACCTGTCGTCGGCGAAACAGGTCAAGGAGACGGCCCGCCTCTATTTCGCCGGCCAGCGCGACCTGCTGCTGATCGGCGTCGACACGGCCGCCGTGGGCGAGGCGCTGAAATGGGAAACCTCGCGCGGCGGCGATCTCTTCCCGCATCTCTATGCACCGCTGGAATTCTCGGCGGTGGACTTCGTCGTACCGCTGCCGCTGGGACCGGACGGCGCTCACCAATTCCCCGACCTGGAGACCGGCCGATGACCCTTTCCGAACTGATCGGCTCGTTCAGTGCCGCCATGCTCCGGCGCTTCGATCCGGAAGTCGCCCACACGCTGGCCGTCTCCGCCATGCGCCTCAACCTTGCCCCCGGCCTGCCAAAAGTGGTGGACGATCGCCTCGCCGTCGACTTCTTCGACATGCGGCTCGATCATCCGATCGGGCTCGCCGCCGGCTTCGACAAGGACGCCGAGATCGCCGACGCCTTGCTGAAGCAAGGCTTTTCTCATGTGGAAGTCGGTACGTTGACGCCACGGCCGCAACCAGGCAACCCAAAGCCGCGCATCTTCCGCTTGCCGGAGACGGGGGCGGTGATCAACCGCTGCGGCTTCAATGGCAAAGGTCATGCCCATGCGCTGAAGCAGCTTGCGCGGCGTGGCGGGCGGCCGGGTGTCATCGGCGTCAATGTCGGCGCCAACAAGGACAGCGCAGACCGCACCGCCGATTACGTGACGGGCATCAAGGCCTTCGCCGGCCTTGCCTCCTACTTCACCGTCAACATTTCCTCGCCCAACACGCCCGGTCTCCGCGACCTGCAGGCAAGCGCCGCGCTGTCCGACCTCGTGGCGCGCGTCGTCGAGGCCCGCGACGAAGCAACGCCAGCCATCGGTCGCCGGACGCCGGTGCTGATCAAGATCGCCCCCGACCTCGACGAGGCTGCGCTTGACGACATCGCCGCCGTCGTAGCGGCGAGGAGCGCCGACGGCCTCGTGGTCTCCAACACGACACTGTCACGCAGCGGCGTGTTCGGGCCGACGGCGGCGGAGCCGGGCGGTCTTTCGGGTAAGCCGCTGTTCGAGCGCTCCACCATCGTGCTCGCCAAGATGCGCGAGCGGGTTGGCCGCGCCTTGCCGATCATCGGCGTCGGCGGCGTGATGACCGGCGAGGATGCCTATCTGAAGATGGCCGCCGGCGCCAACCTGGTGCAGGTCTACACGGCCTTCATCTATGGTGGCGGCAATGCCGTCAACGCCATCACCCGCGATCTTCTCGCCCGGATCGAGAGAAGCGGCATTGGCTCTGCGCGAGCGCTGACCGGCGCGGACAGTCGGGCCTGGGCGAGCCGGCCCATTCCCCTGTAGATCGCGTTGAGCACCTGGCTGCAGCCGTGTGCTCGCCCGAGAATCGGCCACTCGCCGCGTCTACGGAAGCCTGACGGCCGCCCGGCGCAGTTCGTTCAGATTGTCGGCAATGCTGGCGCCTGCCTTGAAGACGGCGCTGCCGCTGACGATGACATCCGGCTGAAAATGCGCGGCGGCACCGATGGTCGCCTCGGTGATGCCGCCATCAATGACAATCAGCGGATCCACCCCGGCTTCAGCGGCAAGTTGCCGCAGCCGCTCGACCTTGCGGCCGAGCGCCGCGTCGGGGGCGCCGCCGCTCCAGCCGGGGTCGACGGCGAGCAGCGTCACCATGTCGATCGCGTGCAGCACCGGCACCACGACATCAACCGGCGTGGCTGGATTGAGCGCTACTGCGCGCAACACGCGCCGTCCCGGATGACCCGCCGTGTCGACATCCAGCAGGACGAGCGCGCGGTGGAGATGTGCGAGACCTTCGGGGTGGACATGCACGATATCGGCACCGGCCTTCAAGGCGGCCGGAATGATGCCGAGCGGGTCGGCCACCATCAGATGAACGTCCTTCAGCATGTTCGTCCGCGATGCCGCAACAAGCGGTGGACCAGCGGTGAAGCCTGGACAGAAGACGCCATCCATTATGTCGAAATGCAGGAGGGCGGTGCCCGCTGCCTCCAGTTCAGCGATGGCGGTGCCGTAGGCCATGGCGTCGGCCGCCAGAAGACCGACGCTGAGAGAGGGCGCGGTGCGACGCAGGAAGGCCTTCAGCGCGTCGCGCGTCGCAAGATCATCCGATGAAGGGAACATGGCTCTCTCTTCAGTCGCGCGGCAGGACACCGACGAACACCTTGTGGCTGCGCGGACCGGTCATGATGTCTTCGAGCTCGGCCTTCACCTTGAGATAGTGCGGGGTGGTCTTGTGGAACTTCACCGCCGCCTCATCGACGAAGGCCTCGTAGATGGTGAAGCGGGTGGGTTCGGTGGGATCCTGCAGCACATCGAAACGGCGGCAGCCGGGTTCGGCAAGGGTGCCTTCGCGGTTGGCGCCGAAGACTCGCAGGAAATCGTCGACGCGGTCGGGCTTGACGTTGATCTCAACGAGCGTGACGTGCATGGCCGAAACCTCCAGATTGTCAGGGTAGCAAAAGGATGGCCGGCCGTCGGTGAAGGACGGCCGGCTCTCCGGAATCCCGATCGGCCAAATGGGGGGAGCCGACGGGGGAGGAGCGGACGGCAGACGGGAGGGACCGCCGTTCCGCGGAGCTGAAGCAAATTCGATCAGAAGTCGAACTTGTCGATGTTGTCCTTGGTGAACACCTGACGCTCCGGCAGCAGGATGATGCCGTTGCCGTCAGCCTCGTACTTGTAGCCTTGGACGCTGTTCGGGCTGACTTCGACGGTGCCGACTTCAGGAATGTCCAGCTTGTCGCCGACCTTCATGGCGCCGTTCTTGATGAGGTGATCGGCGACGTAGATGGAGATGGCACCCTGCTTGGTGACATCCCACAGGCCGAAGGCCTTGACAGTGTCACGCTTGACGTAGGGGCGCATGACATTCGGTGTCGAGAAGCCGACGATGGTCACCTGGCCGGCGCGGCCGACATTCTCGGCGGCCTGAGCGGCGGCCGGAAGCGCATTGGCGTCGGGAGCGATGATGATGTCGACGTCCTTATAGGCCTTCAGGATGCTCTCGCCGGTCTGCAGCGACTTCTGGGCATCGTTGTAGCCATACTGGGTGGTGACGACTTCCCAACCCGGCTTATCCTTGGCGATGATCGCCTTGGCCTGCTCGACCCACTGGTTCTGGTCGGTGACCGTCGGGCTGGAATAGAAGAAGGCGACCTTGGCCTTGTCGGCCGGGTGCTGTTCGGAGGCCATGTCGACGAGGAGCTTGCCGAGCTGAGCCGGCGTACCCTGGTCGATATAGTAGCTGCGGCACTCGGGATTGACGTCGCTATCCCAGGTCAGAACCTTGATGCCGCGCGACATGGCGCGCTTCAGCGCCGGGCAGAGTCCGTCGGGCGACACGGCGGAGACGACGATGGCGTTGAAGCCCTGGTTGGCGAAGGTGTTGATATACTGCACCTGGCCGGACACCGACGGCTCGGTCGGGCCGTCATAGGTGACTTCAACGCCGAGCTTCTTGCCGGCTTCGACGGCGCCCTTGCCGCCGGAGGTGAAGAAACCAACACCCACCAGCTTCGGGATAAAGGCGATGCGGGTGGCGTCGGCAGCCACCGACGGGCCGGCGCAGGTCGCAGCGGCAGCCACAGCAAGCGCGAGGGAAACGGTACCAAACTTCATTGTTGCTCTCCTTCCAGACATGGCCCCGAGGCTGAACTCTCTGCGTTCCGGGCCTTCCTCCTCAAACGTCAGACCGTCATTCGGCCGCAACGTTCCTCAAGACACGCCGGTGCTGGAACCAGACGCGTCCCATTTCCGAGAGGCTGCGCAAGGCAACCACAATGACCAACAGGCCGCCCGACAGGGCGCTCGAGACGTGGCTCGATACGCCAACCAGTTGAAGGCCGGTCTGCAGATAGCCGACCAGAAGCGCGGCCAGTGCCGTGCCGAGGATGGTGCCCGAGCCGCCGTAGATCGACGTGCCGCCCAGCACCACGGCGGTGATCGCCGGCATCAGCGCCGTCGTGCCGAAGTCGGAACGGGCCGAGCCGAAATAGGAGGCGAGGATCAAGCCGGACAGCGCCGCCATCAGGCTGGTCAGGGCATAGGCAACCACCAGCGTGCGGAACACCGGCGTGCCGGCATAGGCGGCGGCGCGCGGGTTCTGACCGATCAGGTAGACGTAACGGCCGAAGCGGGTGCGGTGCAGCAGTGCCATGAAGCCGACGGTCAGCGCCAGGAACAGGGCGAAGGGCAGCGGCAGACCGACGACCTGGAGATTGGCGAGATTGACGAAGGCTGGGTCGAAGTTGCTGATGCCCTCGTAGCCCGTCGCGCCGGCAAGGCCCGACAGCACCAGTGCCGCACCACCGTAGAGAAAGCCGGTGCCGAGCGTGATGACCAGCGGATTGACCTTCGAGAGATGGATGGCGACGGCGTTGAAGACGCCGCTCAGCGTGCCGACGGCCAGAGCAGCCAGGGCCGCCACCCAGATATTGACGCCGTCCACCCAGAGTATGCCGAGGGTGATCGCCGACAAGCCCATTACCGAACCGAGCGACAGGTCGATACCACCGGTGATGATGACCAGCGTCAGCGCCAGAGCCGTGATGCCGATGTGGATAAAGTCGGAGGTGGCGTAGAGCAGCATGGATGGCTGCAGGAACACCGGGTTGATGGCACCGAACAGCAGGATCTCGGCAACGAGGAGCAGCGCGAGTACGCTTTCCCAACGCTTGAGGGCAGGATGAAGTCTCATTTGCGCGCCTCCGAGGTCTCGAGCGTCGTCTTGAGCGGCCGGGCGGCGGCCTTGGCGGCGTCGGCGTGCTGGCCAGCTGCCTGCGGGTCGATGAACTTGCGGTATTTCTGGTAGCGAAGGTGGCGATCGACGGCCTCGCGGATCTTGCCGTCGGTGATCAGCACCACCAGCAGGATGGCGCCGGCGATGATGTCGTTCCAGTAGGCCTCGAGACGCAGCAGCACGAGAATGCTATCGATCGACGTCATGAAGTAGGCACCGAGCGCCGCGCCGAGCACCGTACCGGTACCGCCCAACAGGCTGACGCCACCGAGCACGCTCGAGGCGATGGCGCGCATTTCCATGCCGGTACCGGCGGTGTTGGGGATGAAGCCGATCTGCGAGGCGAAGATGACGCCGGCCAGCGCCGACAGCAGACCGTTGAGGCCGTAGGCGGCGATCTGCACCTCGTTGACGCGGATACCGATCAGTCGGGCGCCTTCCCGATTGTCACCAACCGCGAACATCGAGCGGCCGAAAGCCGTGTAGCGCAATCCAAGATGGGCAACGATCAGCAGGACCAGCACCAACCAAGCGACCGGCGACAGGCCGAGCGAGCCGGCCTTGGTCAAGGCCTTGAAGTTTTCCGGCAAGCCTTCGATCCAGGCACCACCGGAGAGCAGATGTACAAGACCGCGATAGAGGCCGAGCGTGCCAAGCGTGGCAACGATCGCCGACACGTTCAGCAGCGATACCAACGCGCCGTTGAACAGACCGCACACCAGGCCCACCAGAAGCGCGACGCCGATCGCGGCGGGAATACCCCAGCCGGCATTCATCAAAAGACCGGCAACCACCGCCGCCAAGCCCATGATCGAGCCGACGGAGACGTCGAGGCCGTGCGTTGCCATCACCATGGTGGCACCGATGGCCAGCACGAACAGGATCAGGCTGTTACCATAGACGAGCAGCACGGTGTCGAAGGACAGGTAGCTGCGGTCGACGAGACCGAGGATCGCGAACAGAAAGACGATGATCAGCGCGACCGAGGCTTCACGGTGGCGCTGCAGGAAGCGGATGATCATTGCGCAGCGTCCAGGTTGGCGCCGACCCCGAAGGAGAGGCGGGCAATGGCGTTGATGGTGATGTCGGAGCCTTCGAGCATGCCGCCCGGATAACCGTGGTTCATCACCAGCACGCGATGGCTGAGGCGTTCGACCTCTTCATGGTCGGAGGAAATCAGGAGGATGGCGAGGCCTTCGGCGGCCAGCCTGTCGATCAGCCGATAGATGTCGGCACGCACGGCGACGTCGACGCCGCGCGTCGGCTCGTCGAGGATGAGGACGCGCGGACCGGCGGCGAGGCACTTGGCAAGCAGCACCTTCTGTTGATTGCCACCTGACAGCGTGCGTACCGGCTGGTCGGAGCTGCCGCAGACAATGCCCAGCAGCTTGATCTGTTCGGAAAAATCGGCCCGTTCCTTGGCAAGCGGCAACCATTGCCGGCCGCGATGCAGCACCAGCGCCGAGGCGTTCCAGACGAGCGGCGCATTGACGAACAGGCCCGACACCTGCCGGTCTTCCGGCAAGTAAACAACGCCGGCGTCGAGGCTGTCGCGCGGACCATGCCCGGACAGCGGCTTACCTTCGACAAAGACGCGGCCACGCGCGGCGGGGCGAATGCCGTAGATGGTTTCGGCAAGCTCGGTACGGCCCGAGCCGACCACGCCGGCCAAACCAAGGATCTCGCCCGAATGCAGCGAGAAGGTAACGTCGGCGAAGCCCTCGCCGGCCAGTCCTTCGACGCGCAAACGTTCGGCACCGCGTTCGGCCGGGGCGACGGCGGCATGGCCGAGCGTAAAATCTTCCCTGCCTTCGACATGGGTCATCGCCGCGACGATTTCAGCGTCGGTGAACGACTTCGGCGGGCCTGCCAGCACGACCTGACCATCGCGCAGGATGGAGACGATGTCGGCGATCTCGCGGATTTCACCAAGCTTGTGGGAGATGAAGAAGATGCCGACGCCCTGGGCGGTCAGCGCCCGGATACGAGCGAACAGTTTGCCCACTTCGCGCGGCGTCAGCGCCGAGGTCGGCTCGTCGAGAATGAGAATACGGGCGTCCCGGATGAGACCGCGCAGAATTTCGACCATCTGCTGGTCGGCAACCTCAAGCTGACCGGCCTGGGTCGACAGCGTCATGCCGGCACCGATTTCGCCGATCATCGTTTCGAGACGGGCACGCAGTTCCTTGCGATTGCCGGGAACATGCATCAGCACGTTTTCTTCGACCGAAAGGCTGGGGAACAGCATCGGCTCTTGCGGTACCAGGTGGATGCCGGCCTGGCGGGCGGTCACCGGCGTCATGGCCGAGGCATCTTCGCCGCACACCAACAGTTCACCCCGATCGAGGCTATGCAGGCCGGCGATCATCTTCATCAGCGTTGACTTGCCGGCGCCGTTGCCGCCGAGCAGCGCGTGCACCTCGCCCGGCCTCAGCGTCAGATCGACACCGCGCAGCACGGCGATGGAGCCGAAGAATTTCCAGATTTGCCTGGCTTCGACCAACGGTGCCCGCTGGTCGGTCGGCGAGGTTCCCGCCATGTCGACAGTCTCCACTTATTATTGGAAACGCAGATTCCTGTCCGCGTTTCGTCGCCCTCCTCCGGGCGGTCCGCCGGGGCGTCCCATGGAAGCCCGGCGGAGCGGTTCGCGGCCCTTGATAGCCTCAGGCGGCCTTGGCCTTGCCGGCCTTGTAGATGTCGTAAGCCTGATTGACGCTCGCCCCATCGTGTACCACGGCCCGCACGGCGGAAATCATCGCCACCGGACAATCGGACTGGAAGATGTTGCGGCCCATGTCGACGCCGGCCGCGCCCTGATCGATGGCCCGCCAGGCCATTTCGAGCGCATCGCGCTCCGGCAGCTTCTTGCCGCCGGCAATGACGATCGGCACCGGGCAGCCGGCCACGACCTTCTCAAAGCCACTGTCGATATAGTAGGACTTGACGATGTGGGCGCCGAGCTCGGCGCAGATACGGGTGGCGAGACCGAAGTACCGGGCATCGCGCACCATGTCCTTGCCGACGCCGGTCACTGCCATGGTCGGGATACCGTAGCGGTTGCCGGTGTCGATCAGCTTGACGAGATTGGCGAGCGACTGGTGTTCGTATTCGGCGCCGACGTAAACGTTGGTGGTGATCGCCGAGGCGTTGAGACGGATGGCGTCCTCGATATCCACGGCCACCAGTTCACGCGACAGTTCCGTCAGCACGCTCATACCACCGGAGCAGCGCAGCACCACCGGCTTGCGGCTGTCAGCCGGAATGGTCTGGCGGAGACCGCCACGCGTGCACATCAACACATCGGTATAGGGCACGAGCGGACGGATGGTGAGGTCGAGCCGTTCGAGGCCTGTGGCCGGACCCTGGAAGTAGCCATGGTCGAAAGCCAACATGACGGTGCGACCGCTCTTGGCCTGGAAGATGCGCGCGAGGCGATCCTGCATACCCCAGTCGAGAGAAACGGAGCCGCGCACAGGAAAGGCCTGTACCTCGACCGGCTTATCCAATCCGAAATCCTTGCCTTCCTTCACATCGTCCAAATCGGCCATGGGGTCCTCCAAAGGGGGATGGGCGGGGTCTGCAATCAGCAGTACCTACCGTTCAAATGAACACCGCCTTATCAATTGCACACCGAATTATTCGCTGGACGGCCTATGTCGTCAACCCAGATTCTGCACATAAGTGACATCGCGACCCAAAAGAATCCGGACGCACATTTATAGCATTACAAAGTGCAGCAATTAAGCTATTGATTCTGTTGAAATACGATTTTGATAGCTTAAAATGCAGCACGACTTAATGATGATCATAAACATCGCGACTTGCGCTTATGTGCACATCGTGATCATATGATCGACGAAAACGCCATGCCCATGCGATTGCCATATCGCTCGTGCAAATGTCTTGAAGGTGAGTGACGTGAACGAAGCCAATGACGAGCTGGCATTCGAGCCGCACGAAGAAGAGCTGCTGAGCCGCGTTGCCTGGCACTATTATCACGATGGTCTGACGCAGAGCGAAATCGGCGAGCGGCTGAACCTGTCGCGCATCAAGGTGTCGCGCATGCTCGACCGTGGCCGGCGGATGGGCCTCATCCACGTGCATATCAATTCCAGCTACGGCGGCTGTTTCGCTCTCGAAGCCCGTTTGCAGGAGATCTACGGCCTCGACGAAGCGCGCGTCATTCCCGCCCAGGAGACCGGCAACATCAACGACCGGCTGGCCGAAGCGGCGAGCCAGTACCTGATGGGGCGCCTCAAGGATCAGGAAATGCTGGCCGTCGGCTGGGGCGCCACGGTTATGGGGACGCTGCAGCGGCTCGCCCGGACCCTTTCCTACCGGGATATTTCGTTGGTTAGTCTGACCGGCGGCGTCTCGGCCTATATCGAAGGCGTTGCCTCGGGCCGGTCGTCCCAGAATGTCCATCTCATCCCGGCGCCGCTCGTCGTTTCGCAGGAGAGCATTGCCGAAGCCATCCGGGCGGAGCGGCATGTCGTCGAAGTGATGAGCATGGCGCGGACCGCCAACTACGCGCTGGTCGGTATCGGCGCGGTCGCCGACGAAGCGACGTTGATTGCCTCAGGCTATGCCAGTCGCTCGCAGTTCGAGATCTTCCGCCGCCAGGGCGCGGTGGGCGACATCATCGGCATCTTCTACGACCAGAACGGCGTGCCGCTCGACCTGCCGTTCCACAAGATGCTGGTCGGACTCGATTTCGACGCCCTGTCGGCCATCCCGCAAGTGATTGCCGCCGCCGGCGGATCCAAGAAAGTCGATGCCATCCTCGCCGCCGCCCGTGGCGGCCGTATCGACGTTTTGATCACCGACGAGCCGACCGCCCAAGCCATCATCGAGAAAGACCAAGCATGACCCCCCATGTTCTCGCCATTGATGCCGGCACCGGCAGCGGCCGCGCCGTCATCTTCGACCTATCCGGCCGTCAGGTTGCCGTGGCACAGGAGGAGTGGACGCATCTCAGCGATCCTCGCTATCCCGGTTCGATGGAATTCGACTGCGTCGCCAACTGGGCGCTGCTTGCCCGTTGCGTGCGCAAGGCACTCGCCAGCGCTGGCCTGCCGGCATCGGCCATCCGCGCCGTCAGTGCCACTTCGATGCGCGAAGGCATCGTGCTGTGGGACCGGAACGGACGCGAACTCTGGGCCTGCGCCAATGTCGACTCGCGCGCCTCCGACGAGACGAAGGCGCTGAAGGCCGCCATGCCTGGCTTCGAGCGCGATGCTTACGCAGTCACCGGCCAGACCTTCGCGCTCGGCGCCATCCCCCGCCTCAAGTGGATCGAGCGGCACATGCCGGACGTGCACGCCCGCATGGCGCGCATGTGCATGCTGTCCGACTGGATCGTCGCGCGGCTCTCCGGCGAGATCGCCTGTGATCCATCCAACGGTGGCACCAGCGGCCTTCTTGCGCTCGGCACGCGCACTTGGGATGCCGATATTGCCCGCCGCTGCCGTGGGCACTCCTGTGGTGGTCGGAGGCGGTGATGTGCAGCTCGGTGCGCTCGGCCTCGGTGTCGCCCGGGCGGGCGAAGCGGCCGTGCTCGGCGGCACCTTCTGGCAACAGGTGGTCAACATGCCCAGGCCGACCGCTGATCCCGCCATGCGGGTGCGCGTCAATCCACACGTGGTGCCCGGCCTCAGCCAGGCCGAAGGCATCGCTTTCATGGTCGGCATGACCACACGCTGGTTCCGCGATGCCTTTTGCGACGAAGAAAAGCGCATCGCCGCCGAACGTGGCATCGACGTTTATGCGCTGCTTGAGGAGAAGTCGGCCACAGTGACGCCGGGTGCCAACGGCATTCTGCCCATCTTCTCGGACGTGATGAACTGCGCCGCCTGGTACCATGCCGCGCCCTCGCTCTTGAACCTGTCGCTGGATGCCAGCATCTGCGGCAAGCCGCAGATCTTCCGCGCCATTCAGGAGAACGCGGCAATCGTCGCCTCGGAAAACCTTCGGCTCGCCGCCGATCTGGCGGGCGTCACCCTCACCGAACTCGTTTTTGCCGGCGGCGCCTCCAAGGGCACGCTGTGGAGCCAGATCCTGTCCGACGTCACCGGTCTGCCAGTGAAGGTGCCCGAGGTCACGGAGGCGACCGCCCTGGCGGCCGGGCTCGCTGCCTGGGTCGGCATCGGCGAATATGCCTCTCTGCCGGAGGCAGCCGACGCCGTGGTGCGCTGGCGCCGCCGCTATGAGCCGGATACCAGCCGCCACGCCCTCTATGGCGAAGTTACCGAGCGCTGGCGGGAGGCTTACGCTGCCCAACGCCGTCTCGTCGACACTGGCATCACCCGTTCCATGTGGAAGGCCCCAGGCCTTTAGCGGCTGCCGCGCCCACGATCGGAGCGCGGCGGACGAGCGTGAAATCAAGATCTAGGTATCAGCAAGGACCGCCGTCCGGACGGGGACAGCGGCGGAGGAACGATGTTCAAAACTCGAGAAGACGAACACGATTATCGCTTCGGCGATCATGGCCCCAAGTATCTTCTGCGCGGCCCACTCATCGATATCGGCGTCGTGACGTTGCAGCCCGGCCAGCATTTCAACACGCACAAGCATCAGCACATCGAGGAGAACTTCCTGACGATCGCCGGTGAAGTGCACATGTATGTCAATGGCGAACTGCATGTGCTGGGCGTCGGCGACTTCCTGCGCTGCGAACCGGGCGAAGGCCACCACGTGGTCAACCGTGGCGATACGCCGTGGAAGGCGGTGTTCGTCAAGGCGCCTTACGATCCGAAGGACAGCGTGCCGATCGCCTGGTCGCCTGAGGGCTGACGATCGGGCTTGGTCATATCCCGCTGTCAGCGACAAGCAGGGCTTCGGCAGCGTGCGGAATTTTTGCAATCACAGGTGGTCTACCTTGTTCCTAACCACAGCAAGGAGAAATTCCATGCCCCGTGGAGACAAGTCCGCCTATACCGACAAGCAAAAGCGCAAGGCCGAGCATATCGAGGAAAGCTACGACTCGCGCGGCGTTTCCGACGAGGAAGCCGAGCGCCGTGCCTGGGCGACCGTCAACAAGGAAAGCGGCGGCGGCAACAAGTCCGGCTCGGGACGCGGCCGCCCGGACACCCACGTTTCTTCTGAAATGGGTGGACGGCGGGGTGGTGCCGCCTCGGCATCCCGGTCGAGGGAAGATCGCTCGGCTTCCGCCAAGAAGGCCGCCGCGACGCGCAGGCGCAACCGGGAGCAGACGGCCTGATCACTGGCACCGAGAGGGTTGAGCGGCGGCAAAGGCTGGAGCGGGTGAAGGGAATCGAACCCTCGTATTTAGCTTGGGAAGCTACTGCTCTACCATTGAGCTACACCCGCAACGCGACCTAAATCGCAGCCTCGCCTGACGCTGTCAAGAGGTGGCGCGCTGCCATCATGGACGGAAGTGTTTGGAGAGCTTCAGCCCCTGCGCCTGGTAGTTGGAGCCCATACCCTGGCCGTAGAGGGTGGTCGGGATTTCGACCATCCGCTCGTAGACGAGGCGGCCGATGGTCTGCCCGTGATCGAGGATGAAGGGCACGTCGTGACTCCTCACCTCCAGTACGGCCCGTGCGCCCTTGCCGCCAGCAGGCGCATGTCCGAAGCCCGGATCGAAAAATCCGGCGTAATGAACGCGGAACTCGCCAACCAGCGGATCGATCGCCACCATTTCGGCCGCCGTCTCGGGCGGCACCTGCACCGCCTCGCGCGAGACGAGAATGTAGAACTCGTCCGGGTCGAGGATCAGTGACGGCCGGCCGCGCGCCTTGATCGGCTCCCAGAAGTCGGCGACGTCCTGTGCCGCCTTGGCATCGACGTCGAGCACGCTGGTGTGGCGGCGAGCACGATAGCCGATCAGCGCGCCCTCGCCCGCCCCGGCAAGGTCGATGGACAGCGTCAGGCCGTGTTCGAAGCGTGGTTCGATATCCACAAGCGGAAAGCGAGCGTGGAGAGACGCCAGTTCCGCGTCATCGAGACGCGCGTCGCCACGGCGAAAGCGAACCTGGCTGAGGCGCGAACCGACCCGCACCTTGATCGGGAAGGTGCGTGGCGACACCTCGACCCATAGCCGGCCGTGGTAACCGCCGGCGATCTGGTCGAAGGCAACACCGTGATCGGTGATGAGACGCGTAAAGACGTCGATACGGCCCGTCGAACTCTTGGGATTGGCCGAAGCCGAGACGTCATCCGGCAGCGCGAGAGATTCCAGCACCGGCACCAGATAGACGCCGCCTGTCTCGAGCACCGCACCGGCGGTGAGGTCGAGGTCGTGCTGCGTCAGATAGCTAAGCTTGTCCTCGACGGTGGCGCCATCGCCCGGCAGAAAGCTTGCCCGAAGGCGATGGGCAACCGGGCCCAAGCGAAGGTCGAGACTGGCTGGCTGGATCTGGTCGACATCGAGCGCCTGAGTCGAGGCGATGGCGCCAAGGTCGAACAGCTCGCGGATGCGATGGGCGGGAAGAATGCCGGCAGTCTCGGTCATGGGCGTGCAAAGCGTCCGGATGGCAGGATAAGGGGCCGAGGCTGGAAAGGCGCCGGCCGGACTTTCCGAAGCTCTAGCCTGTTTTGCGCTCCATGAAAACAGGAATGCCGAGCATCAAATTCCCGCGGCGGGAAGAACGATCAAGTCGCTCTCTGCTTGCGCGCGGCGCATCGTCTTGCGGTAAAAGCGGATCAAACCCTTCCCACCCTGCTTGGCAGCGTAGAGCGCAGTGTCGGCCTTGTGCAGCAGAACGCCGACATCAAGTCCATGCTCCGGCGCCATGGCGACGCCGATGCTGACACCAACGTTAAGCGCGCGGCCGTTATGATGGTAAGGACTGGTCAGGGCCGCCAATACCGCCTCGGCCCGCGCTTCTGCCACGCGCCGGTCGTCCGTTGGGATGACCATGACGAACTCGTCGCCGCCGAGGCGAGCCACCGTATCTTCGGCTCTGCAGAACTCGCGGAGGCGACGGGCCACGCCCATCAGCACCACATCGCCGGCCGCGTGGCCAGCATTGTCGTTGACCTCCTTGAAGCCGTCGAGATCGAGATAAAATACCGCCGCCCGAGCATCATCGCCACGCCGCGGATCGAGCTGGTGCTTCATGCGATCGAGAAGAAGCAGGCGATTCGGCAGACCGGTAAGAGGATCATGAAGCGCCTTCTCCTCGCTGACATTGATCAACCGGGAGGCTCTGCGTGCGAAGGTCAGCACGACGACCGTGAGCACGAGATAAGCGGCGAATACCAGCACCAGACCCGGTCCGATGGCCTTGATGATCTCATCGCCCGGCAGGATGGGATCCCAGACCAGCGCGTCGCCCATGGTTCCGTCCTGGCTCATCAGGCGCAGGCGACCGGGACCATCGGTCGTATGCCCGAACGCCGGCTCGTAGCTTAGGTTCGGCAGCATGAAGGCCTCTGCAATAAACTGCAGGCTAGTGCGGTCGACGCGGCGACCAATCGCCAGGAGATAACCGCCATCAGCCGGCTTGCCCTTGTCAGCAACGGCATGGATGCCGGCGATCGCGAACAGAACGGGGGCGCCGTCAACCGCGATAAGCTGGCTCACAGTGTCGGCAAGGCGCCCCGCCCGCCAGCGAGCAATCAACTGACCAAAGGTCGGTGGCAGCACGCCGCGCGCTTCCGTCGACACAACCCTGCCGTCGATACGGGAGAACAGCGTGCGGTCGTCAGGGCCGAGCACGAAGAAGAAACTATCGAACTTCTCAACTGTCAGATGGCTGGAGAGCCAGTCGGCATCGAAGGCGCCAATGACATGATCGGCAGTTTCGTCGCGGCCGGCCATACCCGCGGCAACATTGGCGAGCTCGTCGGCAAAATGGCGAAGAGCATTCTTTGCCGTGCTCTGCTGGAATTCGATAGCCAAGTTGTTCTGCTTCGATGAAAGCATCAGAACGCCAGCGATGGCGCCGGCGAGCAGAAGAGCAATCAGACCGAACATCGGCAGGATCACCCGCAGGAAAAATCGGCGATCAAGGCTGGTCGTCGGGTTCATCGGGACTCCAAAAACGCAGTCGCATGGCCAGTATTCTGAGGTACATCAACCAATAAACCGTGGAGGCGCGGGAATTATCTCGCCATAACAAACGCAGTCTTACGAGGGTAGACAATTTCGCCGTAGTTCTCTGCTGCCTATGGCAGAACCCTTGCCGGTTCTGCACCAACTGGTATTGGCGGCAAGCTTGACCTTTATCCGCACTTCCCCTAGATCGAAATGGATCGTGGTTCTTTGAGCCGACCGGCTTGCCGCCACGCTAAACAAGGCTGCTAAAAGGTCGGGACGGACATGTCGATTTATGACACCCGGCTCGCCTATGCGTAGCCGGGTTCGTTTTTTCGGACCTCGACGATGAAGGACGAAGACATGACCAAGGTCAACTGGCATCCCGATACCGCCCTCGTGCACGGCGGCACCCTGCGCTCGCAGTGGGGCGAGACGTCCGAGTCGATGTTCATGACGCAGGGGTTCGTCTATGAGAGCGCCGAGCAGGCGGAGGCGCGTTTTCTGAATCTCGATCCCGGGTTCCAGTACAGCCGCTTCTCCAACCCAACCGTTGCCATGTTCGAGGAGCGCATGGCATTGCTCGAAGGCGCGCCGGTGGCGCGGGCGACCGCAACTGGCATGGCGGCGGTGACGGCGGCCATCCTGTCACAGGCGTCGGCCGGCGATCACATCGTGGCGGCACGGGCGCTGTTCGGATCCTGTCGCTACATCGTCGAGGATCTGGCGCCGCGCTTCGGCATCTCGTGTACGCTGGTCGACGGCCGCGACCTTGACCAGTGGCGCGCGGCCGTGCGGCCAAATACGCGTGTCTTCTTCTTCGAAAGCCCGACCAATCCAACGCTGGAAGTGGTGGATATTGCCGCCGTGGCCGAGATCGCCCATGCCGCCGGCGCTCGTCTCGTGGTCGACAACGTGTTTGCCACCGCGCTCTACCAGAAGCCGCTCGAACTTGGCGCCGACGTGGTTGCCTATTCGGCCACCAAGCATATCGATGGTCAGGGGCGCTGCATGGGCGGCGTTGTCCTCTGCAACGAGGAGTTCCTCGAGAAATACCTGCAAGTGTTCCTGCGCCAGACCGGCCCAACCATGAGCCCGTTCAATGCCTGGGTGATGCTGAAGGCACTCGAAACCTTCTCGCTCCGCGTGAGCCGGCAGACCGAGAACGCGACGAAGATCGCTGCCTTCCTGGAAGGGCACCCGAAGATCGAGCAGGTGATCTATCCGGGGTCGAAAAGCCACCCGCAGGCCGACATCTGCGCCAAGCAGATGACCGGCGGCTCGACCATGATCGCCGTCGAGGTGAAGGGCGGCCGCGAGGGTGCCTTCGCAGCCGTGAACAAGCTCCACATCATCAAGATCTCCAACAATCTCGGCGACGCCAAGAGTCTCGTCACCCATCCCTCGACGACGACGCACCAGCGCTTCAGCGAGGAACTGCGGCAGGAACTCGGCATCCGCCAGGGACTCTTGCGTCTTTCGGTGGGCCTTGAACACGCCGATGACCTGATCGCCGACCTGGAGCAAGCGCTCGGCTGAGGACAGAATAATAACGCCTCCGAAACGAATTCGGCGTAGAAGGGGCGCATGCCAATCGACATGCGCCCCGCTCAGGCTCTCAAACTCTGGCACGACGTCTCGCTCAATACCGTGCGCGAGAACGGCGCCGACCTGTCGCCGCGCCAGATCACGGTGCTGCTCACTGTCTATCTTGAGCCACCACCGCACACCGTGCGCGGGCTTGCCGAAAAGCTCGGCGTCACCAAGCCGGCCATCACCCGCGCCCTCGACACCATGGGCGAACTGAAGCTTCTCGGCCGCAGGCGCGATGAGGCCGACCGACGCAACGTCATCGTCCATCGTACAGTAGAAGGGGCGCTGTTCCTCGAACGCCTCGCCGATACCATCGTGGAAAAAGCCAAGGAGCTGCCGCGTTGACGACCGACCGCCGCACCACTTTTGCCCGTTCCGACCTCGCCGATGCCGCGCTTGCCGGTCTTGTCGCTGCCGAGCGATATGCCGAGCCGCGGCCGGCTCAGGTCGTGGCACCGCTCGCCGGCCTCCGGCGCGAACCACGTTTCGATTGCCCGCTCGACAGCGAGGCGCTGCACGGTGAAGCGGTGAGGGTGCTTGAGATCGACGGCGAGGGTTGGGCTTTTTCGCAGATCGGCCGCGACGGCTACGTCGGCTACATGTCGGCCGATGCCCTCTCTTTCTCGGCACCCGAACCCACGCACGCCGTGACGCAGTTGCGCTCCTTCGCCTTCTCGGGCTCCGATCTCAAGCTGCCCGTCGCTTACCCCCTGGTGCAGGGCGCGCGCGTTACCGTCATCGGCGAGGTGGAACGGCGCAGCCTCATCTATGCCCTGCTTTCGGATGGCACGGCTACGGTGATGAAGCATCTTTCACCGCTCGGCTCGCCGCCCGCCAGTGATTTCGTCGCCGTGGCCGCAACCTACGTCGGGACACCTTATCTGTGGGGCGGCTCGTCGAGCCTCGGCATCGATTGTTCAGGCCTCGTCCAGCGGGCACTCGCCGAGGCCGGCATGGCCGCGCCGCGCGATACCGACCAGCAGGAAGCCGCGGTCGGCGAGCCGGTCGACTGGAACGGCGACCCTGATGCCCTCCGGCGCGGCGACCTTGTGTTCTGGAGGGGACACATCGGTATTGTCGCCAGTCCGGACCAGCTCCTGCACGCCAACGGTTTCCACATGGCCACTGTGATCGAGCCGCTTGGGGCTGCCATCGCCAGGATTGCGTCGGGCGGCATACCGGTGACGAGCGTCCGTCGCCTTGCCGGTTACCGGATCATCAAGGGCTGAGGACATTTCAGCGCTGCCTCGTGTCGACCATCGAGAAAGGCAACCGAGGCTTTCACCGGCCCCGAAGTTCCGCTAGCCTCAAGGCAACTTCGCTCTAGCGTGCGCTGAGTCCCCTGAAGATGCCTCTGTCAAAAACCTTGATTGCGACGACTCTGGTCGCGCTGTCCTGCGTGCTGGGCCTGGGACCATCGTTCTGTGCCAAGGCAAGCGCCGCTGAAGCCGACTATCCTCAGATCGTTCCTCTCAGCGTTGGGGCTGCCGCTGGGGCGAATCCTCCCTCCATCCGCTTCGTCACGTCCGACGACTTTCCGCCGTTCAACTTCGTCGATGGTTCGGGGCTCATTACCGGGTTCAATATCGAAGTCGCCCGGGCAATCTGCACGCATCTCGCCATCCCCTGTACCGTGCAGGTGCGACCATTCCCGCTGTTGCTGGAGACCGTAGGTGAGAACAAGGCCGACGCCATTGTCGCGGGCGTTGCCGACACACCGACCCTGCGCCAGCATCTTGCCTATTCCGTTCCCTATTTCCGCGAGCCGGCCCGTTTCGTTCGGCGCTGGCCGGCGCTGGTGGATCCCTCGCCACGCACGCTCGCCGGCAAGTCGGTCGGCGTCATCGCCGGTAGCCGCTATGCGGATTTCGTCCGGGATTTCTTTCCGGCAGCAAAGCCACGCACCGCCGGCAGCGAGGCGGAGCTGTTCACGCTGCTCAAGAATGGTGAGATCGATGCCGCGTTCACGGGCGCTGTCGGGGCCTCGTTCTGGCTGGCCGGGCCGGTCGCCCACGGCTGCTGCGCCTTTTCCGGCGGCGCCTATACCGAGCCGACCTATTTCGGCGACGGCATGAAAATCGCCGTCGCCGCCGACAACACCGCGCTCAAGGGCAGTATCGATGGGGCGTTGCGCGCGCTCGACGCCGACGGCACGCTTCCCGATCTCGCCTTGCGCTTCTTTCCCGAAAGTCTTTACTGACGCCGAGCAGCAAACCGAGACGCGCCCGCCATGTTCACCGCCGTCAGTCACGAGATCGTCGTTAGCGTTGAGCCCAGCTACCTCGCCGAGGAGTCCGATCCCGACGAGCACCGCTACGTCTGGTCCTACAGGGTCGTCATCGCCAACCATGGTCGGCGCGCCGTACAACTCATGACGCGGTCCTGGGACATCACCGACGCTAATGGTGTTCGCCGTACCGTGACGGGCCCGGGTGTCGTCGGCCAACAGCCCATCATCGAGCCGGGTGAGGCTTTCGAGTATTCGAGCGGCTGTCCGCTATCGACGCCGAGCGGCATCATGTCCGGCAGCTATCATATGGTCGACGATCGCGGCACGGCGCTCGACGTCGCCATTCCCGCCTTCTCGCTCGACAGCCCGATGACGGCGCGTACTTTGAACTAGCTTCGGCCTCAATCGCCGGCGGCCTTCGGCCCTAGGCTTCCGCTTCTCTGACGTCTTGGACACGCTTCGTCGAAGACACGCTTCGCTTGGCGCCGGAAGCCGCCTGAGGCAGCTTCAAGATTGCCTCGGTTGGTCGCCTTCAACGGCTGGACAAGGCCGGCCGCCGCGCCTATCTGTCGGCAACCTTCTCACCGGAAAGCCGGAGCGTCCCATGTCCGACCGTTTCCAGCGCCTGCTCGGCGATAGCCCGGCGCGCCTTCTCTTGCGGCTTGTCATTCTCTCGCTGGTCGTCGGCGTCGTGCTCGCCGCTCTGGGCGTCGAGCCTTACGATATCGTCGCTTCGGCAATGCGCTTTGCCAACCGCATCTGGGGGATGGGCTTCGATGCCATCGATCGCGTCTGGCGCTATTTCCTATTGGGTGCCGTTGTAGTGATTCCGGTCTGGCTAGTGCTGCGGCTTCTCAACGTCGGCCGCAACCGCTTTTGACCGACACCTTCAAGTGCGATGCCGTCGGCGCCTGGAACCGGCGTGGAAAGCGAACTGCAAGATGATCCTGCCTCCCGATCCCTCCTCCGGCTTCGACTGGTCGAGCCACAATACCTATTCGGTCAACCCGCTTCACCGTCACTCAGAGCAGCGCACCGACGAGGCGCTGGTGCGACGCCATCTCGACGATCCGCGCCGCCGGTTGATGATGCTGTTCGGCGATCGGGTGCTGGTAAAGTCCGGCCGGTTCGACTTCGAGGGCAACGTGGCCAACGCGCTGTTCCAGGAGATGGAGACCCGGATCTTCCTCGGTCTTGATCCCGAGGGCCGTCCCTGGTTTGCCGGTGAATTCAAGAGCGAGCCGGAGCTGGAGCCCGGCGAGACCCTCGTCGATCTTCGCAGCCTCGCCCGCGACGCGGTCGTTGGCACCGATGGCTTCGGTCCGGTGGCGCAGGCGCGTGCCACGCTGTTCTGGCATCAGCGCCACCGCTTCTGCGGTGTTTGCGGCGCGCCAACGGTAAGCATCGCCGCGGGATACCAGCGCACCTGCACCAGTTGCGGCACCCAGCATTTCCCGCGCACCGACCCCGTTGTGATCATGCTGATCCAGGATGGTGAGGACCGGGTGCTGCTCGGCCGTACACCGCGCTTCGAGGCGGGCATGTATACCTGCCTCGCCGGCTTCATGGAGCCAGGCGAGACGGTGGAAGACGCGGTCCGCCGTGAGGTGAAGGAAGAATCCGGTATCGATGTCGGCGCGGTGCGTTACCACGCCAGTCAGCCCTGGCCGTTCCCGGCCAACCTGATGCTCGGCTGCTATGGCGAAGCCATCTCCACCGATATCGTGGTCGACAAGGAAGAGATGGACGACTGCGCCTGGTTCAGCCGCGACGAAGTCAAGGCGATGCTGGCGACCACCGAGGTTGGCAAGCTCCATTGCCCGCCGAGGCTGGCGGTCGCCCGCCAACTCATCGAGGTGTGGGCCGACCTGAAGTGAGGCTTATTCGCCGGGCCGGAGTCCGAGATGGGCGGCTGGCTCGCGGATCTTGTCGCGAAACGGGCTGGCCGGATAGCTGCCGAATACCTTGACCTCGCGGCTAAAGAATTCGAGCTCCTCTAGGGCGAACTTCACTGCCGGGTCGTCGGGGTGGCCTTCGACGTCGGCATAGAACTGCGTGGCGAAGAACTGGCCCTCAAGCTGGTAGCTCTCGAGCTTGGTCATGTTGATGCCGTTGGTCGAAAAGCCACCCAATGCCTTGTAGAGCGCCGCCGGAATATTGCGAACGCGGAAGATGAAGGTGGTGACGGTCGGCGTGCCGCGCGGCGGCGCAGCGGCCGGCTGCGGCGACAGGATGATGAAGCGCGTCGTGTTGTGAAGCGTATCCTCGCAATCAGCCTTCAACACGTCGAGGCCGTAGATTTCGGCGGCAAGCGAGGAGGCGATGGCGGCGCGGGTGGGATCACCAGCCTCGGCGATCTCGCGAGCCGAGCCGGCAGTGTCGGCGCCGACAACCGGCGTGATGCCAAGCGAGCGTAGTGTTTGCCGGCACTGGCCGAGCGCCTGGATGTGGCTCTGTGCCGTTCGGATATCCGCCAGCCGGGCACCCTTGATGCCGAGAAGCTGATGATGCACCGGCAGGAAATGCTCGCCAATAATATGCACGTCGGCGTGCGGCAGGATGTGGTGGATGTCGGCAACGCGACCAGCCGTCGAGTTCTCGATGGGAATCATGCCGAGATCGCCGGCGCCGGAGGCGAGAGCGGCAAAGCAGTCCTCAAACGTCGGACAAGCGACCGGTTCGCAATCGGGATAGACCTCAAGGGCGGCGAGATGGGAATTGGCGCCCGGCTCGCCCTGGAACACGACCTTTAGCTTGTCCGACATCGTTCTCTTCCGCTTTTCAACAGGCGGAGAGCGGCATAGCAGCAGTACCAGAGCAATTCCAGCAAAAGTGGACACCGGTTCTGCGTCCGGAAATTGCACTCCGAAAAGAGGATAGAGTATTTGCGGCGAATCCGTTTCGCCGCAAAGGCTCCGGCAGCACGTCATCCCTTGAGTGATGCACCGATGATCGCCCTGGCGCGCTCGAGATCGTGCAACGTGTCGACGCCGAGCGGCACGTCATCGACAATGGCCGCATCGATGCGCATGCCGGCCTCAAGCAGGCGAAGCTGCTCGAGCCTTTCGCGCTTCTCCAGCGTTGACGGCGGCAGAGTCACGAAGCGGGCGAGCGCCGAACGGCGATAGGCGTAAAGACCGATGTGATGATAGAGCGGCCCGTCGCCATAAGGCGCCGTGGCGCGCGTGAAATAGAGCGCCCTGAGGCGGCGTTCGGCGATCGGCGAGCCGATCACCTTGACCACGTTGGGATCGACCTTCTCCTCGTCGCGGGCAATTTCGGCGGTCAGCGTCGCGACGTCGACGGCGGGATCGTGGAGCGGATCGAAACAGGCGCGCACCGCAGCCGGCGCAATGGTCGGCAGATCGCCCTGGACATTGACGATTACCTCGACACGCCCGTCCGGGTCGGCCTTGGAAAGCGCCTCGAAGATGCGATCCGAGCCGCTCGGATGATCGGCGCGCGTCAGCACTGCCCGGCCTCCGGCCGCCTCGATCACCGCCTTGATGGAGGGATGATCGCAGGCGACGACCACCTCGCCGATGCCGGATTCAACGGCCCGCCGCCAGACGTGGACGATCATCGCCTCGCCATGAATGTCGGCGAGCGGCTTGTTCGGCAAGCGCGTCGATCCGAGACGCGAAGGAATGATCACCAAGGCGTTCGGCTTGTTTTCAGACACTTGAGTTTCTCCGGCAAGCGGTGAAACGACACCGATCGGCGCGTTACCGAGTGGCCGCGTTATAAGGTGCGGCGCGACCTGAGGATAGTTTGCAGCAGAGAGCAAAATCCCGTATATGCTGCCGAGTGTGACCAGAAAGCCTCTGGCGCGGTCCACCCCTAGATCGCCAAATGTCACGCGCGCCGGGGCGGGCGCCGCGCGACTCCTAAGGAGCCGGTGTCCCCGATGTCGCTGCAACCCAACAAGATTCTCGGCGCCGTACTGGCGGTCGCCGTCGTGGCTTTTGCTATCGATTTCGTATCCGACCAGATTTTCGCCAAACAAGAACCTACGGCGCCTGGCTATGTGGTGGACATGAAGGCCGCGCCGACGGCTGTCGCTAGCCAGGCCCCCGCGGATGCCAAGGCCCCGGCCGCGGCGACAACCGCCAACGCTTCGGCGGACGTGGCGCCGATCGCCGATCGCCTCAAGACCGCCGACGCCGCGGCTGGCGAGAAGACCGCCAAAGTCTGCACGGCCTGCCATTCCTTTGCCAATACGGGCGACAACAAGGTTGGCCCCGGCCTTTGGGAAGTGGTCAACCGCAAACCGGGCAGCCACGAAGGCTTCAAGTACTCGCAGGGCATGACGACCTTCGGCGAGACCCACACGTGGGACTTTGCGACGCTGGACGTCTATCTCACCAATCCCAAGGCTGAGGTACCGGGCAACAAGATGGCTTTTGCCGGCCTCAAGAAGCCGGAAGACCGCGCCAATGTGATCGCCTATCTGCGGTCGCTGTCTGCCAATCCGGCGCCGCTGCCGTAAGACATTTTCCGGGCGAGCAATGATAAGTGCGGGCGGCCTCAGGCCGCCCGCTGTCTTTTGGCGAAAGCCGGCAGCGGCAAAGCGATGGTGGCTAGCCCCAAAAGAATCAGCCCCATGCCGGCCACCCGCAACGGCGAGAAGGTCTCACCGAGCACCAGCCAAGACGACAGCGTGCCGAATAGCGGCACCAGAAGCGAGAAGGGCGCCACCGTCGACGCCGGATGGTTCTTGAGAAGGAAACCCCAGAGACCGAAGCCGACCAGCGTGGCGAGCAGAGCGAGGTAGAGGACCGAGCCGGCGCCGATCAGGCCCATGCCGGTCACACCGGAGACAATGGCCGGCCACCCCTCGATAGCCAACGACAATAGGAACAACGGGATCGGCGGCACAAGGCTGAGCCAAACCATCATGGCGAGCATGTCGGGCTTGCCGGCGCCCCGCATCAGCACGTTGCCCATCGCCCAACTGGCCGCCGAGGCAATGGTGAGAGCAAGGCCGATGGTGGTGAAATCGCCACCGACCGTCGTGGCAATGGTCAGAAGACCGAGGGCGGCGACACCGGCACCGGCCAGTTGACGCGGCTTCGGCCGCTCACCAAGAGCCAGCGCCGCGAAGAGAATAGTCAGGAAGGCTTGGCTCTGCAGCGTCACCGACGCCAGCCCTGGCGGCATGCCGAGCTTCATGGCCGGAAACAGAAACGCGAACTGGCCGACGAACAGCGTCATGCCGATGGCGATCATCCGCATCGGCGGAACATTCGGCCGGACCAGGAAGAAAACTGGCAGCGCAGCGACAACAAAGCGCAGGGCAGCGAGCAGCAATGGCGGCACCGAACCCAGCCCCAGGCGGATCACCACGAAATTGAAACCCCAGATCGCCGTAACGAGGACGGCGAGAGCGATATGACGAATGGGCATTGGCGAGGCTCCGGGAGGATGGCCGAGCCTAGCGGCGCGCGGCGCGCGAAGCAAATGCGGACATCATCAATGCCGCGCGGCGGCGGCGAGGCGACCGTCGACATAATCGCGAAGGATGCCGAGCGCCTCGTCTGGAGAACGATGCAATGTCGGTAGGGCTGCATGCAGCCAGAGACCGTCGATCATCGCTGCGATTCCACGCGCGAGCGCCACCGCACCCTCGCCGACCAGCGGCCGGAGATCATGCCGAAGGTTGGCCTCAAGCCGCTTCAGATAGATGGCAAGCAACCGCGCAATCAGCGCCGGCGAGAACTGCTCAGGAGCGAAGCTCGCCTCCAGAATGGCGTCGACGCGAGCACGCGGACCGGCGGCGTCGGCAAGACGGTGACGAGCGGCGAGCGCGAATTCGCCGAGGAGATGCCGCATGGTGGCTGCTAGCAGTTCGTCCTTCGAGCCGAAATAGTGATGGGCGAGCGCCGGCGACACCCCGGCCCGTTTGGCAATATCGCCCATGGTGACGCCATTCAACCCGCGCTCGTGGATCGCGGCGACGGCTGCGACGATCAGTTGCTGCCGGCGGATCGGCTGCATGCCAAGTTTCGGCATCCTCTTCTCCCTTGCTGCCGAACACAGCATATTTTTAATTGACTGCTCAATCAATAAAAACCCGACAGCGTAGATCTCGCTGATCTCGACCGGACGAGGCGCCACTCGCGCTGACAAATACGCTTCTACGCACGGATTTCCGCCATATGACGAAGTAATCCACGGACATTTTCCAAAAAACCATTGGCACGCACAGGAAAATGCGTATTTATTCCGGCCCACATGGTCATAAATCTTTCATGGGTTGATCGGGACGCTCTCTCCCGAAGGCCCAAGGAGCAAAGCCGCCAATGAGATCCGCCCTTGTCGCCCTGCCAATCGCACTTGCCCTCGCCGGCCCGGCACTCGCCACCGATGGTGATGCTTGCACGAAGGTGCGCTTCGCCGACGTTGGCTGGACCGATATTGCCGCCACCACTGGCGCGGCCTCGGCGGTGCTGGAAGGGCTCGGCTATCAGCCGGAGGTTCAGCTCCTCGCGCTGCCGGTCACCTTCGCCTCGCTGGCCAATGGCGATATCGACGTCTTTCTCGGCAACTGGATGCCGACCATGGCGGCCGATCTCAAGCCCTACGTTGACAAGGGAACGATCGAGGTGACGGGCATCAATCTCGAGGGCGCCAAGTACACGCTGGCCGTGCCGAAATACACCTTCGATGCCGGTCTCAAATCCTTTGCCGACATCGCCAAGTTCAAGACCGACCTCGGCGGCAAGATCTATGGCATCGAGCCGGGCAACGACGGCAACCGCCTGATCCTCGGCATGATCAATGACAGCAAGTTCGGCCTGAACGGATTTGAACTGGTGGAAAGCTCCGAGCAGGGCATGCTCGCCGAGGTGAGCCGGGCGGTGAAGGACAAGAAGCCGATCGTCTTCCTCGGCTGGGAACCGCACCCGATGAATTCCCGCTTCGAGATGTCCTATCTCTCCGGCGGCGACGATGTGTTTGGCCCCAACTTCGGCGGCGCCACCATCTACACCAACACGCGCAAGAACTTCTCGGCCGATTGCCCCAACCTCGGCCGCCTCGTGAAGAACCTGAAGTTCACACTGCCTTTTGAAAACGAGGTCATGGGCGACATTCTCGACAATGGCGCCGAGGCGAAGGACGCCGCCAAGGCGTGGCTGAAGGCGCATCCCGACATGCTCAGCGCCTGGCTCGACGGCGTGACGACCCGCGATGGCAAGGACGGCCTCGCCGCGGTGAAGGCGGCGTTCGGGCTCTGACAATGAAGCGGCGAATGGGAAGGTGAGGCAATCATGGACTTCCTCACGGCCTACAAGATTCCGGTCGGCCCCTGGGCCAAGACGCTGGTCGATTGGCTGACGGCCAACGGCGGCGGCGTCTTCGACGCCATCGCCGCCGTGCTCGGTGGTGCCGTCGGCTGGATCGTCCTGGCGCTGCAGGCCCCACCGCCACCGGTAACCGTGGCGTTGATCGCCACCCTGGCCTTCATACTGAAGCGCTCGATCCCGCTCGCCCTGTTCGTCGCCGCCTCCCTGCTGTTCATCGTCAACCAGGGTTTCTGGAAGGAGACGACGCAGACGCTCGCCCTCGTCGTCGCCTCATCGGCGGTCTGCATGGGCCTCGGCGTGCCGATCGGCATCCTGGCGGCACGGCGCGCCTGGGCCATGGCGGCGCTCAGGCCGGTGCTCGACTTGATGCAGACCATCCCCACCTTCGTCTACCTCATTCCGGCACTGGTGCTGTTCGGCCTCGGCATGGTGCCGGGGTTGATCGCCACGGTGATCTTCGCCCTGCCCGCCTCGATCCGCCTCACCGCGCTCGGCGTGTCCTCGACGCCCAGGCCCTTGATCGAAGCAGCCGACAGCTTCGGCGCCACGCCGTTGCAGCGCCTCGTCAAGGTAGAGCTGCCCTACGCCATGCCGCAGATCCTCGCCGGCCTCACCCAGACCATCATGCTGTCGCTCTCCATGGTGGTGATCGCTGCCATGGTCGGCGCCAACGGGCTCGGCGTACCGGTGGTCAGGGCGCTCAATACCGTCAACATCGGCATGGGATTTACCGCCGGTCTCGCCATTGTGCTGATCGCCATCATGCTGGATCGTATGTGCCGGATCCGCGGCTGAGGAGTTTTGTGTGTCATCCTCCCGCGTTCGCGACGCGCTGCGCTTCGAGCGCGTTGATATCGTCTTCGGCAAAAAACCGGAAGCCGCTTTCCCGCTGATCGACGCCGGCCTCTCGCCCTCCGAGATCACCGCCGACACCGGCCTCACCGTCGGCGCCATGCAGGCCTCCTTTTCGGTCCGCGAGGGCGAATGTCTGGTGCTGATGGGCCTGTCCGGCTCCGGCAAGTCGACGCTGATCCGCGCCGTCAACGGCCTCAACCGGGTGAGCCGCGGCCGCCTCTTCGTGCGCGATGGCGAAAACGAGGTGGATGTCGCCCGCTGCGATCGTGCGACATTGCGTCGCATTCGCCGCCAACGCGTCGCCATGGTGTTCCAACAATTCGGCCTGCTGCCCTGGCGGACGGTGGCCGACAACGTGGCGCTCGGCCTCGAACTTTCCGGCACGCCCAAGGCGGAGATCGCGGCGCGTGTCGAAACCGAACTCAAGCGCGTCCATCTCGCCGACTGGGCCGATCGCCGGGTGCAGGAACTGTCCGGCGGCATGCAACAGCGGGTCGGCCTCGCCCGTGCCTTTGCCACCGAAGCGCCGATCCTTCTAATGGACGAACCCTTCTCGGCCCTCGATCCACTGATCCGCGACAAGCTGCAGGACGAATTGATCGGCTTCCGCGCCGAACTGCAACGCACCATCCTGTTCGTCAGTCACGACCTCGACGAAGCGATGAAGCTGGGCGACCGCATCGCCATCATGGCCGGCGGCTGCGTGGTGCAAGTGGGCACCGCGCAGGAAATCATGCTGGCCCCGGCGACGCCTTATGTCGCCGAATTCGTCGCCCATATGAATCCGCTCAACGTGCTGCGCGCCGCCGACGTCATGGTGCCGGCCGGCTTGAAGCCGCCCGACAGGGATGGCGCCGTGGTCGGTCCCTCAACGCCGATTCGCGAAGTAATGGCCGCCTCCGTCACCAGTGGCAAGCCGGTGCTGGTGGAGGAAAACGGCCAGATCGTCGGAGTGATCGGCTCCGAGGCGATCGTGAAGGCCATCCTCAGGAAATAGCCAGTCAGCCCTTCTTCGAAGCCCCGACGAGGCCGAGGTAGTCCCAGATCACCGTGGCGGCGGCCAGCGCGGTGATCTCGGACACATCGTAGGCGGGGGCGACCTCGACGACGTCCATGCCGACGAAGTCGATTCCGGTAAGCGCCCGGAGGATGGCCTGGCTCTGCCAGGGGAGAATCCCCGCGAATTCCGGCGTGCCGGTGCCGGGCGCAAAGGCCGGATCGAGGCAATCGACATCGTAGCTGAAATAGGCAGGCCCGGCACCGGCCACCTGTCGGATGCGCTCGGCAACGGCTGAGGGGCCCATCGCGTGAACGTCTTGGGCGCTGAGGATGGTAACGCCCTTGCCAATCGTCCAATCCCATACCTCGCGCTGCACCGGCGAGCGGATGCCGATCTGGATCATCCGCTTGGGATCGACGAGACCTTCCTCGATGGCGTGATAGAATGGCGACCCGTGGCCGTAGACCTGCCCGAAATTGTCCGGCCACGTGTCGACGTGGGCGTCGAAGTGGACGAGGCCGAGCGGCGCGCCGACCTTGCGGCGCAGGGTCCGCAGCAGCGGCAGCGTAATGCCGTGTTCGCCACCGATGGCGAGAAAGTGCTTCAGCCCTTCGGCCTGCCTCTCGATCAATCGGTAGCTTTCGGCAAGATCGCCAAGGGCGATCGAAAAGTCGCCGATGTCGGAGATGTCGAGCCGCGTCGGATCGATCCAGAAATGCGGATGATCGCCATCGGTCAACATGCGGCTCGCCGCCCGAACGGCCGATGGACCGGAACGGGCGCCGGTACGGTTGGTGACGCCGATATCGAGGGGAATGCCGGCCAGCGCATAGGCGCTGCTACGATCGAAACGAGCGAGTCCCATGAAGCTCGAGGCGACGGCGAAGGTCGGGGTACCGGACATGACGCTCCTTGCGTGTTTCCGGCGCCCCTTTATGTTTCGGCAGCCACCGGCAGATGAATCGCCGCAGTCAAACCGCCGCCGGTCCGATTGGCAAGCGTCAATTCGCCGCCATGGGCGCGGACGATCGAGCGCGCCGTGGCAAGACCGAGGCCGACGCCACCGGTCTCAAGGTTGCGGGAGGTTTCGAGCCGCGTGAAGGGCGCGAACACTTCCTCCATCTTGTCCTCCGGAATGCCGGGACCGTCATCGTCGACGGCGATAACGACACCGGCCGTGGACTGCTCGAGCCGGATGCGCGCACGAGCGCCATAGCGGACAGCATTCTCGACGAGATTGCGCAGGGCGCGCCGGAGGGAGACCTGTCGTACCGACAGATAGAGATGCTCCGGTCCCTCCACGGTGACGTCGTGTCCGAGGTCGGAGAAGTCGGCGGATACAGCCTCGACCAGCGCCACCAAATCGGTGTTGTGCGAGTCCTCGGCAGCCGCGTCGTCGCGCGCAAAGGTCAGCGTCGCCTCGGCCATGCGCGTCATCTCGTCGATGGTATCGACCATCCGCTCGCGCGTCTCGTCGTCATCGATGAACTCAGCTCTGAGGCGCAGCGAGGTGAGCGGCGTGCGAAGATCGTGACTGATCGCCGCCACCATGCGCGTCCGGTCCGTGACGAAGCGACTGACCCGCGCCTGCATGGCGTTGAAGGCGCGATTGGCGCGAACGATCTCCTCCGGTCCGCGTTCGGGCAGATCGGGCACGCTCTCGCCACGGCCCAGCCGGTCGGAGGCCTGCGCCAGCTCTCTGAGCGGCTTGGTGATGCGGCGCACCGACAGGACTGTCGCCAGCGATATGGCAATCACCGTCAGCAAGGTCGACATGACCACCGGCCAAGCCCAGAGCTGCGGGCGCGGCAGAAGCGTTTCCGAATTGAGCCAAGCGCCATCGGACAGGTGCAGCGACAGCGCCAACGTCGGCGGCCATGGCCTTGTCATCTGCCGGCTACCCGGACCAATTCCGTTGCCATGCATCATCGTGTGCTGATCGCCCTCGTCCCGATCCTTGTCGGCGAACTGGACCCGCACCTCCCGCTGAGCCCCGAATATCTCGTTGAGCTTGTCGAATGTCTCTCCATCCGGCCAAGCGGCACCGGCCTCCTTGACCAGAGGCTCCGGCGTGACCGAATAGCTGATGCGATTGGTGCCGAGCGCCGCAAGAATACGATCGCGTTGGCCGACCGGCGTTTCCTCGATCAGATTGGCGAGGGTAGCGATGCGGCCGAGTACTTGCTCGCGCGCCGCCGCGTCGATCGCCGACCGACGGCTTTCGGCGAAGAAGGCCAGGGTAATCATCTGGGCGATCAGTACGGCGGCGATCAGCAGCACCGAGAGCTGGCCG
>JAGSYV010000051.1 GCA_018262505.1 Pseudomonadota bacterium
ACCACGTCGATCCGCGGCATCATCGACGGCGCCACGCTGTCGGTGGAGACGCTGCTCGCCGATAGCGGCAGCCTGTTCTCCGAGCGCCTGTCGACCATCGGCGCCGAGATCGCCCGTGCCGTCAACGCCCGCGGCGAACGCGTCGCCGAAACCATCCTTGCCGCCGGCAGCCAGATCGCCAACCTGCTCGACGATCGCTCCGACAGCATGTCGGTGAGCTTTGCCGAGCGTATCCGCATTCTCGACGAGATCATCAACGGGCGCGCCGCCGAACTGGTGGAAAGCCTGGTCAGCCGCACCTCGATGCTGGACGGCTCGCTCGAAGGGCAGATCGCTCGCATCGAAGCGGCGCTGGCCGAGCGCACCCTCACCATCCAGAACGCCCTTGTCGAAGGCACCCATGTGCTCGAAGAGACCCTGACGGGCCGCTCCGGCAACATCACCAGCCTCATCGACGAGCGCGTCGAGCGGCTGGGCGTCGAGTTCGACAAGCGCTCCGGCGCCCTCGTGGAGACGTTGGACGGCCGGACCCAGGCTGTCCTCACCTCGCTGGAAGGCCGCGCCGGCAGCTTCGGCGCCTCGCTTGAAGGCCAACTCGCTTCCTTCGATGGCAGCGTCGGCAAGCGTCTCGAAGATGCGACCCGTACCTTCGCCGACAAGGCGGATGCGCTGACCGGCACCCTCGACAACCGCATCGAGCTGATCGACCACGCGCTCGACGGCCGTGCCCGCCAGATTACCGAAACGCTGATGGCCCGCACCCGCGATCTGGCGCAGGCCTTCTCGGCCGGTCAGTCGGAAATGGTCGACGCCATCGAGGGGCGCCTCGACGCGGTCGGCCGCTCGCTGCAACGCAAGACCGAGGAGTTCACCGAGACGCTGGCCGACAAGGTGGCCGAAATCAACGTGTCGCTCGGCTCCAAGGTGTTCGAGGTCGCCGAGACGCTGGACAGCCGCGCCAATTCGCTGGAGGTGTCGCTCACCCAGCGCCTCGCCTCCATCGTCGACATGCTCGGCAGCCAGACCGAAACGGCCCGCGAGGAACTCGCCCGCGCCCTCATCAATGCCGCCTCCGTGCTGCAGAAGGAAAGCGCCCGCGTCCGCGAAGACCTCACCGGCTCCGTGGAAGCGGCCACCGACAAGCTGCGCACCGAGGCCGATCGAGCCAAGGCGATCGTCACCGAGGCCATGGGCGAGATCGCTCGCGAAATGGAAACCGGCTCGGTCCGGGCGCGCGACGTGGTCTCCAGCGTGCTGGAAGGCATGTCCGAGCGCCTCGCCAACGAAAGCGAACTGGTTCGCAGCAGCGTGGTCGCCGCCATCGATGGCGCCGCCTCGCGCCTTGCGGTCGAGGGCGAGAGTACCTCCCTTGCCGTCAGCCAGTCGCTGTCGGGCGCCGAGGGCCGGCTCGCCAGCCTGCGCGACGAAACGCACGGCACGCTCAACGAGCTCATCAGCACCCTGTCCGACGTGCTGTCCACCGAGAGCCAGAAGGCCCGCGAGAACGTCTACGAGGCGATCACCGCCGTCGAAGGCCGCCTGGCCGGCGAGAGCGAGCGTGTCCGCGACACCATCATCGGTTCGGTCGACGACGTCACCGGCCGGATGGCGAGCGAAAGCGAGAAGGCACGCGCCAACCTGATCGGCGCCATCGACGAGGTTACCGACCGCCTGTCGGAAGAGACGGCTCGCGCCCGTTCCAACCTCATCGGTTCGGCCGAGGCGGTCACCGGCCGCATCGCCGGCGAAACCGAGCGGTCGAGCGAAATCCTGGCGACTGCCATTGCTGCCGCCACCGAACGCCTCGCCGATGCGACGCGCGATCTTGAGAGCGTGCTCAACGCCCGTACCGAGGCCGCCGCGAGCGCCCTGGACAGCCGTGCCGAGAAGGTGGTCGATGTCGTCACCCGGCGCATGGCCGAACTGGCCGACCTGGTGGACGGCCGTGGCGGCGATCTTGCCAATGCCTTCCTCTCCGGAACCCGCGCCCTCGACCAAGCCGTCGGCAGCCGTGGCGAGGAAGTGGCCGGCATGGTCCGCAATGCCGCAAGCGACGTGCTGACAGCGCTGACCACAGGTGGCGAAGGCGTCAGCCGCGCCATCACCCAGCGCGGCAATGATGCATCGGAGGCCTTGAAGCAGGCCACCTTGTCACTGATGGCGACCTTCGACGAACAGGGCCGCGACGTTCTGCAGTCGCTCGACGACACCACGACGCGCGTCAAGACCGAAGTCATCGCCGTGCTGGCACAGGTGGACGACGCCAACCGCGGGCTCCGCTCGCTGGTCGATCAGGCCGCCGGCAACCTTGCCCGCATCGAGCGTGGCCTGGAGCAGCAGACCGGCGACTTGCGTCTCTCCCTCGAGCGCGTCGTCGCCGACACCACCGCCTCCAGCACCTCCGTCGCCGAGACGACCGAAGTGCTGCGCGAAGTGTCGCGGACCGTGCTCAGCGATATCGGCACCATCGCCACCTCGATCTCCGAGCAGACCGGTGACCTTCAGTCGTCGGCCCGGGCGCTGTCGTCTGTCGGCGGCACCCTCCAGGGCATCATCGGCGATCGTCTCGCTGCGCTCGACGGCGTGGTCTCCACGCTGCAGGCGCGGACCGAGACCATGTCCGAAAGCCTGCAGACCATCGCCACTCAGATCCAGGACACGCTGTCCAACGCCGAGCGCCGCGCCCGCGACGTCGGCTATCAGTTGGCCCGCAACGCCGAGACGGCCATGAACGGCGTCACCCAGCAGCTCGAGCAGCTGTCGGTCAGTGCCGAGGAGGAAGGCAACAAGACGAAGGTGACCATCGAGCGAGTGCGCGGCGAGCTGATCTCCGAGATCAACGCGTCCATCGGCTCGGCGGTCGACCGCTTCGCCGGCGCCACCGAGGAGATGCGCAAGGCCACCCGCGCCGTCGGCCGGGAGCTGGAACAGATCCGCGAGGATCTGAGCCATGGCATCCTCGACCTGCCGGAGGAAACCAGCCAGCACACCGCCGCCATGCGCCGCGTGGTCAGCGAGCAGATCCGTGCCCTGAACGAGCTCTCCGAGATCGTCTCGCGCCAGGTGCCCGGTGAGAAGGTCGCGGATGTGCCGATGCGTGCCCAGGCGTCCGCCCAGGTCTCGACCACTCGCAGCCTGCCGGCCCAGAAGCCGTCGCAGCCGGTGGCCGAGGCACCGCGTGCCTTCCCGCGTCAGCCGGCCAACCAGCCTCCCCGCCCCGCCGTGGCGGAGCGTCGCGCCGAGCCGCGGCAGCAGCCTGCTGCCGACGATCGCGGCGAGCGGGCCAGCGGCTGGATCTCCGACCTGTTGCGCCGCGTCTCCGACGAGGACGCCCCGACCTCGCGCCTGCCGTCGTCATCCGAGCGCGACCGCGGCGGCAACAAGAGCGGCAATCCGCTCGACGGCCTGGGATCGCTGACGTCCGACATCGCCCGGTCGATCGACCCGGAGGCCTATGCCGATCTCTGGGACCGCTACCGGCGCGGCGAAAGCAACGTGTTCACGCGTCGCGTCTACACGCTGCAGGGCCAGCAGACCTTCGATGAGGTGCGTCGCCGCTACGGTCGCGAGACCGACTTCCGCGAGGCCGTCGATCACTACATCGACCACTTCTCTTCGCTCTACGAGGAAGCGGTCCAGAAGGATCCGAATGGCCGTCTTGCCGAGAATTACCTGAACTCCGATACCGGCAAGGTCTACACGCTTCTGGCGCACGCCAGCGGCAAGCTCGGCTGAGCCTGAAGCACATTCCGAAAGTTGAAAGGGCGCCCGCATGGTGCCCTTTTTCTTTGGCCGGATTCAACGCCTTTCGACCGATCACGCGTTCGTGACCGCTTCCGCTGTAACAAACCTCCCCCTGCCTCCGAGTACCTCACGTGCCCAACAGAAAAGGGCGCGTATCGAACTACGGAGAACACCAATGCTGAGGACTTCCGTCACCACCGTCCTTCTCGCCGGCGCGATCACTTCGGCCCTCGCAACCTTTGCCAGCGCCGCGCCGCTGACCAAGGCGGAGGCCAATGCCGCGATGGCCGCTCACAAGGAGAAGTGCTACGGCGTGGCGCTCAAGGGCCAGAACGATTGCGCCGCCGGGCCGGGCACCACCTGCCAGGGAACCTCGGTCAAGGACTTCCAGGGCAACTCATGGAAGTTCGTCCAGGGCGGCACCTGTGCCTCGCTCGAACTGCCGGGCGGCCGCCATGGTTCGCTGACGCCGCTGGATCGCGACATCTGATCGGCAAACGCCCGCTCTAGCAAAAAAATCCCGGAAAGCGGAGGCGGCGATGGCCAAAGTCGACATGACGTCCAACAACCCCATGAAGACGGAAACGACGCTCCGCTTTCCGACGATTTCACTGTCCGGCCAAGCCGGCACCAGCTTCAAGCCGGAACACCTCGCGGCGATATTTACCCAATCCGGTCGGCATGGTTTCTTCGAAGTTCACGCCGAAAACTACATGGGCGCTGGAGGCCCGCCGCATCGGGCACTCGAACGCGTGCGCCGCGACTATCCAATCTCCCTGCATGGCGTGTGCATGTCGCTTGGCGGCCCGCAGCCGCTCGACAAGGACCATCTCGGCCGCTTCAAAAACCTCGTCGACCGCTACGAGCCGGCGCTGGTGTCCGAGCATCTCGCCTGGTCGACCCACGTGAATACCTATCTGAACGACCTGTTGCCGCTGCCCTACACCGCCGCGACGCTTGCCCACGTTTGCGACCATGTCGATGAGATGCAAGACGCCATCGGCCGCCCGATCCTCCTGGAGAACCCCTCAACCTACGTGCTCTTTGCGGACTCCTCGATGAGCGAGACCGCGTTCATCGGCGAGGTCTCCCGACGCACCGGCTGCGGTCTGTTGCTCGACATCAACAACGTCTTCGTCTCGGCCACCAACCACGGCTTTTCCGCGCTCGACTACCTCACCGACTTTCCCCTTTCGGGGGTTGGCGAGATTCACCTCGCCGGTCATGCCGAGCAGGAAGACGACGAGGGCGACCGACTGCTCATCGACAGCCATGACGGACCGGTCGCCGACGCCGTCTGGCGGCTCTATGAGATCGTGATCGCTCGCGGCGGATCGATCCCCACGTTGATCGAGTGGGACAGCCAGATTCCCGATTGGCCGGTGTTGCGGGCCGAGGCATTGGCGGCGCAAGCCATCCTCGACCGGCAGGCAAACCGCAGGGAGCCATCTCATGCGCTCGGCTGAGATCTTGCCATTGAGGCCGCAACCGCCGGATTTTGCCGGTCCATTCTCGGCCGCCCTGCTCTCTCCCGACGCTGCGACGCCGGCTCAGGTGACCGGCCCGCACGGCAAGCGGGCGGACAAGCGCTACAATGTCTATCGCAACAACGTCACGGTCAGCCTGATCGCCGCGTTGGCTTCGGTCTATCCGGCCGTCGAGCGCATCACCGGCACGGATTTCTTTCGCGCCATGGCCCGCTTCCATGTGCGGGAAACACCGCCCGCCTCGCCGCTGCTGTTCGAATATGGACGCGACTTCCCCGATTTCGTCGATAGCTACGACTATGCGGCGGATATGCCCTGGCTTTCCGACGTCGCCCGGGTCGAACGACTGTGGCTCGACAGCTATCACGCCGCCGACGCACCGGCGCTCAGACCCGAAGCATTGTCCGCCGTGCCACCGGAAACCTTAGGCCTGCTCACCTTCAAGCCGCATCCGGCCACGCGCTTGTTCTCATCAACGCATCCGGCCGTCACCATCTTTGCCATGAACCGAGGCGCCGGGCCGGTCGGCCGCGTCGACGACCGGCCCGAGGATGGGCTGATCACGCGGATCGACGATGAAGTGACCGTGCGCCTTCTGGCCCCGGGCGACGCCACCTTTCTCAGCGCCCTGCTCGACGGACAATGCCTGGCAACGGCTGTCGCAGCGGCTTTCGAAACAGAGCCCGCTTTCGATCTTCCCGGCGCCATCGGCGAGATGATCGCCGCCGGCGCCTTCTCCCACATCGAGATGGAGAGCTGTCATGTCGAGCACGTCTAGCCCCCTATCCCATCAGGGCGCCTTCTCTCCGTTGGCCCGGCTCGTGGCCACGGCGGACGGTCTTGTCCGCGCCCTCGCCCATCCGGATTTCGTCCAGGCCGCCCTTCGTCTGGCGCTCGCCGTTCCCTTCTGGCGCTCCGGCATCCTGAAATGGGATGGTTTCCTGCAATTGAACGATACGGCGGTCGACCTGTTCAGCCAGGAGTTCATGCTGCACCTGCCTGGCGGCCCCTACCCCTTTCCTGCACCAGCGGTGATGGCCTTCCTTTCCGGATGCGGCGAGATCGTTTTCCCGACGCTTCTCGTGCTCGGCCTTGCCACCCGCTTTGCCGGCCTCGGGCTTCTCCTCATCACGATGGTCGTCGAGCTGACCGTTCCCGATGGCTGGCCGATCCACATCACCTGGGCCGCGACGGCGCTTGCCGTCATGCGCCATGGGCCGGGCCGCATCTCGCTCGATCATCTGATTGCCAGGGCCGCCGGCTTTGGCGCTCGTCAAGCATGACGGGTACCAATCCCCAGAAAGGTCCTGCCGGCCAATTCAACGAGGAAAAGGTGGCCCTTGCGTTCTCTTGACGGATACCCGCCAATGCAGCTTGGACGTGGATCCGCGTTGAGAGGGTGCTGGCGGATGAGCCATTCGGCCCGAGAAGAGGAATGGGCGGCTTGGATGAGCGCGGCGATGGCCGGCGATACGCTGGCCTATCACCGATTCCTGAAGGCCGTGACGCCCTACCTCAGGGCAATCGCCCGTCGGCGCTGCGACCAGTTTGGAGCTTCGCCAAGCGAGGTGGAAGACGTGGTGCAGGAGGTTTTGCTGGCGGTTCACTTGAAACGCAGCACCTGGGACACCTCCCGGCCAGTCGGCCCGTGGCTATCGTCCATCGTACGCAACAAGCTGGTCGACAGCCTGCGTCGGCGCGGTCGTCACGTCAGTGTGCCGATCGAGGATGTCGTTGAGACGCTGGAGGCTGCCCCCCACGACGAGGGCGCCGACCGCATCGATGTCGACCGCATGCTGGAAGGCTTGCGCGATCCACAACGCGACATCGTAAGATCCATCTCGCTCGGCGGCGCTGGCATCCGCGAAACGGCCGAGCGATTGCAAATGACGGAAGGCGCCGTGCGGGTGGCGCTACACAGGGCGCTCAAAGGACTGGCGGCCCTCTATCGGAGCGACAGACGTGCGAACGGATGACCTGATCAACCTCTTGGCAAAGGACGCGCGCGTCAGCGTTCGCTTCGGCCATATCTTCCTGATCGCGTTGGCGATCGGAGTGGTGATCTCGGCCGGACTGCTGCTCTCCACCCTGGGCATCCGCAAGAACATGATCGAGGCCATCGAGACGCCGCGCGTCATGTTCAAGCTGGGCTTCACGCTGCTGCTGGCGATCACCTCCACGCGCCTCGCCTTTCTGATCGGCAAACCCGGCGTCTCACTGCGCTCGGCGGCGCAGACGCTTCTCTTGCCGCTTTCCGCCTTGCTCATCGCCATCGCCGCCGAACTGTTCGTCGTGCCGCAGGCGGCGTGGGGGAACAGTCTGGAGGGGCGTTTTTCGAGCTTCTGCCTCGTCTTCGTGCCCATGCTTTCGATCGCCCCGCTCGCCGCGATCCTCTATGCCGTCCGCCAGGGCGCGCCGGAAAATCCAGGCAAAGCCGGCGCGGCGGCGGGTCTTGCCGCCAGCGGCATCGCAGCCGCCATCTACGCCTGGCACTGTCCGGACGACAGCCCGCTGTTCCTGGCCACCTGGTATTCGATCGCCATACTGGTGGTGACGGCGGCCGGCTTTCTCCTGGGTCGGCGCGTCCTTCGCTGGTAATTGCCTGCCCTCACCAAGAGCGACCTGCACTCCGATACCGGCAAGGTCTGCACACTTCTGGCCCACACCAACGGCTGGCGCAAGCCTCGACGGACAATAGCAGTCATGGAAAGGGCGCCACGCGGCGCCCCTTTTTCGTTGGGATGGTCAAGAACTACAGCGCAAGCGCCACGATAGGACTGCCGATAGCGGTGACGCGAAGAAGGCTCATCATGCCGCCCCCTCCGCTTCCTGAGCGGACTTGTTCGCGAAAACTTCCTTGGCGGCAAACAGTCCGTTGAGCGCGGCCGGGAAACCGGCATAGACGGCCATCTGCATGATGATCTCTATGATTTCATCCCGGCTCAGCCCAACATTCAAGCCGGCCTCGATATGCACCTTCAATTGGGGGGCAGCATTGCCCATCGCCGTCAGCGCCCCGATGGTGGCGATCTCACGGGCGCGCAGGTCGAGGCCTGGACGACAGTAGATATCGCCAAACGGAAACTCGAGCACGTAAGTTGCAAAGTCAGGCGCGATATCCGCAAGAGAAGCGACAACCTTCTCTCCAGCCGTGCCGTCGATCTCAGCGAGCGCGCGCCGCCCGCGTTCCAGCCGGCTTTCGCCGATGTTCTGGGAGTGTTGCGTCATAGTCCTTCATCCTCTGTTCCAGGCCGGCGTAACCGGCGATCTTGGTGTCGAGGACGAGAAGACACGCTTGCAATTCGACCACATGGGCGCGGACGCGTTCGCGATGCTGTTCCAGCAGTTCGCGTCGTTCCGCCTCCGTGTCGACGCCACGCTCCCGCAAGGCTGCATAGCGCAGCATGTCCCGGATCGGCATCCCGGTCGTTCTGAGACGCCCAAGGAATTCGATCCAGATCAGGATCGATGCGTCGTAGTCCCTTTGGCTCGATTGGTCCCTGTCCGCATAGGGCAACAGCCCAATCCGCTCGTAGTAACGGATGGTATGGGCCGACAATCCCGAACGCTTGGCCAGTTCACCGATCTTCATGAGCACCTGTTCTCGCCACGACGCAAAAACAGATACGGCTTAGAGTGCACTCTAAGTCAAGGGCCTTTCCCAGCCTCTTCGCCACAACATCGCCACCCCTCCTGCGACCGAGCCTGAGAGACGGAAAAGCCTGCGGGCCGCAGGACGTGATCCGCCGTTGTCTCGCCGATTTGGCTTGGGAGCGTCGCAGGTGCACAAACGCTCGCGTACGGTGATCGGCAGCATTTGCGTAGCCATGGCGCGGGATAGCGGGTCCCAGCGTGGAACCGGCGGTGCTGGCGACCGCCCTAGACGGAGCGCCATGTCGGGCAGGTTCTCCATCACGTCCAAAGAACGTCCGCGGTGATGCCAGATACCACCGCGAAAAAAGAAGGATTTCACGGAGCAGTCCCTTTGCGGACCACGAAATCCGCGCGAGGAAAATATGGTCGGGGATCAAAGTTCCAGCGCTACGGGCTGTCCGCGCGTGAGCGTTGTCAGACGGTGTTCCGTGCCGAGCGTGGCAAAGCTGTTCGAGAGGTCGGACGCGCTTTCCTTGAAGTGAAGCCAGCCTTCGTTGTGGACCGGCACGATGTCCGCCGTTGGAAAGGCAGCTGCGACGTCGAGTACATCGTTGCTGTTCATGGTCATGTGGAAACAACCGCGCGGCTCGGCAGAGCCGGCGAAAGGCACGACGATCGTGGGCGAATACCGCCGCGCGACTTCGACCGTGCCTTCATACCAGACGGTATCGCCTGTAACGTAGAGGGTGTCTCCCGGTTCACTTGTTCCGATCAGGAAGCCGATCACATCGCCTGAAATCGGTTCGATACCGACCGGCCCGTGACGGGCGGGCGTTGCCGTGATGAAGAGCCGCCCGCGATCTGAACGCTCCAGAACACGCGTCTGGAACGGTGCAAGCCCTACCGCATTGCCCTTCAGTCGTTCGGCTCCGACGGAGGTCGTATAGGTGACGGGAACCTTGGGAAGCAGCGCCCGGCCCGCGCGATCCAGATTGTCGAGATGCTGGTCATGGCTCAGCAGGACCGCATCGAGCCTGCCGATGTCATCCGCTAGGAGGGCGGGACCGGTGAGCTTCTCGAAATGAACGGGCGTTCTCTGGTAAAGACCCGGCGGATCGAAGGTTGGATCGGTCAGAAGCCGAAAGCCGTTGACTTCGATCAACAGCGTGGGACCGCCAATCAGCGTGAGGGTCACGATTGTTTTCGCCATCGTAGAATTTTTCCATGCATCGAGGACCACGGATGCAGAATGGTCGATGGCTGCCTGTGCGGAAATTAGCTATATTCCATCAATGGCTGATAAATTTCGCACAGATCCGGATTGGCAAGATCTTCGCGTATTCTGCGCTCTCGCGCGGCATGGAAGCCTGTCTGCAACGGCGCGGGCGCTGATGGTCAATCACGCCACGATTGCCCGACGTGTCTCCGCGCTGGAAACGTCGACGGGTAAAAAACTCGTCGAACGCCGTGCAGATGGTTACGTCCTGACGGACTATGGCCAGCGCGTGCTTGACATAGCGACGACCATGGAGACGGCGGCGTCGGCGCTTGCCGGCGGTCTGGATGGGAACGAGCCTGCTGGGCTTGTCCGGATAAATGCGACACCGAGTCTGGCCCAATGCTTTCTCGTCCAAAGGCTTGGGCGCTTCATCGTTTCTCATCCCCGGATCGACATCGAAATCGCGACCACCATGCGATCCGTCAGTCTGGAACGACACGAGGCCGATATCGCGTTGCGCCTCACCAAACCCCTCGATGGCGATCTGCTGGCAAAGCCACTCGTGACTATCGGCTTCGCCTTTTATGCCTCGCCGGACTGGACAAGGCGCATGACGGTTGGTGAACCTCCCGTCTTCATCGGCTTCGACGAGGCCAACGCCCATCTGCCGGAAGCGCTCTGGCTGGGACGCCAGTTCCCCCGCGCTCGTCTTTCGATGCGGACCGACAATCAGATCTCCCAAGCGGAAGCGGCGAAATCCGGTTGCGGCATCGCGCTCTTGCCGCATTTCGTCGGACTTGCCGATGCCAGCCTCGCGCTGTGCGACCTGGGTCAGGCTCCTCCGTCCCGGACACTGTGGCTGGTGGTGAGGCGCAGGGATAAAAGCACACCCGCCATTCAGGTGGTCGTGGACTTTCTGTCAGCCAGCTTCGCGCAAGAGCGAGCCTTGTTCGAGGGCGATTGAAACGAATAGCCAAATGGATGGCGAACGGTTTCATTCTTCTGGAACGCACGGACAATCGGCTGTCTGAGAGCCCCCGCCCCAATTCAGAGACAAGTCGAACCTTCCAGGAGGGGGTAGACGCAAGCCGCGTCCCCCCGCCCTTTGCGGGAGAGGGACACCAGGTGGGGGGGTGAAACAGGCGATCGACTGCTGAGGCACGAGGGGGACAGCCTCCCCCATCGCCTACAGCGCCGACGCCGTCCAGGCCACCACTTCGGACACCGCTGCCGAGGCGGCTTGATCGATCGCCGCGATAGTATCCTTTGGCCGGTCGGACGCCGAGGGGCGGCTGACATCGAACACGTGGGTGGCTCGTACCTTGCCGGTGCGTTCGTCGAGCAGCTTGACGCCAAGCGTGACGTGGGCGGCGGGCGAGCCGGTGACATCCAGTTCGAACGCCCGGATATCGACGATTACCTGATCATCGATGGCAAGACTCTCACCCGGCTTGCCGGCCGCGCGCACCCGGCCGGAGTTCTCGAAGGCGCGCACCATGATCGTCTGCATCAGCGGCGGCAGCTCATCGGACCAGGAAACGCCCGGCATATAGGATATCGAGCCGCCGGCAGCGCGCACCGCTACCCGCCCCGTCGACAGCGCGTCGCTGGCGTTCGGCAGCGGCACGAGCAACTGGGCCGAAGAGCGCTTGGCGGCACCGTCAAAGGCCGTCGGCACGCTGAGATCAAAGATGGCGTCCGGCTTGGGCGTCGCCCCAATGCCGAGCGTCGAACAGCCCGCGAGGGCGAACGCGAGGGAAAGCGCCGCGGCAGGAACCATCCGCCGAGCCGGATGAACAACAACCAACATCGCCTCCTATCTACGCGGCGCGTATTCGGGCACGCCCTGCCCGCCAAAGATGAACTGCTGAGGATTCTTTTCAACGCCTTGCAGCACGCGGTCAAGCCGCCCCAGCGCCTGCCGCCCCTGCTCGGTCAACGCCACGACGCTGTCGAGCCCACGGCTCGAGAATTTCGAGATGTTGTCGGCAACGGGTCCGACCTCCTGGTTGAGCTTGTCCGCCACCTGGCGGATCGATTTTGCCGCCGCCGTCGCCTCGGCAACAAGGCCCTGGCCGTCGCCGGTCACGTAACCGTCGACCTTCTGGAGGACGCCGTCGGCGCGCGTTGCAATACCATTCAATTGTTCGGCCAGCGTCCGCGTGTCGCGGATGATGCGATCGACGTCCGGCCGACGCTCGTCGATGGTATCGCCCAGGTTGGCGAGGCTGGTCGAAGCGCGGTTGACGTCGGCCATGATGGCATCGATCTGCGGCTTGTAGCCCTTGAGCATCGCCGCGAAGTCGCTGACGTCGGTCACCGTCGCGCGCACTTTCGCCGGATCGACCGCCTCGACAACGCCCCGCGCCGCGCCGATGGTCTGGCGAGCATCATCCACCACCGTGCCCAGGGAACCGGACACCGCCGCGATGTTCTGCGAAGCAGTATCCACGGCGGCAACCACCGACTTCACCTTTTCGGTGTCGACCGAAGCCAGCACTGCGTCGGCTCGGGCGGCGGTGGCGCGCAACTCGTCGGAGGTGGCGGTGACGCTGGTGACCAGCCGCTCGACTTCCTTCGGATCGACGGCGACCAGAATACTCTTCGCCTGAGCCACCGTTTCGTCGAGCGTCCGGGCCGCGTCGGCGACATTCTGCACGACGCTGTTCACCGCCGCCGGATCGATGCCGTCGGCGATGACCTTGGCGCGCTCCAGCACGGCGGTGAGCTGTTCCGAAGACTCGGTGAGCCGCTCGGTGATCTCCGTCACCCGCTTCGGGTCGACCGCGTCGAGAATACGCGTCACCTGCGCCGCGGCACCCTTGAGGTCGCGCGAGATGTCGCCAATGGAATCGGCAGCCGAAGAAATCGAGGCCATCGCCTTGGAGATATTGTCGGAATTGTCGGCGAGCGCCGCCGAGAACTTCTCGACATTGTTCACAGTACGATTGAAGGCCGGACCATTTTCCGTGATGAAGTCGTCGATGGCTGCCATGGCGCTGTCGGCGCGTGTCAGCACGTTGCGGGCGCTTTCGAGAATGTCCTGGAACGGTGAGATCTCCGCCGGCATCGTCGGCATGCCATCGGTCGCCGCATCGAACAACCCCGGCGCGTTGCGCGAGCCGCCCTCGAGCTGCAGCGTCGCCGTGCCGGTGAGGCCCTGATAGGACAGCGTGGCGCGGGTGTCCGTCTTGATCGGCACGTCGCGATTGACGCGGACGATGGCGATGACGGTGCGGGGGTCCTTCTCGTCGAGCCGGAGATCGCGCACTTCGCCGATCTTGATGCCATTGAACAATACGGCCGAGCCGGTCGAAAGACCGGTTACCGCGCCGGAGAATATCACGCGCACCTCGGCCTGCCGCTGGGTCTGGCCGGCGTTGCTGAGCCAGGCGAGAAACGCGAGGCCGATCATCAGCATGACCAGGACGAAGCCGCCGATCACCGCATAGTTGGCCCGAGATTCCATGGCGTTTCCTATCCGAAGGTGAAGTGCTCGGCGCGCGGGCCGTTGAAGTAGGCGCGCACCCACGGGTGATCGAAGGATTTGAGCTCGGCGAATGTACCATCAACCAGGACGCGGCGGTTGCCCAGCACGGCGATGCGGTCGGTGATGGTGACGAGGCTGTCGAGGTCGTGTGTCACCATGAACACGGTCAGGCCGAGCGTATCGCGCAGTTTCAGGATCAACTGATCGAATTCGGCTGCGCCGATCGGGTCGAGACCGGCGGTCGGCTCGTCGAGAAAAACGATATCGGGATCGAGCACCAGGGCCCGCGCCAGCGCTACGCGCTTGATCATGCCACCCGATAGCTCGGCCGGATACTTGGTGCAGGCGTCGGCTGACAGGCCAGCCATTTCGATTTTCAGTCGGGCCAGTTCGTCGGCCAGAGTCTCGGACAGATGCATGTGCTCACGCAGCGGCACGGCAACGTTCTGAAGCACGGTGAGCGAGGAAAACAGTGCGCCCTGCTGGAACAATACGCCCCAACGGCGGCCGATCTTCTGCCGCTCCTGGCCCGACATGTCGTCGAAATCCTTGCCGAACACCTTGATGCTGCCCGCCGAGCGGGCATTGAGGCCGATGATCGTCCTGAGCAGCACCGACTTGCCGGTGCCCGAACCGCCGACCACGCCCAGGACCTCGCCCCGCCAGACGTCGATGTCGAGGCCGTCGAGGATAGGTTCGCCGGAAAAGCCCACGACGAGCCCGCGCGCGCTGATCACCGCCTCCCGCTCTTGCCCGTCCTGCCACGCCGTCTCGTCCGTCATCCGTCAGATTCCGATCGTCGCGAAGATCATGGCGAAAACGCCGTCGGTGACCACCACCATGAAGATGGCCTTCACCACGGCCACGGTGGTGTGCTCGCCGAGCGACTCGGCAGACCCTTTCACCTTCATACCCTCAATACCGGCAATAAGGCCGATGATCGCCGCCATGAAGGGCGCCTTGGCAAGGCCGATCAGCACGTAGGTAATGGTCAGCGCCGCCTTGAGGCGATCGAGGAACACGTCCGTGGGGATGCCGATATAAAAGAGCCCCACCAACCAGGCGCCCGCCAACGCCGCCAGATCGGAGACCAGCGTCAAGATCGGCAGCGCGATGATCAGAGCCATGAGGCGCGGCAGCACCAGCACTTCCACCGGCGACAGACCGAGCACTTTCAGCGCATCGACCTCTTCGCGCATCTTCATCGAGCCGAGTTCGGCGGTGTAGGCGGCGCCTGAGCGGCCGGCAATCATGATGGCTGTCAGCAGCACGCCGAGCTCGCGACAGGTCAATACGCCAACGAGATCGACCACCAGGAAGTTGGCGCCATAGCTGGAAAGATAGAAGCTCCCCTGCTGCGCAATGATCATGCCGACCAGGAAGCTCATCAGGGCGATGATCGGCACCGCCTGAATGGAAGCTCGGCTGATGTGGTTGAAGAACGCCGGCCAACGCATTCGACGACGCCATAGCAAGACATCAACGAAGGCCACCACTGCCTCGCCAAGCATCGCCAGCACCAGGAAGCCGTCATCGACGAGGCCCGCCGCCCCGCGGCCGACCTCCTCGAGCGTCCAGGTAACGGGGTTGGCACGCTTCGGCTCCGGCAGCGGCTCACGCCCAAGCGGGTCGATCTCGGCAATCAGCCCTGCCGCCGGCTTGGGGAAATCCTTGAGTTCGGTTGAGCCGCCGGCCTTCTCCTGCTGCCGCATCAGGCCGATCAGCGCCCAGGCACCGGCCGTATCGAGCCGACCGAGCTCGCTGCCGTCGAAGATCAGGTGTCTGCCGGGCGCCACTTTTCCAGCAACGGCGGGTAGCACTTCGCCGACGGTTTCCACCGTCCAATCACCGGCAATGCCGAGCACCGTCGCATCGTCCCGCGCCCCGTCAGCCGACCCCACGCCATCGCTCCTCAAGGACCCTCGTTGCGCCGAAAGCGTCGCGTCCTCATGCACGATACATCAGCCCCGCCTTCAAGCGCCAGCCTTGAACGACAGTCGCCCGTTCCCGATACCGTGAGATGACATGTAGACCAAAGATAGGGGTTTCGACATAGCGCGCCCCCTTTATCCATTCCCATTCGGTCTTGATATCTTTACTCTGTCCATTGATCGCGCCGTGCAAACGCGGCGTCCGTGGAGCAACTGATGGACAAAGTTGACCGAAACGGACAGTTGTTCGGTCCCCATGACGCGGCGTTTTCCGGCGTAGCGCCGGCGGTACCGGCCGAGGCCGCCTTGTCCGCGCGGGAATCAATGTGAGGTCGTCTTGCGTAAGCTCAGCATAGCCGTCGAGAAATTTCCGATCGCCGGCACCTTCACCATCTCCCGCGGCTCCAAGACGGAGGCGGTCGTGGTGGTGGCCAGCATCAGCGAAGGCGCCATTACCGGACGGGGCGAAGGCGTGCCCTACGCCCACTATGGAGAATCGGTCGAAAGCGTCACCGCTGAGATCGAGAATGCCCGTGGCTTCATCGAGAAGGGTGGCGATCGCTTTGCGCTGCGCCAGGCCATGGCGCCCGGCGCCGCCCGCAACGCGCTCGACTGCGCCCTGATCGACCTGGAGGCCAAGACCAGCCACCGCGGCGTCGCCCATCTGCTCGGCCTGCCGCCACTCGAACCGGTCAACACCGCCTTCACCATTTCACTTGCCAGCGTCGAGGACATGGCCGCCGCCGCAAAGTCGGCCAGTGACCGGCCGACCCTGAAGGTGAAGCTCGGCGGCGACGGCGGCCGCGAACGCCTCGTCGCCATCCGCCGCGCCGCGCCGCGCAGCCGCATCATCGTCGACGCCAACGAAGGTTGGACGCCGGAGATGTTCCCGGACATGATGGAGGCCTGCATCGAACTCGGCGTTGCCATGATCGAGCAGCCGCTGCCAGCCGGCGCCGACGACTACCTCATCGAGGCCAAGCGCCCCGTCCCCGTCTGCGCCGACGAGAGCGCCCACACCACGGCCGATATCAAGCATCTGGTCGGTCGCTACGATGCCGTCAATGTCAAGCTCGACAAGACCGGGGGGCTCACCGAAGCGCTGGAGATGATCGCCGCCGCCGAGGAAGAGGGCCTGATCGTCATGGTCGGTTGCATGGTCTCAAGTTCGCTCGCCATGGCACCCGCCTTCGTCGCCGCGCAGCGCGCCCAGTATGCCGATATCGACGGCCCGCTTCTGCTCGCCCGCGACCGCCAGCCGGGCCTGATGTTCTCCGGCTCGATCGTCCATCCGCCCTACCCCGATCTCTGGGGCTGAAAGCGCGCGACCTCGCGCCTGCTCCACGCGTTCATGCGTCAACAAGCTGGCTCGTCGGGGCTCGCCGCAGGTATCAGGGTTTCGGCGCGATCACCGTGAACGAGGCGTCGTGAGCCGGCAGGCGCCGGGCACCGCCACCGGCCGCCGTCAGGATGATCAAGCCGAGGATCGGGAAGATCGACATCACCACATAGATATCCGAGCCCAGCGTCGGCACCAGCCGGCCGGCCAGCGCCGTGCCGAGCGCCATGGCGAGGCCGTTGAAGATGACGAAGGTGCCTTGTGCCGATGCGGCGCGCTCGGTCGGCACCACTTCCCGCAGAAAGCGCATCAATCCGATGTGGGCGAGCGCGAAGGAGCCGGCGTGCATCACCTGCAACACCAGCGTCGGCAACAACGGCAGATCCATCGAGAACAACAGCCAGCGAAGGCAACCGATCACCGCGCCGCCGGCCATCAGCTTCAGCGGCGACACCACCCGGAACATCCGCCCGGCCTGCGAAAACAGGATGATTTCGGCGATGACGCCGACAGCCCAGAAGATGCCGATGGTAAAATCCGAAAAGCCGTTGGCCCGCCACAGAATCGTCCCGAAACTGTAGAGCGCGGCGTGCCCCGCCTGATTGACGGCGTGCCCCAGCAGCACGGCCAGGAAAGCCGGCTTGCGCAGCACGGTGAGCGCCGCTGCCGAGGATTGGGTGGAGGTCGGCGGTGCCGGCGGGATGGCAACGGTGGACAACAGGGCGATGGCGAAGCCGAAGAGCACCAGGAGATAGACCGCCGTCGACCCGGAATGCTGCATGGCATAGCCGCCGACGATGTTGCCCAGAATGAACGACGCCGAGCCCCACAGCCGCATCTTGCCGTATTCGCCGAGGCCGTGACGGTCCATGATCATGGCAAAGGCGTCGGCCAGCGGGCCGACGCAATAGGACAGCACCAAGAGGATGGCGCCGACGGCCATCACGACGAGGTCGCCGTGGGCGAAGCCGAACAGCATGGAGAAGCCGAGCGTCAGGCTGATAAGGCCGGCCATCACCTGGCGCCGGTCGCGCGCCCGATCCGACATGCCGCTGACCACCGGCATGGTAAACATGCGCATCACCTGCGGTGTCGCCAGCACGAAGGCGATCTGCTCACCGCTGAGGCCCTTGACCTGCAAAAGAACCGGGAAGAACGGAGTCAGCACACCGTTGACGAAGAAAGCGATGGCGTAAAAGGCGCTCATCAAATAGACGGGGGCAAATCGCCCGATCATTCTTGTCAACGGCGCAACTCGGAATAAACTCGTTGTGAAGGATTCGTGCCGATGATGGGGGCTCGCCGACTTGAATCACTTGCCTGTTTTCGGCTGGCACTTTAGCTGTAGCTTTATCCTGTTTAGTCTACAAAGGGGTCTGCGGCGAAAATATGGAAAAATCGCAAGCCCTCTCGCCCCTACGCGAATCCGACTATGAGGCCATCGAGGCCGCCGTCATGGAAACGGAGAAGGGGCGCTGGTTCCTCGCCGAGTATACGCGGCGCCATCGTTCGGCTGATACCGGTCTGGTGATTGAAGCCATTGGTCGGCTGGAGACCATTCTGAAGCGCGAGCGTCGTCCCGACGCCGATCGCATTCGTCTCGACATCGGCGAGATGAAGGATGCCATCGAGCGCACCAAGCTTGAAATCGCCCAGATCAAGAGTGACGGCCGCTCGCCGCTCAGCCGTTTCGACCGCGCCTCCAACGAACTCGACGCCGTCGTCGAGCAGACCGAAGCGGCCACCTCGGAAATCCTGGGTTCGGCCGAAAAGATCCAGGAGCTTGCCTGGACGATGCGCGAGGCCGGCGTCGACAACGCCCTTTGCGACGAAGTTGAGAACCTCACCACCAATATCTACATGGCCTGCTCGTTCCAGGACCTCACCGGCCAGCGGACGCAGAAGGTGGTGCAGGTGCTTCGCTATCTCGAGAACCGTATCAATGCGATGGTCGAGCCTGACGCTCATCTGTTGAACGGCCCGGCGCTGGCTGGCGAGGGCATCGAGCAACACCTCGTCGACAATCTGATGGTCGAGGATGCCGACGCCGATCAGGCGGCTCTCGACGTCGTTGCCAACCATGCGCTCGACGAGATGGACTTCGACCGCATCGAGGCCATGGCCGGTCTTGAGCAGATCCCAGTCCCATCGATGGTGGGCGCCGACGGCCAGATCGATTTCGACGCCATCTCAACCGACGACGATACGCTGGCGGATGCCGCCGCGCTCGCCGACAGTATCGACTTTGACGCCATCGAGACCGCCGACGACCTGCCGGAAGATGCCGCTGCGCTTGCCGACAGCATCGACTTCGACGCCATCGAGACCGCCGACGACCTGCCGGAAGATGCCGCCGCGCTCGCCGACAGCATCGACTTCGATAGCATCGAGACCGCTTCGGAACAGCCGGAAGCCGGCGGGGAGCCAACCGACGAGGCACTCGCCATCGCCTCCGAAGCCGTCGACACCGCCATCGAGGCACTCAAGGAAGTGTCTGATACGGTGAGGCAGGGTAAGGACGTCGACGATCCCTTTGACCGGATGACCAAGGCCGAGCGGCAGGCGCTGTTCTCCTGAGCGTAATCACCGGGGCTTCTCCGTAGGAGGGCCCTGCGTCGGCTCGACAGTCTGTCTCACTGTATTCGCGTGGAAGCGTCCGGTCGTGCAGCCATGGCCGACATCGGAGCTTTCCGGCCTGACCGCGCCATCGTAGCGTCGCTCAGATAACGGCTTGTCAATCTTTCGGGCGTTCACTTCAGCCGACTGGGCCATCCAGCAGGGGCGAGTATCAAGAAATGGACGTTGCCGCGACCGTCAGTACCATGCTGCAGGCGAACACCAGGAACGACATCGGCACAGCGGTACTGAAGATGACGCTCAAGTCCGACCAATCGGCAGCCGACCTTTTGAGCAAAGCCGTCGAGTCGGCAGCGTCTGCCCAGCCACCGGCTGGCATGGGTAGCTATGTGGACTTGACCGTCTGATCGGAACTCTTTGCCCAGAGCAATTTCAGCAAAGTGGGAACCGGTTTTGCTTACGAAACTGCGCCTAGCCAAATCGGCTCGGCCCAATTTCCCCAAAAGGCGAGAGAGTTGGCCGCCTCATGTCAACGGCGACTTGGCTTTTTGCGGAAAGCGCAGGACCTAAAGCATCGGACCGAAAAGTGGAATCCGGTTTTCGGAAATCCGATGCAACAACAAAGAGCTAGATCGTCATCTTGCGTCCGTCAGGATGCACGACGATCTAGACTGTCACCGGGACGAGGGGCGCCGGCACCTCATCCAACGTTTCGCCGTTGGCGAGCCGGATATTGTCGAGGAACTGCAGCGCGGCCCGTCGCCAGGTGAACGAAAGCGCCAGCTCGCGCGCCGCCACCGGATCGACGGCAAGAGCGCCCAGACAGGCTGCCCGAAGATCTTCGTCGAGGATACCGGCATCACTGTCGCCGAGGATATCGAGCGGTCCCATCACCGGATAGGCCGCGACCGGCAGGCCGGAGGCCAGCGCTTCCAGGACCACGTTGCCGAACGTGTCGGTGCGCGAGGGAAACACGAAGACATCGGCCGAAGCATAGGCGCGAGCAAGCTGCTCGCCGATCATCACGCCGGCGAAGTGGACGTCGGGATAGCGCCTTTCGAGGCTCGCCCGTTGCGGACCGTCACCGACGACCACCTTGGATCCGGGCAGATCGAGCGCCAGAAAGGCCTCGAGATTCTTCTCGACGGCAACGCGCCCGACGTTGATGAAGATCGGACGCGGCAGGTCGAACAGGCTCTCTTCGTCGGGGCGCGGCCGGAACAGGTCGGCGTCGATGCCCCTGCCCCAGCGCATCAGATTGCGGAAGCCGCGGGCCGACAACTCCGCCGCCAACGTGTCGGTGGCCACCATGCAGCCGGCGCCACCATTATGAAACCGGCGAACGAAGGCATAGAGCCACGATTGGGGCACCGGCAGCCGCGCCGCCACATATTCGGGAAAGCGAGTGTGGTAGCTCGTCGTATAGGGCATGCCGTGACGCCGGCACCACTTGCGCGCCTTGAGACCGAGCGGCCCCTCGGTGGCAATATGAACATAGGACGGCTGGCCGCGTTCAATCTCGCGCGCCACGCGCCGATAGGTCGAGATGGCCACGCGAATTTCGGGGTAGCTCGGCAGCGGCAGCGTCCGAAACAGGTCGGGCGTCACCATGGTGATCTCGGCGCCCATGGCAATCAGTTCGGCGTTGGTGCGCTCGATCGAGCGAACGACGCCATTGACCTGCGGATGCCAGGCGTCGGTGACGACGGTGATGCGCGTCATTCCGCCGCCTCGGCGCGCGGCAGCATCAGCGGCTGCTGCCGTTCGTGCTCAAGGCGTGTCCAGCGGATGATTTCGAGACTGCCATTGTGATTCTCGGCGATGGCCGTACAGCTTTCCACCCAATCGCCGGTGTTGATGTAGGCGATGCCGTTCATGTCGCGCATGGCAGCGTGGTGGATATGGCCGCAGATGACGCCGTCGGCGCCGACGCGCCGCGCCTCGTGCGCCAGGGCATCCTCGAAAGCGCCGATGAAATTGACGGCATTCTTCACTCGGAGCTTGGCCCAAGCCGACAACGACCAGTAGGGCAGTCCGATGAACCGCCTCAGCTTGTTGATCCAGGTGTTGGTCCACAGCGCCATTTCGTAGGCCCAGTCCCCGAAATAGGCGAGCCAGCGGGCATGCCGCACCACCACGTCGAACTGGTCGCCGTGGATGACCAGATAGCGCCGGCCGTCGGCAGCCTCGTGCACGCAGCGATCCATCACCTCGACGCCGCCGAAATGGGTGCCGAGGTAGTCACGCAGGAATTCGTCGTGATTGCCGGGGATGTAGACGACGCGTGCGCCCTTGCGTGCCTTGCGGAGCAGCTTCTGCACAACGTCATTGTGGCTCTGCGTCCAGAACCAGGAGCGGCGCATTCGCCAGCCGTCGACGACGTCGCCGACCAGATAGATCGTCTCCGCCTCGTGGACACGCATGAAATCCAGCAGAAGATCCGCCTGGCAGTCCCGCGTACCGAGATGAATGTCGGACAGGAACAGCGCTCTAAGGCTTCGGGTAGTATTGGTGTCCGTCATGGCAAACAAAGATGCATGCCGCATCTTCTCCGAGGCGGGAATCGATGGCAACTCGCCAATCCCGCTACCTCCTTTTGTCCCGACAGCTTCTCAGTTTTATGACAAAGGCACTTATTTGCGTTCCAGCAGTGGTCAGGGGAACCACTCTATCGTCTTTGGATGCAAAACGGCCCGGTCAAGGACCGGGCCGCGCAATCGGACAAATCGGTTGGCGCCGCTTACGGGCACCAGAGAACCTTCACCAGCTTTTCCGACTTCAGAAGGCTGCGCACCGGCATCTCCAACACGTCGTCGCCGGCAACCGCCTTCTCGAAAGCGGCGCGTTTCTCGGCGCCTTCGATGTGCAGCAGGATTTCGTCGGCGGCAAGCAGCAGCGGCAACGTCAGTGTGATGCGCGGCTCGCCCGCCGCCTTGGCGTTGATGGCCATCACCTGTGCCTTGCAGTCCGGCGAATTGGCGGCCGCGAGGTTATCGCCACCCGGGTAGAAGGAGGCCGTATGGCCATCCTCGCCCATGCCGAGCACGACGGCGGCGAACGGCAGCGGCAGATCGGCGATCGCCTTGCCGACATCGGCCACCGCCTCCTCCGGCGTCGGGACCGGCCGATAGAGCGGCACGAACTCGATGTTGCTGAGCGGCCCCTTGAGCAGGTGACGGCGGGCAAGGCCGGCGTTGGAGCGTTCGTTCGTCTCCGGCACCCAGCGCTCGTCGACCAGCGTCACCACGACATCGTTCCACGGCATGCGATAACGC
>JAGSYV010000176.1 GCA_018262505.1 Pseudomonadota bacterium
ATCGAGATAGGGCAGGATCAGCTTGTCTTTGATCAACTGCCAGATGATGCGGGTCATCTCGTCGCCGTCGAGATCGACGACCGGGTTCGCAACCTTGATTTTCGCCATAGTGGGGTGACCTTCCGAACGTGGGACCGGGGCCTTGAGGCCGGTTCGTGCGCCTGCCGGTACGCAAACGCACGGATGCTCCGCCTGTAGCATGGCGTTGCCGCTGAGGCCAGTGCAACCGCTTGGCTTTTGGGCGTACGCTGACGTAAACGGAAGGTGTCAGGAAGGCAGCGTCACCACCACCGGCCCGTTGCGGGTGGCGACGATGGTGTGCTCGAACTGCACGGTCGGCGCGCGCGGCTCGGAGTAGAGCGTCCACTCGTCATCGCCATCCTCGGCCCATTCAGCGCCTAGCGACAGGAAGGGTTCGACGGTGAAAACGAGACCCTCGGTGATGACGCGCCGCTCGCGCGGATCGGGCCAGGTGGCGATGTCGGAGGGCTCCTCATGCAGCGAACGGCCGACACCGTGGCTGCCGAGATTGCGCACCAGCGTGTAACCATTCTTGCGGGCGAAAGCGCCGACGGCACGGCCGACGCCGGCCAGCGGCCGTCCCGGTGCGACGGCGCCGATGCCGGCCCACATGGCGCGGCGACCGTCGCGGCAGAGCCGATCCAGCTTGGCTGGCACGGGCGAGACGGCGAACGAGGCGCCGCTGTCGGCGAAGAAGCCGTCCTTGGAAGCGGAAACGTCGAGATTGATGAGGTCGCCGACCTTCAGCACGCGGTTGCCGGGGATGCCATGGGCGATCTCCTCGCTGACCGAGATGCAGGCGACACCGGGGAAGCCATAGGTTGCCTGCGGTGCTGGTATAGCGCCGGCTTCGTCGAGTACTCGGCCGGCGATCTCGTCGAGTTCGGCGGTGGTGACGCCGGGGCGGACGGCGGTGGCCATGGCAGCGATGGCGTCTGCCACAGCGCGGCCGATCGCCTTGAGCCCTTCGAGTTCGTCTTCGCTGGTAATGGTCATGTCGTCTCTCCCGGCATCACAGCCGTTATTTGTGTTTGCCGATCCAGGTTGCAAAAGCGGCAAGGAAGCCGGTGAGGAAGGCCTTGGTATCGTCGTTTGCGAGCTTGCCGTCCTTATCTAAGAGGTCGCCGACCTTGGATACATAGGCTTCAGGCTGCTGCATGACTGGCATGTCGAGGAAGACCAGCGGCTGGCGCAGGTGGTGGTTGGCACCGAAGGCACCGAGCAAACCGGGCGAGACACTGATGATGGCGCTGGGCTTGCCCTGCCAAACACTCTTGCCGTAGGGACGCGAGCCGACGTCGAGGGCGTTCTTCAGAGGGCCGGGAATGGAGCGGTTGTATTCGGGCGTCACGAACAGCACGGCGTCCGCGCCGACGACCTCGCTTCGGAACTTGGCCCAGGCGGCCGGTGGCGTAGCCTCGTCGAGATCCGGGTTGTAGAGCGGCAGCTCGCCGATCTCTACGGTGCGGAGCGTCAGCTTGTCTTTGGCAAGCGTTGCGAGGTTGTCGGCCACCGCGCGGGAGAAAGATCCCTTACGCAGGCTGCCAACCAGAACCGCGACATCATAGGCCATTCTTATCTCCTTTGCCCCGATGGAGCCGGCGTCCGCCACGCTCCGTCTCAACGCCGTCGGCTCAACTGGCGCGGCGGATCGTCCCTGTCGTTATAGGGGATTTACCGGAGGGCTGTCCAAGAAAGTGAGGGCCGCGAATCCTTGCCCTTTATGTCTGATATTTGCGGCTAGATCATGTTCTTAAGGCAATAAATCTTGACTCTTCGCCGAACGACAGGAATATTTGCGGCATGGACGAGATTGACCGCCAAATCGTAATGTGCCTCGGCGACGACGCGCGCCGCTCGCTGGCCGATCTCGGTGGCGAGGTTGGCCTTTCGACGTCGGCGGTGAACGAACGCATCCGTCGTCTCGTGACAAATGGCGTGATCCGGCGTTTCACCATCGATGCCAACGCTGAGGCGTTGGGACTCGGCATCAGTGCCTTTGTCTTCGTCGGGCTTGCCGCTGACGCCGACGAGACGATGTTCCGGGCGGTGGCCGCCAATCATCCCGCCATCCTCGAATGCCAGCACGTGACCGGCAACTGGAACTACCTCGTCAAGATCCGCGTGGCGTCGCTTTCCGACATCGAGTCCTTTCTCAATGACTTCAAGCAGCGGCGGCTGATTGCCCGCAGCGAGACCATGATTGCGCTATCGACGGTCGTCGAGCCGCCTTTCCGGCCCCGGAGGACAGGCCCGTGAGCCTTCTGCAACTGGCCGCCAAGGGCTTTGTTCTCGGCTTTGCCGTCGCCGCGCCGCTCGGGCCGATCGGGGCGCTCTGCATCAACCGGACGCTGCAGCGCGGCTTTTGGGTCGGGCTTTCCGGTGGGCTCGGGACGGCGCTGGCCGATGCCGCCTATGGAGCGCTGGCGGCGCTCGGCTTTGCCGCCTTCTCGGCCTTTCTGGCTCAGATCGACGGGCCGATGCGACTGATCGGCGGCCTTGCCATGATCTGGCTCGGCTGGCAGGGCCTGCAGCCGAAGCCGCCGCGGCCGGCCGTGGAGATCGGCGCCCGCGATTTGCTCGGCACTATCGGCGCCACCTTTCTCCTCACCATCGCTAACCCGACGACTATTCTGTCCTTTGCCGTGTTCTTTGCCGGCTTGGGCCTCGCCTCGGCGGCGGACGCTCCGTCTGCCCTGGTGGTGGTGGCCGGCGTATTCGCCGGTTCGCTCGCCTGGTGGATCATTCTGACGGGTGGCGTGGCGCTGGTCCGCCACAAGGTCAGCGACCGGTTTGCGCTCTGGGTCGGGCGGTTGTCGGGCGGTCTGATCTTGGCCTTCGGCCTGTTGGCGCTTGGATCCTTTATCGCCGGCTTTCTGCGCTAAACCCTTGATCGCTCGCGCATGCTTCTGAGGCAGGCGTCGATGAAGACGCGCAGCTTGGGCTGCAGCCGGCTGGATTTGGGGTAATAGAGGTAGAGCGCGTCTTGGGCCGGCGCAAAATCGTCAAGGCAGGTTTCGAGGCGGCCGTCGGCCAGCTCACGGTGGGCGGTCTGCGATGAGGCATATGTCAGCCCGAGACCGGCCACGGCCATGGCGCACAGCAGGGTCGAGTCGTCGGAGGTCATCTGCCCCGGCGGGTCGATGGTCACGGCGACGCCGTCGCGCTCGAATTCCCAGCGATAGAGATCGCCGTTCGGCGGCAGGCGGAAGCGTAGGCAGGTGTGGTTGGCGAGGTCGTCTGGCGTCTCCGGCCGGCCGTGGGCGGCAAAATAGGCGGGAGAGCCAGCAACGATCCAGGTGAAGGGCGGGGTGACGCGGACCGTCAGCATATCCTGATCGATGAACTCACCGATGCGGATGCCGGCGTCGAAGCCGTTGCCGACAAGGTCGTGGCGCTTGGTGTCGGTGATCACCTCGACGGCAATATCGGGATAGGCCTGAAGGAAGGCCGGCAGCATCGGCGTCAGGACCTCGCGAGCAGCAATGTGGTGGGTGAGAAGGCGGAGCGTGCCGGACGGTCTGCTGCTGAGGTTTGCAAGGTTGTCCAGCGAACCGGCAATGGCGTCGGCGGCCGGCTGGGCCTCGGCGAGAAAACGTTCGCCGGCCTCGGTGAGGGCGACGTGCCGGGTGGTGCGGTGGAGAAGCGGCAGGCCGATCCGCCGTTCCAGGGTCTGTACCGCCTGGCTGACGGCACCGGGCGTGACGCCGAGTTCGCGGGCGGCGGCGCGGAAGCTGCCGCGCCGGACCACCGTGAGAAACTCGCTGATACCGTCGAAAAGGTCCGTTCGGGCCATGGTCGTTCCTGACGCGGGATGGAGGGGGCTCGCCCAAGCATGATTTGGCGATCCGCCACGGAGGACGCATATGAGCAGCCTCAATAGCCGACAATTGTATATTTCATCTAATCAGCCTGTCACGTTTGGCATGGCTATTCGGACCACTGGCGGCGACTTATGTCATTGGTAGGCGCCAGGGCCGTTTTCGTTTGCCCGCATCCGCCCGCCGCGCATTCCCTGCCGGCCGCTTTCTCGTTTCTCAATCCATTCTTCAAGGTGATGATATGCGCTACAACACGCTCGGTGGCACCGGCCTCCTTGTCTCGGAAATTTGCCTGGGCACCATGACCTTCGGCGGTCAGGGTTTTTGGACAGCCATCGGCTCGCTCGATCAGTCGGTGGCCGATAGCATCGTCGCTGGCGCCTTGGATAAGGGCGTCAACTTCATCGATACCGCCGACGTCTACTCTGAAGGCCTGTCGGAACAGATCACCGGCGCGGCAATCCGCAATTCCGGCCGCGCCCGCTCGGACGTGGTGCTGGCAACCAAGGTGTTCGGTGCCGTCGGCAAGGGCGTCAACGATCGCGGTGCGTCACGCGGTCATATCATGGACGGCGTCAAGGCCAGCCTGAAGCGGCTCGGTACCGACTATATCGACCTCTACCAGATCCACGGCACCGATCCGGTGACGCCGATCGAGGAGACGGTGCGGGCGCTCGATGACCTCGTTCGCGACGGCCTCATCCGCTACGTCGGCGTCTCCAACTGGCCGGCTTGGCGGATCATGAAGGCGCTCGGCATTGCCGACCGTCTCGGTCTCGACCGTATCGCCAGCCTGCAGGCCTACTACACCATCGCCGGCCGCGATCTCGAACGCGACATTGCGCCGCTGCTGCTGGCCGAAAAGGTCGGCCTGATGGTGTGGAGCCCGCTGGCCGGCGGCCTGCTGTCCGGCAAATACAATCGCGACGGCTCGGGGCCGGAAGGCGCCCGCCGCGTCAGCTTCGACTTCCCGCCGGTCAATAAGGATCGCGCCTTCGACGCCGTTGACGTGATGGCCGAGATCGCCAAGGAAAAGGGCGTGTCGGTGGCGCGCATCGCGCTCGCCTATGTACTGCACAAGCCCTTCGTCTCGTCGGTGATCATCGGCGCCAAGTCGGTCGAGCAGCTCGACGACAATATTGCCGCCAGCGAGGTGGTTCTGTCGGCTGATGAACTGTCCCGTCTCGATGCCGTCTCAGCGCTGCCGGCCGAATATCCCGGCTGGATGTTGGAGCGGCAGGGCAACGAGCGGTCGGCATCGGTTGCCAAGCCGCGCTGAAGACCAATCGGGTGGCGCGGCTGACGCGCCACCCGCCTTGTGAAGCGATCCCGCTCGGGATTTCTCCCTTTTCTTGGCCGGCGTGATGTGCCAAACCCGCCGCAAACGCGGAATGGGCGAGATCATGTCGGACGATAAAGCGGTCGGGCCAGGACCGGCCATCATCCTCTGTGAGCCGCAGATGGGCGAGAACATTGGCGCGGCGGCCCGCGCCATGGCCAACTTCGGATTATCGGATCTTCGGATCGTTGCCCCCCGCGATGGCTGGCCCAACGAGAAGGCGGAGGCCAACGCTGCCAAGGCGACGCATATCATCCACGCGGCCCGCGTCTACGAGCGGCTCGAGGATGCGATCGCCGACCTTTCTTTCGTCTATGCGACGACGGCACGCGACCGCGACGTCACCAAGGAAGTGCGCGGGCCGGTGCATGCGGCAAAGCACATCCGGGCGCTGGAAGGGCAGGGCGCGGCGGTCGGCCTGTTGTTCGGCCGCGAGCGCTGGGGCCTCAACAACGACGAGGTGGCCCTTGCCGACGAGATCCTGACGCTACCGGTGGTGCCCGAATACGCCTCCCTCAACATCGCCCAGGCGGTGCTGGTGGTCGCCTACGAGTGGCGCAAAGCCGGTTTCGAGGATCCCGACAGCGCGCTGCCCTTTGCCGCTTCCGACCGGTCGCCGCCGGCTGGCAAGGCCGAACTGCTCGGGCTGTTCGATCATCTGGAATCGGTGCTCGACGAACGGCATTTCTTCCATCCGCCCGAGAAGCGGCCGACGATGATCCGCAACCTCCGCGCCATCTTCCAGCGCCAGCGGCTGACGCAGCAGGAGATCCGCACGCTCAGGGGCATCATTACCTGCCTTGATGGCAAGAACCACCGGCCGAAGAAGCCGATGACCGACGATGGCGAGGCATAAGATTTCGTTAACCATGCGGGCCGAGGATGAGGGGCGCTCGGCCCGATGTCGCCGCATTCGGCTGGCACTGCTGGGTGAACGAGGCAGGCTCTAGGGAATCCCATGCGTATCCTGGTGTTCGATAGCGGTGTCGGCGGTCTTTCCGTCGCTCGCGAAATCGGCAAGGCGCTGTCGGGCGTCGGGATGGACTATGTCGCCGATCTCGCCGTCTTCCCCTATGGCGCGCTGGAACCGGATGTGCTGATCGACCGCGTCGTGTCCTTGATGGATGAGGCACTCGCCGTTCTCGACCCGGCGGCGCTGGTGATCGCCTGCAATACCGCTTCGACGCTGGTGCTGCCGCCGCTCAGAGCCCGTTTCAAGCTGCCGATCGTCGGCACCGTGCCGGCGGTGAAGCCGGCGGCCGAGCACAGCCGGTCGCGACTCGCATCCGTGCTGGCGACGCCGGGCACGGTGAAACGCGATTACACGCGCGACCTGATCGCTAAATTCGCTGGCGACTGTCGTTTTACGCTGGTCGGTTCGATGACCCTGGCCGAGCTGGTCGAACGCGAGATGTCAGGCATACCGGTGACTGACGTCGAGCTGCTCGCTGAAATCGCTCCTTGTTTCGTGGAAGAGCAGGGCAGGCGGACCGATACCGTGGTGCTGGCCTGCACCCACTATCCCCTGGTGCTCGATCGGCTGAAGGCGCTGGCGCCTTGGCCGGTGGAGTGGATCGATCCGGCGCCGGCCATTGCCCGCCGCGTGGCGACGGTGACGGCTGGTGCCGGCCTGTCGCGTGACGAGGGCGCCCCGCGCCGCTTCTTCTCGACCGGTCGCCGGCCGGCCCGCGCCATGCTCGACGCATTTGGATTCGTTGAGGGCAGCGATCTCTTCGCCGGCGAAGCGTTGAAAATCGCGCGGGCCTGACCGAAAAGGCCGGGAATGCTGCGCTTTCAGTTTGACAGCGACACCTCACTCGACTATTCACCCCTCAACCCGCCGGTTCCTTGGTAACGAGGAGCCGGCGTGGCCGTTCACGTGTCCCGTGGGGAACCTGCCGCGCGTAGTGTTTCCCTGTCGGTTTCGGGTGGCTTTCGAGCCAGATCGGAGCAGAGGAGGGCGCGCGTCCTGAATGAACACTGACAAAAAGCGGGATACGCGATGTCTAAGCGCCATAGTGCAAAGTACAAGATCGACCGCCGCATGGGCGAGAACCT
>JAGSYV010000052.1 GCA_018262505.1 Pseudomonadota bacterium
GCCCAGGAACATGAAGGAGGCGCCGACGGTGTTGAAGAAGAAGTACTTGAAGCCTTCCCTCCGCGCCTCGTCGCTTTCCTCATGAATGATGGCCGCCCAGAGCGCCCAACTCGACATCAACTCCCAGAAGCCGAAGAAGGTGAAGATGTCTTTCGCCGCCGTCATGCCCAGCAGGCCGGCGATCATGATGCCGAAGGCGGCAAAGAAGCGCGGCTGAGCGTGGTTATGGGCGAGGTAGGCGGTGGAATGCAGCATGTTGAGCGCGCCGACGCCGGCGATCAGCACTGCGAACCAGAAGGACAGCGTGTCGTAGGCGGGAGCCGTGAAGATCACCGCGAAGAAGGCGGCGACCAGCACCGCCACGGCGAGCCAGCCAGCCTGCTGGACCGACTTGTGGCCGACCAGCCAGACAGCCACGGCGCCCAGGAAGGCGATGGTGGCCGGCAGCGTCCAGCTCATGACCAGCGACGGCAGCACGGCGGCGGCAAGGCCGCTACGGGCAGCCACCTCGGCACCGACGGCACCGACGAGGTTGAGCTGGAAGGATGGCATGAAGCCGCCGAAGATGATGGCGGCGGCGAGCACGCCGACGGCGATCAGCATCGGAAGCGGGGCTTCCTTGACGCCGGCCTCGCCCTTCCACGGACGGAAGAACAGCATGCCGACGACGCGGAGATAGTAGACGACCGCGATGATGCCACCGACCAGCAGGCCGACAGCCACTTCATAGTGGCCAGCTTCGGCCGCCGCGTAGACCATCAGGAACTTCGAGACGAAGCCCGAGAAGGGCGGCAGGCCCATGATCGACACGGTGGCGAGCGCATAGCAGCCGGCGGTGAACGGCATGACGCGGCCGACACCGGCGAGGTCGGCGATGTTGCGCCGGCCGGTCTGCATGATGAAGGCGCCGGCTGCAAAGAACAGCAGGGTTTTCATCACGGCGTGGTTGGTGACGTGCAACAGGCTGGCGTCGGTGGCGAGCGCCGTACCGATGCCGAGCACCGCGACGATCTCGCCGATCTGAGCGAGCGTCGAGAAGGCCAGCATCCGCTTGATCTCAGTCTCGAACAGAGCGCGGATCTCGCCGTAGAGCAACGTGATCAGGCCAAGGCCGATCAGCACCACCTCGAGGCTGAGGCCCCAACCGGTGAAGGTTGAGAGTGCCGGGACGCCGATGACGATGAAGAGCACCTTGACGAGGCCGAACACGCCGGCCTTGGTCAGGATGCCGGACAGCGGACCGGAGATCGACGACGGCGCGGCCGGATGGGCGATCGGCAGCCAGCTATGTGCCGGCCAAATGCCGGCCTTCACCGCGAAACCGGCGAAGAAGCAGAGCGCGATGACGAGGCCGGCGACCGGCGAGATCGTGCCGACCTTTTCGGCCAGGGCGGCGAACTCGAAGGAGCCGATCTCGGCATGCGTCAGCAGGATGCCGAAGTGCATCAGATAGGCGCCGGAGGCGCACATCATGAAATAGATGAGGCCGGCGCGCAGCGACTTCTGGTTCTGCTCGTGGATGACCAGGAAGTAGGAGGTCCAGGTCATCAGCTCCCAGTAGACGTAGAAGTTGCCCATCTCGTGCGCGGTGGTCAGGCCGAGCAGCGAGCCGATCATCAGGAAGGCGAAGAAATAATAGCGGTTCGTCCACTCGGCGCGGGCCATGTAGCCGATCGAGTAGATGATCATCACGGCGGAGATGCCGGCGAACACCAGCGCGAAAACGCGCGAGGCCGGATCAAGGCTGGTGTCGAATACCACCAGGGCCAGCGTCGCGACGGCAAGGATCACGGCGCCGATGTCGCGGGCACGGATCGAGACGTGGCCGAGGCCGTAGACGGCGAACGCGCCGATGTAGGGCACGAGGACGAGCAGCGACCAGGGCGACTCGAATTCGGGAACCCCGGCCACTGCGCCGGCCAGCTGTTCGGCGACATGCTGGAAGGGCAGCGGGAACACCGAGATCAGCGCCGTGACGGCGGCCAGTGCCCAGGCGATCGGCAGGGCAATGGTGGGGGCGGTGTTGAGCTCGATGCGGCGTGCCGGGTGCTCGAAGCAGACGCGCTGGATCACCACCAGATAATAATAGGCGGCGACGATCGAGGCGGCGGTGCCGATGAGCGCGATGGCCCAATGGCCCTGCTCGATGGCGGCGTAGAGCACCAGGAACTTGGAGAAGGATCCCTTGAACGGCGACAGGCCCATCACCGAGAACATGCCGAAGCCGAACAGCATCGATGCCACCGGCATACGGTGGCCGGAGCCGGCGAGGTCGTCGAGGCGCGACGAACCGGTGCGGCGAATGATGTACCAGCCGGCGGCGACCACGAGACCGCGCATGACGATCTGGTAACCGAAGTGCATGTAGGCGCCGGTGAGGCCGGCTTCACCACCGAGGCCAATACCGATCAGGATGTAGCCGATCTCGGCGACGGTCGACCAAATGACGACACGCGTGAGGCTCGGCAGACTCATCAGAGCGGCGACTTCGCCGAAGAACAAGAAGATCGCGCCCATCCAGGCCAGCGCCGTCGGGTCGATCTGAGTGAGGGATAGCATGAGTGGAGATCCTTCCGCAGGCATGCATCTTGGCTGTCATGGATGACGTTAATCGCAGCATCCACTAGGGTATGTCGGCTAGCCGACATATACGCATTTGCACGACGCCAATGCTTTGCAGACTAAAGGAAAAATGATTCCTATACTCAACTTATTTGGGATCTGAAATATTCAGCAAAATCAGTATTCTGCTCGAATGAAGCCGATGGCTTACGGAAGAGCGAGGCGGCTTCCAAAAGGATTTAAGCGGCTGTTTGCGGCCGTTTTCTAAGTAGTCTGTCCGATACATCTTTGTGCATTCCCGCCATGCAGAATCCACGGGATTCCCTTTATCTGCGAGCGACTTGCAGCAAATGGCGGAAAAATCCGTCACTTCACAGACAAGTATTTCCCCTGCGATGGGCTTTGGGATAGATGAACGGCTGGATTTGAAAGGAATTGACGATGCACGAAACGGCGGTGGTCGAAGGCCTGATGCGCATCCTGACAGAGCATGCCAAGCAGAATGGCGTCGACCGGGTCGTCGCGGTGAAGCTGAAGATCGGCCGCCTGCGGGGCATCGACAGCCGACAGATCCGCCTAGCCTTCGAGATCTTCGCGGAGGGCACGCTGGCGGAAGGGGCGCGGCTCGACATCGACGATGTCGGCGTGACGGCGAAGTGCCGGACCTGCAGCACCGTATTTGAAGTGGAGAAATACCACTTTGTCTGTTCGGGCTGCGGCGGATCGGACGCCGATGTGCTGACCGGACGTGAACTCTACATCGAGAGCTTCGAGGCGGCGAAGACCTGAGAAACGGGTACAGCGCTTGTCCGGCAAGCCGATCGTCGCTATATTGCTAGCATGAATAGCAAGCACAGGAAGACCCTGGCTGCCGTTTTCGCCGAGCCGGCCTCGGGCACGATCGCCTGGGCCGAGATCGAGGGACTGCTTGTTGCCGTGGGCTGCCGGGTGATCGAGGGTGCCGGATCGCGGGTCAGGTTCGAGAAGGATGGTGCTATCGCCAGCTTTCATCGACCTCACCCGGAGAAGGAGGCCAAGCGATACCAGGTGCGTGATGCTCGCGAGTTCCTGTCGAGATTGGGAGTCGAGCCATGAGCGGCATGACTTATAAAGGCTATCATGCCCGCATCGAATTCGATGCTGACGATGAAATCTTCGTCGGCCGTGTCGCCGGGCTCAATGACGTCGTCGGGTTCCACGCCGAAACGGTCGATGATCTCAAGACGGCGTTTCGAGACGCGGTCGACGATTATCTCGAAACCTGCCGGACAATCGGAAAAGCACCACAAAAGCCCTATTCCGGGCGCGTGATGTTCCGCATCTCACCGGAGGTTCACGCCAAGGCAGCAACCGCCGCGGAACTCTCAGGCAAGAGCCTCAACGAATGGGCGGAAGCCGCTCTTGCCGAGGCGGCGGCAAAGCTCGTGGCCTGAGCGGAACCTGTAGCGGGAACCAACGGCTGCCGATCAGAAGCGTCCTGTTGCCTGCCGCCGCTCGCCGAGGCGGTCAACGATCCACTGCGTCCAGGCGTCGAGGCCGGCACCCTTCTTGGCGGATACTTCCAGGACCGGGCCGGGACCGTGGACGCGGCCGATGGCGGCACGGGCGCGTTCGGTGGAGAATTCCTCGATGGCCGGCAGCAGGTCGGTCTTGGTGAGAAGCACCAGATCGGCCTTGCGGAAGATCACCGGATATTTGTCGGGCTTGTCGTCGCCCTCGGTCACCGACAAGAGCACCACGTCATGATGCTGGCCGACGTCGAAGTCGGCGGGGCAGACGAGGTTGCCGACGTTCTCGACAAACAGCACGTCGATGTCGTCGAGATCGAGGACGTGCAAGGCGTCGTGGATCATCACCGCGTCGAGGTGGCAGGTGACGCCGGTGGTGATCTGCACGGCCGGTACGCCGTGGCGGCGAATGCGGTCGGCGTCGTTCTCGGTCTCGAGGTCGCCCTCGATGACCGCCAAGCGGATGTTCTTGGGCAGCGCGGCGATGGTCGCTTCGAGAAGCTGCGTCTTGCCCGATCCCGGTGACGACATCAGGTTGATCGACAGCACGCCGTGGGCGTTGAGATGCTCGCGGACATGGGAGGCGATCCGGTCGTTTTCCGACAGGAGGTTTTCGACGACGGGAATCGTCGTGGTGGCGGCCTTGTTGCCGCAGCCGCAGTCGCTGCACATGGTCGAAAACTCCTGAAATGGGCGTCAGCGGACGTCGGCGAGCTCGCGGCGCAAGCGGCCGAGATCGGAGATCACCATCGAGCCGCCGCCAAAGCGGTAGAGGATGCCCGAGCGCACCAGCTCGGCGATGACGGTTGAGACCGACTGCCGCGTCGCGCCGATCTGCATGGCAAAATCTTCGGCGTTGGGCAGGTGGTCGATGACGATGCCTTCCTCGGCCGGGCGACCGATCCGGTCGGCGGTATCGCAAAGCACGCGGATCAGGCGATGCTTGACGCCGTGGAACGCAATGTCCTCGATCATGCGGACCGACTTCTGGGCCAGACGGTCGACGGCCGGCAGCACGGCGAGCGCCAGCTCCGGCTCGGCGAGGACCAGATGGCGGAAGGCGGCGGGCGAGACGAGAGCGATGTCGGCGGCGGAGCGCACTTCCAGCATGGCGCCGCCATGGAGATAAACGGCATCGCCGGCTTCCAGCACGTAGAGCGTCAGCTCCTTGCCTTCGAAAGACGTGAAGCAGCGCAGTCGACCGGAGCGAACGATCAGCAGGTCGCCGTCGGCGCCTTCGTCACCACCGTAGACAATCTGGCCGGCACGCATCGACCGCTGACTGAACAGATGGCCATGGCCGTCCTTCAGGAGACGTTCGACGATGGCGCTCAGCGAATTGTCGGTCTTCATTGATTTTCCAGTGGCCGGCTCAAAAACGCTCGCTTCGGGCCAGTCTTGCGTAAGGGAAATTACGCGTTTCTTGTTAAAGATAATAGTCCGAAGAAGGTCAACTTTTCAAGTTAGCCTATCTCCCGCAAGACGTTGTTTTTTTTACGGTCTGGGTTGCCGTATTTGCATGGTAGGTGTTTCAACGTCTTTATAAGTTCGATTTACTTATACTTTGGTCGCGGCTGGCGGCCAGATAGCGCCGCGCAGCGTAAACAGGACGTATCCCAGGAAGGCAATGGCCCAGCTCCAGCGGGCCAGAGGGATGAGCGTATCGTAAAGCGCGAAGTCCATGGCGGCACCGACGCGGGCAATGGCGGCGCTGGCGATGGCCACATAAACGACGTCGGCGAGCAGCGATGGCATCAGCGACCGCTTGTCCTTCTTGCGGACGATCGAGGTGGCGATGCCGATGGCGAGCGTTGCGAGGCCGCCGACCGCGAAGGCGTGGATGATAGCGAAGGGCGAGAGGTCGGCGACGCCCAGGTCTTTCAGCGCCAGCAGGAGAAAAGCCAGTCGTTTCCAGAGGAGACCGACCGCGAGGATGACACATCCGGCATATGGCTTGATGCGCCAGGGCTCGATATGGACGAGCCAGGCGATGCCGAACAGGAAGGCGGCGAGCGCCGGCCAGCCGGCGTTCCAGCCGATGCCCCAGAGGGCGAGCGCCAAAACAGTGAAGGCGCGCTGCGGCAGCGCGATGAAAGCCGGGACGGGCTTGAGCTTGGGATAGCCAGCGCGCTCGCGCGCCACCGCCAGCACGGCGATGCCGATGCGGTTGGACACCTCAATGCAGATCAGCACGATGACGGCGAGGCCGGCCATGGTGGCCTCTGGCCAACCGTGCAGAAAGGCGGCGACGCCAATCAGGCCATGCAGCGCGGCGAGACCGAGAATCGGCAGCGTCTTGGCTGTCTTGCCGGGCGGTGTGGTGGAGAGCAAAAGCACGACGCCGGATAGGGTCGCCAGGGCGCGCAGGACGCCAGCAGTCTCAAGATCGACGCAGCCCCAGAGGAAGGCAACGGCGTGAGCGGCGAGAACGGCCCACAGCACCGGCGCCGGCGTGATCGGCTTGCCGATCCAGCGCGGTAGCGCCACGGTCAGAAAGCCGAACAGCTGAATGCTGAAGAAGCCGAAGATCAGTTCGTTCGGATGGGTGGCAATATCGCCGATCTCAGGGACAATATCTGGGCCGATCGCCCTGAGAGCCGTTAGCGCCGCCAGCACAAAGGCGACGCGGAACGGATCCAGCTTCCTCATGCCATCTCCACACGGGCGCTCCCAGGCTGACCGCGCGTGAAGCCATCGACGAGTTCGCCGGGAAGATCCAGCGCCTTCAGTGCGGCCAGCGTCTCATTTCGGCCGGCGCGACCGTCGAGCAGCGCTCGGTAAAGGCGGCTCACCGCCACCATGTCGACGGTATGCGGCGACAGCCGCAGGCGGCGGACGCCGAGCTTGGCAAGATCCTCCGGCGTCGGGCAGAAAGCCTCGACGCCACTCGATAGCGTTTGAATGCCGTTGATGGCGAGAAAGCGCTGGCCGTCCAGCGTATCGACGGGCAGGCCGTCCGGATCGCGATCGCAGACGAACTGGCAGCCGTCCTTGTGCAGGCCATGCAGGCGGGCGTGGTAGCAGCGACCGGACAGCGCCAGCGGCAGGCGACCGAAAGCGAACAGTTCGAACGCCACCTCGGGTACCGCGGCGGTAATGACGCCGACCGAACTGATCGGCAGTTCCACCGGCAGGCAGATGCCGGTAGCGCCGCGCCCGGCCAGGAAGCGGGCGGCGCCCTCGTTGTAGACGTTGACGAAGGGACCGACCAGGAACGGCTTGCCGGCGACGGTCGGCAGGGCGGTGAGGTCGTTGATCTCGGCAAGCTCACCAGCCTGGCAGAAGTCGACGACGGCGGCGCGTTCGCGCGGATTGTAGGGGAGGGCGAGCGTTGACAGCACGACTTCCTTGCCCGCCGCCTGCAGGCGCTCGATCAGCTCCGGCCACAGACCGTCGGTGAAGGGCTGGCGTTTGCCGCAAACCACTTCGCCGAGGTGGACGCGATCGACATCCGCTTCGTCGGCGATGCGGGCATAGAAGTCGCGCAGGCGGTCGGGCGACCAGTTGAAGAGCACGGGGCCAAGGCTGAGGCCGGTTTTGGTCATTCCAGTCGACTTTTCTGTTTCTGGCATCAACGCCAGGTCTTCTTGTAGGCGCCTGAGGTCTGGCGGCCACCTTCGACGAGGCCGGCGAGCAGGCGCCCGACCTCCACCTCGGTACCCCCGGCGTCGATCGCCTCGACGGCGGCGCGGAAGGTGCGCACGACTTCGGCGACATAGCCCTTGCCGCGCTGGCGGCCTTCGATCTTCAGCGCCGTGACGCCGGCTTTCGCCAAGGCGGCGATGAGGCTGGCCGCATTGAGGCTGACCGGGTCCTCGAACAAATAGGACGTCTTGCCGCCGGCCACGAAGCGGCCCTTGCAGAGCGTCGGATAGCCGGCCTGCTCGCCAGCGCCAAAACGGTCGATGGTGAAGCCGGCAAGACGGGTCGCCGTGCCGTTCTTGTCTTCGGTGTAGGCGACATGCTCGGGCGGCGAGCAGACGCCGGTGAGGTTGGGCGATTTGCCGGTGGCATAGGACGACAGCGAGCAGCGGCCCTCGGTCATCGGACAGAGACCACCGAACACGAAAGCCTCGGTCTCCACGTTGATCGCCGCGTTGAGCTTGGCGATTTCCTCGACCGAGAGGACGCGCGGCATGACGATGCGCTTGACGCCGAAAGTGTCGGCATAGAAGGCAATTGCCTCGGGCGTCGCAGCGGCAGCCTGCACGGAAAGGTGCAGCCGCAGGTTGGGGTGGTGGGTCGCCGCGTGGTCGAGCACCGCGAGATCGGCGAGAATCACCGCGTCGGCGCCGGCCTTTTCGGCATTGGCGAGCGCCGCCTTCCAGGCCTCCATGGCGCCGGCCTTGGCGAAGGTGTTGATCGCCACCAGCACCTTGGTGCCATGGCCATGGGCGAAGCGGACGCCTTCGATGAGTTCATCGGGCGAGAAGTTGAGACCTGGGAAGTTGCGGGCGTTGGTCTCGTCGCGGAAGCCGCAGTAGACCGAGTGAGCGCCCGCTTCGACGGCGGCGCGCAACGCCGACGGCGTACCGGCCGGGCAGACCAATTCCAGACTCATGAGGGTTCTCCGGAGATCGGCGAGCCGGTAAAGCGACGGGCGAGGCCAAGGCCACCGATCACCGAACGGTCGACCAGCCGGCCGAGACCGCCGGTGGCGCCGACGAAATCGGCCGGCGTCAGTTCCGCGTCCTCGATGGCATTGCGGAGCGCCACCAGCGCGTCGGTGCGGCCGGAGACGGAAATCGCCCGGTTGAAGAACAGGGCATCGCCGTCGAAGGTGCCGTCGAGCAGGCCGAGGAGCACCAGAAGCGGTCCCCGCACCGTGACGTCGGCTGGCTGATTGGCGCGGCGGCGCAGGCATTTCACCTCGGCACGCGTTCCATCCGGCACCATCAGAAAGCTGACGTCGAGGTCGGAGGGTTCGATCAGGAACGAGCATTTGCCATAGTCGCCGAGCCGGTCGAACACGGCCGGTTTGCGGCGCGCGAATCGGCGAACGGCCATCGTCAGTGCCGGCCCGAGCGGCAGAAAGCCGGCCGGTGCCGCCAGCAAGCGGAGAAGTCTGGGCAGTTCGCCCCGGAAATGTTCGGCCATGGCAATATCCATTTCGAAGACGGGAAGCTTAGGACAGTCCACCGCTCCTGTTTTTGTCATAGCTCAAAGACGCACCGCTTTTTCGTGTGGCAACCTGCCCGATTGGTGCAAGGGTGTTATGTGTCGGCGGTGCCTGGCGCCAGTGGGGAAAAGACCGACGCCCTGAGGTCCGCGAACGAGAGGTCGGAAGAATCGAATGTTCAGCCGCAGCCTGCCGCGCTTTCCCGATCTCACGAGCTTTCTTGCGTTCCTTGAATCGCAGGGCGACGTCCGAACCGTGACGGCGCCGGTGGACATGCACCTTGAGGTGACGGAGATCCATCGGCGGGTGATCGAAGCTGGCGGGCCGGTCTTGCGCTTTTCTTCTCCCACCGTTGGCGGCAAGCCGTCGACCATGCCGGTCATCGCCAACCTGTTCGGCACGCGGACGCGGGTTGCCGCCGGTCTCGGTACCGACGAAGACGGTTTCGCCCGGCTCGGCCGGATGATGGCCTTCCTGCGTTCGCCGAAGCCGCCGCGCTCGCTCGGCGACGTGGCCAGCCTCTGGCCGGTGGCGCGAGCGGCGCTCAACGCCCGACCGAAGATCGTCGGTGATCACGGTCGCTGGCGCGATCTTCCGATCGATCTCTCGGCACTGCCGATCCAGACTTGCTGGCCTGATGATGCCGGCCCGTTGATTACCTGGCCACTGGTGGTCACCCGAGCGCCCGGCGCCGACGACCTCAACACCTACAATCTCGGCGCCTACCGCATGCAGGTGCTCGACAAGACGAGCGCCATCATGCGTTGGCTGCCGATGCGCGGCGGCGCGCAGCATCATCGGCAATGGCTGAAAGCCGGCGAAACGATGCCGGTGGCGGTGGTGATCGGCGCCGATCCGGCGACCATTCTCGCCGCCGTCATGCCGGCCCCGGAAGGCGTGACGGAACTGTCGCTGGCCGGACTGATCGCCGGGGCGAGACTCCCGATGGCACCCTGCCGCACCATTGCCTTGCATGTGCCGGCCTCGGCCGAGATCATCCTTGAGGGTACGATCACAGCCGGCGATACGGCGATGGAGGGACCCTTCGGAGACCATACCGGCTATTACAATCCGCCGGAACGGCATGTGGTGTTCCGCCTTACCGCGATACGGGCCCGTGAGGGCGCCCCCTATCTCACGACCTTTACCGGACGGGCGCCGGACGAGCCGGCAGTGATGGGCGATGCGCTGGCCGACGTGTTCAAGCCGCTGTTGATGGAAGCCATTCCGGAAATCCGCGACCTCTGGCTGCCGCCGGAGACCTGTTCCTATCGCGTCGCGGTCATCGCCATCGACAAGCGCTTCGCCGGTCAGGCGCGGCGGGTGATGATGGGTTTCTGGTCGCTGTTGCCGCAGTTCACCATGACCAAGATGGTGATCGTGGTCGATGACGATATCGACGTGCGCTCGTGGTCGGACGTGATGTGGGCGGTGGCGACGCGCGCCGACCCGGCCCGCGATACGCTGATCCTCAATCGCACGCCGATGGACCATCTCGATTTCGCCTCGCCGCTGGAAGGGCTCGGTGGCAAGATCGGCATCGACGCCACCAACAAGATTGGCGCCGAGACCAGCCGCCAATGGGGACGGGTGATGACCATGGACGAGGCGGTGAAGAAATCGGTCGACGCTCGCTGGACCGAGCTGTTCGGGGCGGCGCCATGAAGATCGTTGTCGGCATCAGCGGCGCCTCGGGCGCGGCGCTCGGGCGCGAGGTGCTGCGCCAGCTCGGCGCGGCGCGCGTCGAGACGCATCTCGTCATCACGGCGGGTGGCGAGCGGACCATGGCCCATGAACTCGGACCGGGCGGTCTCCAGGAGGTTCGGCGACTCGCCACGTTCGTGCATGATATTGGCGATCTCGGCGCATCGATCGCGTCCGGCTCGTTTGGGGCCGACGCCATGGCGGTGGTACCCTGCTCGATGCGCACGCTCGCAGCGCTCGCCCACGGCTTCGGCGACAACCTGTTGACGCGGGCCGGCGACGTGATGCTGAAGGAGCGGCGGCGCCTAGTGGTGTTGCCGCGCGAGGCGCCGCTCACCGAGGCGCATCTCAATTCCATGCTGATGCTCACCCGCATGGGCGCCATGGTGGCGCCGCCGGTGCCACCCTTTTATGCCAAGCCCGAGACGATCGACGACATGGTCAGGGAGATGGCGGCGCGGGTGCTTTCCTGGCTCGGCGTCGATCCCGGAGATGCGCTGACACGCTGGCAGGGGTTTTGAGCCCTTGTCAGCTCGCATTTCTACGGGTATAGCCCTTTATATGACTACGACACCTGACATCTCGCGCCATATCTCCGCCGAGGGCACCGCCCCGGGGGACCGCGCACGGATGCTCGGCTCGCTGCTTCGTCTCGGCCTTATCAGCGGTTGCCGGGCCCAGTGAGGGAGCGCCCGGCGGCCGATAGCCCGCCGCTGGCCATGAGCTCTCTCGTTCTCAATCCTTTGCATGACCCATTGTGCTTTACGCCGTGTGTCGACGTCGCCGGAACGACGCGGCCGGTTTAAAGCGCCAGCCAGAGACGAGTGACAGCATCATGACCGAAATGATCCGCGACAGGGTAGGCATGCCCAACGCGTCCGCCAAATACCGTCCGTTTACGCCCATCAACCTCAAGGATCGCACCTGGCCGAGCAAGGTGATCGACAAGGCGCCGATCTGGTGTTCGGTCGACCTGCGCGATGGTAACCAGGCGCTGGTCGCCCCCATGGGGCACGACCGCAAGGCCCACATGTTCCACCTGCTGTTGGAAATGGGCTTCAAGGAAATCGAGATCGGCTTTCCTTCCGCTTCGCAGACCGATTTCGACTTTGCCCGCTGGTGTGTGGAAGAGGGTGGAGCGCCGGACGACGTATCGCTGCAGGTGCTGGTCCAGTGCCGGCCGGAGCTGATCATCCGTACCTTCGAAGCGCTGCGGGGCGCCAAGCGACCGATCGTCCATTTCTACAACTCCACCAGCAATTTGCAGCGACGCGTGGTGTTCGGCAAGGACATTGCCGGCATCAAGCAGATCGCCGTCGATGGCGCCAAGCTGATCGCCGATATGGCGGCCAAGGCCGGTGGCGGTTTCCGGTTCGAGTATTCGCCGGAAAGCTTCACCGGCACCGAACTGGAAGTGGCGCTGGAAATCTCCAACGCGGTGATCGAGGTGATCAATCCGACGCCGGAGAACAAGCTGATCCTCAACCTGCCCTCCACCGTCGAGATGGCGACGCCTAACGTCTATGCCGACCAGATCGAGTGGATGAGCCGCAACATCGACCGGCGCGACTGCGTGCTGATCTCGCTGCACCCGCATAATGACCGCGGTACCGGCGTCGCCGCCGCCGAACTGGCGCTGATGGCCGGCGCCGATCGCGTCGAGGGCACGCTGTTCGGCAATGGCGAGCGCACCGGCAATGTCGACGTCGTCACCATGGCGCTCAACATGTTTACCCAGGGCGTCGATCCCGGCCTCGACTGCTCGAACATTGAGCGCATCCGCGACGTATTCGAATATTCCAACCAGATGAAGGTGCCCGAGCGGCATCCTTACGTCGGCGAACTGGTCTATACGGCCTTCTCCGGCTCGCATCAGGACGCCATCAACAAGGGCCTCAAAGCCATGAAGGCGTCGAATACCGGCGTCTGGGAAGTGCCCTACCTGCCGATCGATCCGCAGGATGTCGGCCGCTCCTACGAGGCGATCATTCGCATCAACTCGCAGTCGGGCAAGGGGGGCATCGCCTATCTCCTGCAGAACGACCACGGCATCAACCTGCCGCGCGCCCTGCAGGTGGAGTTCCGCGAGGACATCCAGGCGATCACTGATCGCGAGGGACGCGAGCTTAGTTCGCAGCGCATCTATGAGCGCTTCATGCAGCTTTACATCGATCAGCCGGAAGGTCGGCTCAAGTTCGTCGATCATCACACCTTCCCGGACACGGAAGTGAAGGGCCGGCGCATTTGTGTGGCCGAGATTATGGATGGCGGCGTTTCGCGTACCATCGATGGCCACGGCAACGGCCCGATCGACGGCTTCGTGCATGCACTGTCGGTCTACATTGGCGTCCCCGTGTCGGTGGCCGATTACTCCGAGCACTCGCTTCAGCAAGGTTCCGACGCATCGGCCATCGCCTACGTCGAGCTGAAGCACCCCGGCGGTAAGCTGCATGGCGTCGGCATCAACACCAATATCGTGACGGCGTCGCTTTCGGCCGTGGTGTCGGCCGTCAACCGGGTGCTCGAACTCAACGCTGGCTGATCGCGTCCATCCTAACCAAGCAGGCCCTCGGTCCCACGTGATCGGGGGCTTTTTTGTACCTAACGGGCGAAGCTTGACTTTGGCTGCGCGGCGCGTGCAAGCATGACCCATGTCTCTGCCCGAAGATCTTTCGAACTGCCTTGTTCTCAACACCGTTGCGGCGGCGCGCGCGCTGGTTCGTCGCTATGATGCCAAGCTCAAGCCTTTCGGGGTCACGGTGCAGCAGTTCTCGCTGCTTGCCGCCATCCGCTACAATCCGGGAGCCACGGTTGGGGTATTGTCGTCTCGTATTCATCTCGATCGAACGAGTCTGATCCGCAACCTGGATCGGCTCGAAGGAAAGGGGTTGGTGCGGCGAACCGATAGCCCCGGCGGCAACACGCGGATCAGCGAACTGACCGAAGAGGGCAGGGTTCTGCTCGACCGTCTGATTGTCGAATGGCAGGTGGCTCAGGCTGCCCTGAAGGGTGGCAGCCCGCCGGAAGAGACGGAAACCTATCTCAAGATCAGCCGGCGGTTCTCCCGCTGACAGTTACGGCAGGTTGCCTCATGGCTTGATAGTGTATATGCACAGTGCTTCTACACATGGAGGTAGGCATGCAAGAGCCGATCGTCGTGACGGGAATGGGCGCGGTGTCCCCGCTGGGCACTGGTGTTGAGGCCACTTGGCGGCGGCTGATGGCCGGCGAAAGTGGCATCCGCCGGAATGATCGCTTTGACACCGAGGGCTGGAAATGCCGTATCGCCGGGCTGGTTCCTGGTCGAGACGAACCCGGCGGCTTCGATCCAGAGGCAGCCATGGATCCACGTGACCTGCGCCGCTCCGATCTGTTCATCCACTACGCCATGGCGGCAGCGCTGGAAGCGCTCGATCAGGCTGGATGGCATCCCGAAACCGAGGCTCAGCAGATGCGCACGGCGACGGTGATTGCCACCGGTGTCGGTGGCGTGCCGGCGATCACGGCGGCCAGCGAGACGGTGCGAAGCGAGGGCGTCCGGCGGCTGTCGCCCTTCGTGGTGCCGTCTTTCCTGCCCAATCTGGCGACCGGTCAGGTATCGATTCGCTTTGGCTTTCGTGGCCCATCGGGCGCGCCGGTCACTGCCTGTGCCGCCTCCGCGCAGGCGATCGGTGACGCCATGCGGATGATCCGAAATGGCGAAGCTGACATCGCGCTCTGCGGTGGCACTGAGGGCTGCGTCGATCCGGTGGCCATCGGCGGCTTCACGGCGGCCAAGGCGTTGTCGTTCAACTTCAACGACGAGCCTGCCAAGGCTTCCCGACCGTTCGATGCCGACCATGACGGCTTCGTGCTGTCGGAGGGCGCGGCAGCCCTGGTGATCGAGAAGCTGTCGCACGCCGAGGTGCGGGGAGCGACGCCGCTCGCCATCGTATCGGGCTATGGCACGACCACGGATGCCCACCATGTGACCGCCGGTTGGTCGGACGGACGCGAGGCCGCGCGTGCCATGCGGCTGGCGCTCGATATGGCCGGTCTGAAACCCGGCGCCATCAGCTACGTCAACGCCCATGCGACATCGACACCGGTCGGCGATGCGGCGGAGCTTGCTGCTCTCACATCCGTTTTCGGACCGGCTGGCAGCGGCGTGGCGGTGAGCTCCACCAAGTCGGCAACTGGCCACATGCTGGGGGCGGCCGGTGCCATCGAGGCGATCTTCTCGGTGCTGGCGCTCCGTCATCAGACATTGCCGCCAGGCCTCAATATCGAGAGGCCGATGGACGAGGCGGAGGGGTTCGATTTGATCGGCAACGCAGCCCGTCTCGCTGCTGTCGATCACGTTCTGTCCAATGCCTTCGGCTTCGGCGGCGTCAACGCGGCGCTGGTATTCTCCCGCGTTAGCTGACGCTTGCCGCACATGAAAAACCGGGCGGCAGGTTGCCCCGCCGCTCGGCTTTCAACTCTCCAAAAGCGCCTGATCTCAGTAGATCATGGTGCTCATCTTGATCTCGCCCCAGATCTCCTTGACCGTCAGCTCCAACTCGACCTTGCGGTCGTTGTAGTAGGTGTGCAGGAGATGGTGCGCCTTCTCCGAGTTCGGCGAACCCAGGAAGTCGCGGTAGAGGGCCTTGACCTGCTCGTTGTTGTGCGACTGGCGCACCTTGGCGTTGCGGTCGATGCCGAACATCGTCTCGCGCCGCTTGAGGGCGTAGGGCAGGTACTGCTTCTTGGAGCGCAGCGTGCCGCCGCCGTCGACGCAGCCGCCGGGGCAGGCCATGATCTCGATGAAGTCGAAGTCGGCCTCGCCGGCCTTGATCGCTTCCATCAGAGCGCGGGTCTCGCCGAGGCCGTGGGCCATGGCGATCTTCACTTCGCCGATGTTGCCGCCGAGGTCGACGGTCGCCGAACGCACGCCCTCGAAGCCGCGCAGCTGGGTCAGCTCGATCTTGTCGAGTTCCTTGCCGTTGACGACCTTGTAGACGGTGCGCAGCGCCGCTTCCATGACGCCGCCAGTGGTGCCGAAGATGGCGCCGGCGCCGGTATACTCGCTCATGTAGGGATTGTCGAAGGTCGACGGCTCCATCGCGACGAGGTCGAGACCCTCGCGCTTCAGGAGACGGGCGAACTCGCGCGTCGTCAGCACGACGTCGACGTCCGGCGTTCTGTCCTCGCTGAGCTGCGGCCGGACGATCTCGTCCTTCTTGGCCGTGCAGGGCATGATGGAGATGACGCGGATCTTTTTCGGGTCGAGCCCCATCTTGACCGGCAGATAGGTCTTGGCGATGGCGCCAACCACCGCCTGCGGCGAGCGGGTGGAGGACAAGAGCGGCAACAGCTCGGGATAATGGATCTCGGCGAAGTTGACCCAAGCCGGGCAGCAGGAGGTGATGGTCGGCTTCTTGCGCTCGGCCAGACGGTGCAGAAGCTCGGTGCCTTCTTCCATGATCACCACGTCGGCGCCGAAGTTGGTGTCGAGCACCACATCGATGCCGAGCCTACGGGCGGCGGCGATGATCTTGCCCTCGACGTTGGTGCCCGGCGGCATGCCGAACTCCTCGCCGAAGCCGACGCGGATGGCCGGCGCGAACTGGAGGACGGTGGTGATCTCCGGGTCGTAGATGTAGTCGAGAGCGCGATCGGTCTCGTCCTTCTCGGCAAGGGCGCCGGTCGGGCAGACGAGGACGCACTGGCCACAGGTGACGCAGGTCGAGTCCTTCTGGTTCTTGCCATGACGCAGGCCGACGGCGGTATCGAGACCGGTGCCGGTGATGACCAGCGCGTCGACTTCCTGGTGATAGCGGCAGACCGCGATGCAGCGCTGGCAGCGAATGCACTTGGTCATGTCGCGGACCATGGCCGGCGACGAGCGGTCGACTTCGCGGCTGGCGACGCGGGTCGGATCGAAGAAGCGATTCTCCTTCAGGCCGACGAACTGGGCGACGTCCTGCAGCTCGCAAGAGCCGTGGCGGATGCAGGTGGCGCAGTCCTGCAGATGGTCGGCCATCAGAAGCTCGACTTGCAGCTTCTGCATGTCGCGCACCTTCTTGGTGCGCGTCTCGATGGCGAGTCCTTCCTTCACCGGCGTGTTGCAGGCCGTCACCGTGTGGGTGCCGGCCTGACCGGGCATCTGGATCTCGACGAGGCAGACGCGGCAGGTGCCGGGCGTGTGGTCGATATCGGCCAGCTCACACAGCGTCGGAATGTAGAAGTCATGCCGGCGGGCCGCGGAGAGGATCGTCTCGTTTGGATAGGCCGTGACGGCCTTGCCGTTGATCTTGAAGCTGATCGTGGCCTCGGCGCCGACGGGAATCAGGGTTTCGACGTTGCACATGGTCTCACGCCGCTCCTTCGGAGATGGAGTGTTCGGTGATCACGGAGTAGATGCGGTAGCAGCGCATGCAGCGCATGGACTCCTTGTAGGCGTCCTCCGAGCTGATGATCTGCTCGACTTCCCCGAACATGGTCTTACGCACTTCCGGCGACAGTTCCGGATGGTGGACGCGATACTCGTTCTTGACCGGCACTTCGATGCAGTCGTTGGAGAACAGCTTGTTGTTCTCCAGGATCTTGCGCATGCGAGAGCGCGGGAAGAAGCGGGTCGACCCGCGCCGCAGGTAGTCGTCGATATTGCGGGCGGCCTTGAGGCCGTCGGCCATGGCGGCGATCAGCGTCGATGGGCCAAGGTAGCAGTCGCCGCCGGCGAACACGCCGGGCCGCGAGGTGGCCAGCGATTCCTTGTTGGCCACCACCCAGTTCCACTTGCTCATCTCGACGCCGTCCTCGGGCTTGACAGAGCCGGTATCGACCTGCTGACCGATGGCGGCGATCACCACCGAGCAGGGCATGACGTATTCGCTGCCGGAGATCGACCGCACGTTGCGGCGACCCTTGGCATCCATCTCGGTCTGCTCCATCTTCGTCAACTTGACGCCGGTGACCTTGCCATTTTCCGAGATGACGGCCAGCGGATTGGTCAGCACATGGAACTCGATGCCCTCGTCATGGGCGGCCACGACCTCCTCGCGGTCGGCCGGCATGTCGGCCTCGGTGCGGCGGTAGACGAGGTGGACCTTCTTGGCGCCCATGCGGATGGCCGAGCGGACGCAGTCCATGGCGACGTTGCCGCCGCCGACCACCACCACTTCGCCCTCGATGTCGTGCTTCTTGATGCCGGCGACGTGGTCGTGGACCTTGAGCAGGAAGCCGATGCCGGACTCGTAACCTTGAAGGCTGGTGTCTTCGTTCTCGCAGCCCATCTTGGTGCCTTCCTGGCAACCGAGGGCGAGGAACACCGACTTGTAGCCGCGCTTGAACAGGTCATCGACCGAGAAGTCGCTGCCGAGGCGCTGGTTGAAGAAGAAGCGGCCACCCAGGTTGGTGATGGCGTGCATCTCGTTGAGAAGAACGTCCTTCGGCAAGCGGTAGGACGGGATACCGATGGCGGCCATGCCGCCCATCTCGCCCTGGGCCTCGTAGACGTCGACGTGGTAGCCGCGCAGCAACAGGTGATAGGCGCAGGACACGCCGGCCGGGCCGGCGCCAACGATGGCGACGCGCTGATCTTCCGGCAGGATGTGGGCGATCATGTCCTTGGAGAACACCAGCGGATGCGGGCCGGTCTGGTATTCGGCGACGTAGCGCTTCAGAATCTTGATGCCAACGGCTTCGTCGACCATCTTGCGGCGGCAGGCCGCTTCGCAGAAGCGGACGCAGACGCGGCTGCAGGTGGCGGCCATCGGATACTTCTGCAGGATGACGCCGAGGGAATGCTCGGGCTTGCCGTCGCGGATGTAGTCGATGTAGCGCGGGACGTTGACCTTGGACGGACAGGCCTCGATGCACGGCGCCGTCATGTAGCTTATGGC
>JAGSYV010000053.1 GCA_018262505.1 Pseudomonadota bacterium
TGACGCCCAAGCTCAGGGCTTTCCCGGATGGGCGTTTCGCCCTTAAATGCGGTCGCGCTTGACGCGATCGCAGGGAGAGACAATGGCCGTCCTGACAAAGCTGACGCACGTCACCCGCTATGTCTATGACAAGCCTGTGGTTCTCTCCCCTCAGGTGGTACGGCTGAGGCCTGCCCCGCATAGCCGGATCGCCGTGCCGGCCTATACGCTGAAGGTCACGCCCGAGAATCATTTCGTCAACTGGCAGCAGGATCCACACGGCAACTGGCTGGCCCGCTTCATCTTTCCAGAACCGGCGACCGAATTCTCGGTGAGTGTCGACCTGCTTGCCGAGATGGCGGTCTATAATCCGTTCGACTTCTTCATCGAAGAATATGCCGAGCACTGGCCGTTTACTTACGCGCCGGAGCTTGCCCAGGATCTCGCGCCCTTCCTGGAATGCGAGGGGGAGGGGGCGCTGTTCGAAGCCTATCTGGCGGCTATCCCGCGCGAACGAGCCCAGACCACCAATTTCGTCGTCGCGGTGAATCAGGCGCTGCAGCGGCACATCGCCTATGAAATCCGTCTCGAACCGGGCGTCCAGAACCCCGAGGAGACGCTGGCGCGCCGCGCCGGCTCCTGCCGCGACAGCGGTTGGCTGCTGGTGCAGCTGTTGCGCCGGCTCGGCCTCGCCGCTCGCTTCGTCTCCGGCTACCTCATTCAGCTCCGGCCGGACGTCAAGGCGCTCGACGGCCCGTCCGGCACCGAGGTTGACTTCACCGACCTGCATGCCTGGGCGGAGGTCTACATCCCCGGCGCCGGCTGGATCGGCCTTGATCCCACGTCGGGCCTTTTGACCGGCGAGAGCCATATCCCGCTCGCAGCGACGCCGCACTATCGTTCGGCGGCGCCGATCGTCGGCTCCTACAGTGGGGCGCCCGACACCAAGACCGAATTCTTCTTCGACATGCAGATCGCCCGCATCAACGAGCGGCCGCGCGTCACCTGGCCATTCTCGGACGAGGCTTGGGCGCGGCTCAACGGGGTAGGGCAAGCGGTCGATGCCGATCTCCAGGCTGGCGACGTGCGCCTGACCATGGGCGGCGAGCCGACCTTCGTTTCCATCGACGACTATCAGTCGGAAGAGTGGAACACCGCCGCCGTCGGTCCCACCAAGCGTGGCCTTGCCGACGACCTGATCCGCCGCCTGGCCGCTCGTTTCGCGCCGGGGGGATTTCTGCATTACGGCCAGGGCAAGTGGTATCCCGGCGAGAGTCTGCCGCGCTGGACCTTCTCGCTCTACTGGCGAAAGGATGGCAAGCCGATCTGGCGCAACCTCGATCTCGTCGCGCCCGAAAGCCAGCCGACGCCGGCTGACGCGGAGGCCGCTTTTTCGCTCGTTCGCGGTGTCGCGCGTCGGCTCGGCGTGCCCGGTCACTGCGCCGTGCCCGCCTACGAGGACCCGGCCCACTGGATCATGAAGGAATCCGGGTTGCCGGACAATGTCACCACCGATGACAGCAAGCTCAAGGATCCAGAGGTGCGCGCCCGCATTGCTCGCGTGTTCGAGCGTGGTCTCGGTACGCCCAGCGCTTACGTGCTGCCGGTGCAGCGTTGGCAGGCCAGCGCCGGCCGGAACTGGGTGTCGGAGGTCTGGAATTTCCGGCGCGGCAAACTCTACCTGGTGCCCGGCGATTCGCCTGCCGGTTTCCGCCTGCCGCTCGCGGCGCTGCCATGGGTGCCGCCGGCCGCTTATCCGTTCCACGTCGACCGCGATCTGATGGGCGAATTGCCCGACTTGCCGGACCCTGACGAGCTTGCCACCGCCTATGAGCATTCGCGCGAGGTGACGCCCGATGATCCGCGCGTCACCCAGTGGATGACTGGTGTCGGTGCGGTGCGCACGGCGATGAGCGTCGAGCCGAGGGATGGCCGCCTCTGCGTGTTCATGCCGCCGGTGGCCGGCGCCGACGACTATCTCGAACTGCTCGCCGCCGTCGAAGCGACAGCCGAGGATCTCGGCTTGCCGGTTCACATCGAAGGCTATCCGCCGCCGGCCGACCCGCGCCTCAACGTTATTCGCGTGGCACCGGATCCCGGCGTCATCGAGGTCAATATTCATCCGGCCGCCGGCTGGCGGGACTGCGTCGCCATCACCTCGGCCGTTTACGAGGAGGCGCGGCTTTCCCGCCTCGGCACCGATAAGTTCATGATTGACGGCCGCCACACCGGTACCGGAGGTGGCAATCACGTGGTGGTCGGCGGTGCAACGCCGGCCGACAGCCCATTCCTGCGCCGGCCCGATCTTCTCAAGAGCCTGGTTCTCTATTGGCAGCGACACCCTTCGCTCAGCTATCTGTTCTCGGGCCTGTTCATCGGGCCGACCAGCCAGGCGCCACGTATCGACGAGGCGCGGCACGATAGCCTCTACGAACTGGAGATCGCGCTCGCCCAGGTGCCGGCGCCGGGCGAGGGACCGGCGCCGCTGCCCTGGCTGGTCGACCGGCTGTTCCGCAACCTTCTGACCGACGTCACCGGCAATACCCACCGCTCGGAGATCTGCATCGACAAGCTGTTCTCGCCGGACGGGCCGACGGGACGGCTGGGGCTTATCGAGTTCCGCTCCTTCGAGATGCCGCCGGATGCGCGCATGTCGCTTGCCCAGCAGCTTCTGCTGCGGGCGCTGATCGCCTGGTTCTGGAAGGAGCCGCAGCACGGCAGCTTCACGCGCCATGGCACCGCTCTGTTCGATCGTTTCATGCTGGAGCACTTCGTCTGGCAGGACTTCCTGGAGGTGATCGCCGATCTCAACCGGGCCGGCTATCCGATGGAGTCGGTCTGGTACGATGCGCAGCGCGAGTTCCGCTTTCCCTATTTCGGCACCGTCACCCAGCAGGGTGTCGCGCTGGAACTGAGGGGTGCGCTCGAGCCTTGGCATGTCACCGGCGAGCAGGGGGCGGCCGGTGGTACGGTGCGCTTTGTCGATAGCTCGGTGGAGCGGTTGCAGGCGCGCGTTTCCGGCTTCGATCCGGCCCGCCACGTGCTCGCCTGCAACGGCCGTCGCGTGCCACTCGCGGCGACGGATCGCAACGGCAGCTATGTCGGAGGCGTTCGCTTCAAGGCTTGGCAGCCGGCGAGCGGCATCCACCCGGTGCTGCCGGTCAATGCGCCGCTGACCTTCGAGATCGTCGACCGCTGGTCGAAACGCTCGCTGGGCGGCGCCACCTATTTCGTCGCCCACCCCGGTGGCCGCAACTACGACACCTTCCCCGTCAACGCCTACGAAGCGGAGGCGCGACGGCTCGCGCGTTTCCAGGATTTCGGTCATTCGCTGGGAACGGTAAACCTGCCGGCCGAGGAGGCGTCCGGCGAATTCCCGACGACGCTCGATCTGCGACGGCCGGGGGGCATCTGAAAGGTGCCTACGACCGGCGACTTGGCGATAGAGTGCCGGTCTGCTTAACTCGCGGTGGGGGCAAGTCCTGCCCGCCGCCCACGCCGGAAACCTGATGAGCAAGCTTCAGCCCGATCCGATTCCCGCCGGACAGAATGCCGGGCTGGGCCTGCTGACGCGGGGCTATAAGCCGCTTGCCGGCGCCTATGATGAGATGATGGCGCCGGACGGCAGCCTGCGCGGTCCCTGGCCAGCCTTTCTTCAGCGTCTTGCCGAACTCGGCGAGGAGGGCGCGCGCGAGGCCTTTGCCGGGGCCGAACAGCAGCTCAAGAACTCCGGCGTTTTCTTCCGCGTCTATGACGATCCGGCCGGCGCCGAGCGACCCTGGCCGCTGACGCCGGTGCCGCTTCTCATCTCGGCGTCTGAATGGGAAGAGCTGTCGGCCGGCGCCATCCAGCGCGCCCGACTTGCCGAAGCCTTGCTCGCCGATGTCTATGGTCCGGGCCGGCTGGCGCGTGACGACGTTCTGCCGGCCGCCGCCATCGCCGGCAGTCCGGATTTCCTGCGGCCGCTGGTCGGCGTCACGCCGAAAGGCGGTCGCTTCCTGCGCTTTTTTGCCGTCGACCTGGGGCGCGGGCCGGATGGCCAATGGTGGGTACTGTCCGACCGCGCGCAGGCGCCGTCGGGCGCCGGCTATGCGTTGGAAAACCGCCTCGCGGTGACGCGGGCGCTGCCGGAGGTGGCGCGCGGCCTCAACGTCGAGCGGCTCGCTCCCTTCTTCCAGGCTTTCCGCGACGACCTCGCCGCCCTCAATGCCGGTGCCGAGGCGCGGGTTGGCCTGCTGACACCCGGTCGGCTCAACGAAACCTATTTCGAACACGCCTATCTCGCCCGCTACCTCGGTTTCCTGCTGGTGGAGGGCGGCGACCTGACGGTACGCGGTGATGCGGTCTATGTGCGCACCGTCTCTGGCCTCAAGCGCATCGACGCGCTGTGGCGCCGCCTCGACAGTGATTTCGCCGATCCGCTGGAACTTCGCACCGCATCGGCGCTTGGCGTGCCGGGCCTCGTGCAGGCGGTGCGGGCTGGCCGGGTCGACGTCACCAATGCGCTCGGCTCCGGGGTTGCCGAATCGCGAGCACTGATGGGCTTCATGCCGGCGCTCTGCCGACACCTGCTCGGCGAGCCGCTGGTGCTGCCCAACCTTGCCACCTGGTGGTGCGGCCAGGAAAAGGAGCGGCGAGCGGTCCTCGACCGCTTCGACCGGATGGCCATCGCCTCCGCCTTTTCCAACGGCCTGCCGGGGCTCCCCTTCTGGAGCAAGCTCGGCGCGGCGATGAGCAAGGACGAGCGGAAGACGGCGCGCGCGCTGATCGAGACGCGCGGCCTCGACGTGGTCGGCCAGGAGAATGTCGGCCTTTCGACCATGCCGGTGTGGGACGGCAGCCGCCTGGTGCCCAAACCATTCGTGCTGCGCCTCTTCGTTGCAGCGGTGGGCGATCAGGACTGGACGGTGATGCCCGGCGGCTTCTGCCGCATTTCCGGATCGAACGAGGCCCGCCTCGTCTCCATGCAGCAGGGGGCCGAAACGGCCGACGTCTGGGTGTTGTCCGATACGCCGGTCAAGCAGACCTCGCTGTTGCCCCAGCCGGACCGCGTGTCCATTCGCCGCTCCACCGGCACCCTGCCGTCGCGCTCGGCGGACAATCTCTACTGGCTGGCCCGCTATCTTGAGCGCGCGGAAGGCACGCTGCGTCTCCTGAGAGGGTTGATCAACCGCTTGGTGGAGGCGGGTAGCGACTCGGACCAGCCAATCATTCGCATGCTTATCGAACATCTGCAGTTCATTGGCGCGGTTGATCCTGAAAGCGAAGGCGCACCGATCGATCTCGTCGCGGCCGCCCTCAGCGACCCGACGTCACCGTCCGGCCTGCCGGCGCTGACTGGCGCGGCGCGGGCTGCCAGTTCGGCAATTCGCGACCGTCTGGCGCCGGATGCCTTCCGGGCGGTGACCGAAATCGCTGCGTTGTTCGAGACGGTTGGTCGGCAGCGGCTGACGCCGGCCCAGATGCTCGATGAGGTCAACCATGGCCTCCGCCGCATCGCCGCCTTTGCCGGCCTTGCCGCCGAGAACATGAACCGCGCCATGGGCTGGCGCTTCCTCGACCTTGGCCGGCGCATCGAGCGGGCGCTCGCCACGGCGGCTGTCGTCCGTCGCTTCGCACTTGACGCGCCGTCGGCCGAAGCGCTCGATCTGGCGCTTGAGGCAGGGGACAGCCAGATCACCTATCGCTGGCGCTACGTCATGCGGCCGGCTTCCTTGCCGGTGATCGACCTCCTGATGCTGGATGATGCCAACCCGCGCTCGGTGGCCTTTCAGATGGCCCGTGTCGTCGAGCATCTCGAAGCACTGCCGGCCACCCGTCTCGACGGTCGGCCGGTGGAGCTGTTGCGCCTTGCCCGCAAGCTCGACGCGCGCATCGCCAACACCGCTGCCGAGAAGATGGAAACGCGCGATATCGACAAGATCACCAGCCGGCTGTTGCGTCTGTCTGGCCTCGTGACCGATCGCTTCTTCACCCAGCGCCCCAGCGAGGCGCGGCCGGAGGAGCTCGAATGATTTACGAGTTGCGTCAGGAAACCCGCTACGTCTATACGGCGGCCGTTCCCTACTCGAGCCACGTCGCCCGCCTGCTGCCGGTGGATCGGCCGGGACAGACGGTGCGGCGGGCGACGCTTTCCATTTCGCCGACACCGGCCGAGCGGCGGGAAACCACCGACTTCTTTGGCAACCGCCTCTGCCATTTCGCCCTCGACCGGCCGCATGACGAGTTGGTCGTCCGCCTTGATGCCGAGGTGGAGGTGGAGCCTGTCGGGCCCTATCTTGCTGCCCTGACGCCGGTTGCCGAGGACGTGCGAAGGCTGGCGGCGGCGAGCGACGACCCCGGCGCCAACTCGCCGGTGCATGGCCTGTTCGCCACGCCGTCGGTGCCGCTCGATGCGGCGATCACCCGCTACGCAGCGCAATCCTTTCCTGCAAGGCGACCGGTGCTCGATGGAGCGATTGAGCTGATGAAGCGGATCAAGGCGGATTTCGCTTACGTGCCGGGGGCTACCGATGCCGACACCAGCCCGTCGGAGGCCTTTGCCGCACGGAAGGGTGTTTGCCAGGACTTTGCCCAGGTGATGATCGCCGGTCTCAGGGGGCTTGCGCTGCCGGCGCGCTACGTTTCCGGCTATCTCCGCACCGAGCCACTGCCCGGTCGGGCGCGGCTTGAAGGGGCGGATGCCACCCATGCCTGGGCAGAGGTGTGGTGTGGTGACGAGGCCGGCTGGGTGGGTCTCGATCCGACCAACGGCATCGCAGCCGGCGAGGACCACCTGATCCTCGCCATCGGTCGCGATTATTCGGACGTATCGCCGCTCGATGGGGTGATCGTCGCCTCCGGTGCCCACAGCCTGACGGTGGCCGTGGACGTCATCCCTTTGCCGGGCGCATCGAGAAAGCAGACGCTGCGGGTCGTCGAGTGACCCTTAATGCATCGGGCCGAAAAGTGGAATCCGGTTTTCGGAAAATCCGATGCAACAACAAAAAGCAAGATGACGATCTAGCCGCGCGCGAAGGCGAGGCAGGCGTTGAGCACGGCTTGAAGCGTCTTCCGTGTCGGCGCGGCGAAGTCCGGGTCATAAGCGGTAGGCCAATCGGCCTCGGTTACCGACCCCAGAGGTTCACGCAAATAGCCGCGGCAGGCGAGTTCCATCTGCAAGGCGTGGATGCCCTTCTCGGGCTGGCCATAGTGACGGGTGATGTAGCCACCCTTGAAACGGCCATTGACCACGTGGCTGCGACCGGAGCTGGCGATGATGTCGGCAACCTGGTGGACCAAAGCCGGATCGGCGGAGGCGCCGCTGTTGGTCCCCAGATTGAATACGGGTAGTTTGCCGGAAAACAAGCGAGAAATGGCGGAACGGATGGAGTGGCAGTCGTAGATCACTACACGTTCATTTGCATTATGTAGCCGGCTAATTTCTTCTTCCAGGGCCTTATGGTAAGGGCGATAGAAGGCAACGGTACGCGCCTCGATCTCATCGGTGTCCGGCTCTGCGCCCGGGCGATAGAGCGGTTCGGCGTCGAAGGTTTCCACCGGGCAGAGGCCAGTGGTGGCTTGCCCCGGATAGAGCGAGGCGCCGGTCGGGTCGCGATTGAGGTCGATCACCGTGCGCGACCAGTGGGCGCAAACGATGGTGGCGTCCAGCTCCGCGGCAAAGTCATAGAGCTTGTCGATCCACCAGTCGGCGTCCTTGCGGGCCAGCCAGGGCGAAACGAGCCGCGTTTCGATATCGTCGGGGATCGCCGTGCCGACGTGTGGCAGGGACAGGATGAGCGGCGCCTGGCCGCGCCGGATGACCGGATCCGCCGCTTCGCTCATTGTTCCACCAGGGTCGGCAGGAGATCGCTTCCGAGGGCGGCGATAAGCCGCCCCGAGGTGACGAGGCGAGTGGCCGCATCGATGTCAGGGGCAAAATGCCGGTCGTCGGCAAGCGTCGGCACGTCGGTTCGCAACAGGTGAATCGCCGCGGCAAGCGGCGCCGACGTCTTGAGTGGCGCGTGAAAATCGATGCCCTGGGCAGCGGCGAGATACTCGATACCGATGACGTGTGCGGCATTCCGTGCCATGGCGGCAAGACGCCGGGCGCCATGGGCAGCCATGGAGACATGATCTTCCTGATTGGCCGATGTCGGAATGGAGTCGACCGAGGCCGGATGGGCCATCTGCTTGTTTTCCGAGACGAGGGCGGCCGCCGTCACCTGCGGGATCATGAAGCCGGAGTTGAGGCCGGGCTTCGGCGTCAGGAAGGCCGGCAGGCCGCTGAGCGCCGGGTCGACCAGCATGGCGACGCGTCGCTCGGCGATTGAGCCGATCTCGCAGATGGCCAGCGCGACGATGTCGGCAGCGAAGGCCACCGGTTCGGCGTGGAAGTTGCCGCCGGAGATCACCTCGCCGGTGTCGGTGAACACCAATGGATTGTCGGAAACGCCGTTGGCCTCGTCATTGAGCGTCGCCGCGGCTTGGCGCAGCAGGTCGAGGCAGGCGCCCATCACCTGCGGCTGGCAGCGCAGGCAATAAGGATCCTGGACGCGGCCATGGTCGTCGAGGTGCGAGGCACGGATGGCCGAACCGGACAGCAGGCCGCGCAGGCTGGCGGCGACGTCGATCTGGCCCTTGTGGCGACGCAGGGTATGAATGCGCGGATCGAACGGTCCGTCCGAACCCTTGGCGGCGTCGACCGACAGCGCACCGGTGACCAGCGCCGCCTGGAATACGCGTTCGGTCTCGAACAGGCCGGCCAGCGCCAGCGCCGTCGACACCTGTGTGCCGTTGAGGAGCGCCAGTCCTTCCTTGGGGCCGAGAACAAGCGGCGCAAGACCGTTCGCTTCCAGCGCGGCGGCGGCATCGACTGGCCGTCCGTCGACGATCATCTGGCCGACGCCCATCAGCGCCGCCGTCATGTGGGCGAGCGGCGCAAGGTCGCCGGAGGCGCCCACCGACCCTTGCCCTGGAATGACCGGGATCAGGCCGCGTTCGAGGCAGGCGGCAAGATGAACCAGCGTTTCCCAGCGCACGCCGGAAGCCCCTTGGGCGAGGCTGGCAAGCTTCGACGCCATGATCAGCTGACGCCGTAAACCGGCTCACCCTTACCGAGAATCGCTTCGATGGTGGCGGCGGCCTTGTCGACAGGGCCGCGCGCTGCGGGGTCGATGGCAACACCGTCGCCGAAATAGATAGCGCGCCAGACCGACAGCGGCACTTGGCCGGGTATGAGGCGATGGACGATCGGAGTCTCTTTCATTCACCTCTCCAATAGCGGGCGGCGAGCGGGTTGAAGCCTATGCGGTAGACGAGTTCGGCTGGGCGTTCGACGTCCCAGACGGCAAGATCACACCATTTGCCAACTTCGATCGACCCTGCGTCCTGTGCAAGGCCAAGGGCGGCGGCGGCGTGGATGGTCATGCCGGCGAGGCACTCGGCCACCGTCAGGCGGAACAACGTCGCCGCCATGTTCATGACCAGTAGTGGCGAGGTGAGCGGCGAGGTGCCGGGATTGCAATCGGTGGCGATGGCGATGCGGGCGCCATGCTTGCGGAACAGATCGACCGGCGGCAGCTTGGTTTCGCGGATGAAATAGAAGGCGCCGGGCAGCAGCACGGCGACGGTACCGGCGGCGGCCATGGCGGCGGCGCCGTCCTCGTCGGTGTGCTCAAGATGGTCGGCGGATAGCGCGCCGTGGCGGGCGGCGAGTGCTGCGCCACCCCGGTTGGAAAGCTGGTCGGCGTGGAGCCGCACCTTCAGGCCAAGGCGCCGGGCAGCGGAAAAGATGCCGTCCACTTCTTTGGGAGAGAAGGCGATCGCCTCGCAGAAGGCATCGACGCAGTCGGCGAGCCCTTCCGCGGCAATGACTGGCAACATCTCGTCCCGGAGGAGCGCCAGATAGCCGGCGCGGTCGTTACGGAACTCGGGCGGTAGCGCATGGGCGCCGAGGAAGCTGGTGCTGACCGTCACCTTTCGCTCGGCGGAAAGGCGCCGGGCGGCACGCAGCTGAGCGCACTCGCTTTCGAGGTTGAGGCCGTAGCCGGATTTTACTTCGACCGTGGTGACGCCCTCGGCGATTAGGTGATCGAGGCGGGGCAGCGCGCTTGCCACAAGACCATCCTCGCCAGCCGCGCGCGTTGCTGCCACGGTCGAGACGATGCCACCACCGGCCTGGGCAATCTCCTCGTAGCTGGCGCCAGCGAGGCGCAACTCGAACTCGTGGGCGCGGTCACCGCCATGCACCAGATGAGTGTGACAGTCGATGAGCCCCGGCGTCACCAGCCGCCCTTCGAGATCGATGATCTCGACGCTGGAGGCGCTTGCCGGCATGTCCGCTTCCGGCCCGACGCAGGCGATGCGACCGTCCACGGCGAGGACCGCCGCCCGCTCCACCGGCGTAATGCAGGCGGGATCGGCCATCGTGACGAGGCGGGCGTTGCGAAACAGGCGGGCGGCCATGTCGGTACCTGCGATGGATGTTGATCTCATATGTATAGACAACCTTGGCCGTGATGCAAGCCGTTGGCAAAGACAGCATGGGAATGGCTGGCGGCTTGCGCAAGACAGCCGCGCGGAATCCGAATAGGCTATCGAAAATCGGCATTACGTCTATGGACATCATAGCCCGGAAATGCTGCATTGCCGACCGCATCGCCCGGCAGCTCTGGAGGAGGGCCGGCGAGTCCCGTTTTGCCTGGAGTTCTCACATGTCGCCGCTCGCTCTCTTCAATCTCGAAGGTCGCAAGGCGCTGGTGACCGGGGCGAGTAGAGGCATCGGTCGGGCCATCGCCGAAGCGCTGGCCGGTGCTGGCGCCGACGTTGCCGTTACCGCCCGCAACGTGGCCTCGCTCAAGGAGACCACCGCTGCCATTGAGGTGCTTGGTCGGCGTTCCGTGCCGCTCGCCCACGACGTGCGCGACGTCGCAGGTAGCCGGATGGTGGTGGACCATGCTGCTAGCGCGCTCGGTGGACTCGACATTCTGGTCAACAATGCCGGCTATGAGCAAGTCACGCCATCGCTCGACCTTGAGGAAGAGGTGTGGGACCGGGTGGTCGACACCAACCTCAAGGGTGCTTTCTTTGTGGCGCAGGCGGTGGCGCGGCAGATGCGCGCTGCCGGACGCGGCGGCGCCATCATCAATCTTGCTTCCTTGACCAGCTATGTCGGCGTGCCAACCGCCGTGCCGTATGGCTCGTCGAAGGCTGGCATTCTCGGCATGACCACCGCGCTGGCGACCGAATGGGCCGGTCTTGGCATTCGCGTCAATGCTGTGGCCCCAGGCTATTTCCGCACGGCGATGACCGATGTTTTTTATCAAGACGATGCCTGGCAGGCTTCGATGCTGGGGAAGATCCCGCTCGGCCGCTTCGGGGTGCTTGGCGACTTGGCCGGGGCGGTCATTTTTCTAGCTTCGGACGCGTCTGCCTATATTACAGGCCAGTGCATCCCGGTGGATGGCGGCTACATTGCCTCAATTTGAGGCGTGCATAAAAATGCCGCTGAAACTGGGTGACGACCTGTCTAGAGATGTATATGGTAGTTCGGCGTTCCCGTGCGGCTAGGGGACGGAAACGCGGGGCCGCGAGTGTCTGAGAGTGAGGGGATGACGGAAACGATGGCAGCCGATGCGCCCTCCGCGGTGTCGGTACGCGACGTTAATATGGTGTTCGACGGGGTGCACGCGGTGCGTGACGCCACGTTCGATCTGGAAAAGGGGCGTTTTCTCACCATTCTCGGCCCATCTGGTTCGGGCAAGACGACGCTGCTCCGGATGATCGCCGGTTTTGGCCGGCCGACCTCGGGCGAAGTGTTCATCAACGGCCTCGCCGTCGGCAGTGTGCCGCCGCACCGGCGGTCGATTGGCATGGTGTTTCAGAAGCTCGCCCTGTTTCCGCATATGACGGCGGCCGAGAACGTCGCCTTCCCCTTGCGGATGCGCCGGTTCGACGCGCGCACCATCCCCGATCGCGTGCAACGCTATCTCGACCTCGTCAAGCTTGGGAAGTTGGGCGACCGCCGCATTCACGAACTGTCCGGCGGCCAGCAGCAGCGCGTCGCCATTGCCCGCGCTCTGGTCTTCGAGCCGGATCTGTTATTGCTCGACGAGCCGCTCGCCGCCCTCGATCGCAAGCTGCGCGAGGAAATGCAGCTGGAATTCCGCCGTATCCAGCGCGAACTCGACGTCACCACCATCAACGTGACGCACGATCAGCGCGAAGCCCTCGTGGTATCCGACGAGATCATCGTCATGGACCACGGTCGCATCCAGCAGAAGGCGCGGCCGGAGGCGACCTATCGCCAGCCGAAGAATGCCTTCGTCGCCAACTTCATCGGCGTCACCAACTTCATCGAAGACACTGTGGCGAGCATCGATGGCGAGAGGATCGTCTTCGATCGCCCAGGCTTTGCTGGCCGGATCGGCAACGGTTTCCGTCCGGTGACGGGCGCGGCGGCGCGGGGTGCGCTCCGGGCCGAGCAGATCCGGATCGGCAGCGGCTGCGAGGCGCTCGGCGACGTCGACACCATGTTCGATGGAACGGTCACCGACGCCATCTTCGAGGGCGAGCGGGTCGTCTACGAGGTGTCCGTCAAGGGCCTCGGCGAAACGACGCTCCGCGTGTTCGACCATGACCCCGTAACCCATAACCAGCACGACATCGGATCGACGGTCGCACTGGGATGGAATGTGAAGGATGTGCTGGTCTTCGGGGATTGAGAACCGGCACGCAAGCATCGGACCGAAAAGTGGAAGCCGGTTTTCGGACAAGCCGATGCGACAAAAAAAGAAACAGAGCCAGAGGAGAACGACAATGACTGGATCGACCAAGCCTTCCTTCCAACTCGGCCGTCGCCGTTTCCTGCAGGGCGTAGGCCTTGCTGGTGCCGCCGGCCTCGTGGGCATGCCGTTCGGCCGCGCCTTCGCCGCCGAACCGGAGAAGCCCAAGGAAATCATCGTCCGCGCCTGGGGCGGTTCCTGGGTCGACAGCCTGAAGGCTGGCGTCTCCGATCCGTTCACCAAGCTGACCGGCATCGCCGTCCGCCACGACCTCACCGAGGATAATGAGATCCAGCCGAAGCTGTGGGCCGCCGCCGCGCAGAAGCGCGTGCCGCCGATCCACGTCAACTGGGACACCACGACCAACGCCACCAAGTCGGCGCTGCGTGGCGTGACCGAGGATCTGTCCGACCTGCCGAACCTCAAGACGGTGAGCGACGCCGCCAAGCCGGTGGGCGTCGACGGCTACCCGATCGTCAACACCTACGGCTATGTCTACGTGCTGGCCTACCGTCCTGAAGCCTTCCCGGATGGTGCGCCCAAGTCGTGGAACGTGCTGCTCGACCCGAAGTTCAAGGGTCGCGTTGCCGTCTACAACGACGGTATCGGCCTGCATTTCCCGGCCGAGATCGCCGGCGGCGGCAAGCTCGAGGACATCCCGGCCAACATGCAGCCGGCCTGGGACTTCTTCACCAAGCTCAAGGCCAACGAGCCACTGATGGGCGAGGACCCCGACTTCACCACTTGGTTCCAGAAGGGCGAAATCGACGTCGCCTGCACCATCTCCTCCAACGCCCGCGAAGCCAAGAAGAACGGCATCGCCATCGCCTGGACGGTGCCGGACGAGGGCGCAACCTACGAGACCGACGGTCTCTGGGTGCCGAAGTATCTGCCGGAAAACGAGCTCTACTGGGCCAAGCAGTATGTCAACTTCGCGCTGACGCTCGACGCGCAGCAGGTGTGGCTCGACGGCCTCGGCCTGCCGGGCGTGGTGCCGGGCCTCAAGCCGCCAGCCGATCTCGTGGGTGACGCCTCCTATCCGACCAAGGACGAGGACTACAAGAAGCTGCTGCGCGTCTCGTCCAAGGTGCAGGTCGAGCACGAGAGCGAGTGGTTCGGCAAGTTCAAGGAAATCATGCAGGGCTGATTGCCGCTCTGTTCATACAAGGTCCGCCGCACCCGAGTGGCGGGCCGCCTTCAAAAGCGATCCGACTGAAGAATGCGCCCGAGCCGCACCTCCTATCCCCTGTCCTGGCGCCTGATGGACGCCCTGGAAGCGGTTGCCGCTGCCGTCTGGCCGCGCAGCTTCTCGGCGGCCGTGCCGTGGCTGATGCTGTTGCCGGCGGTCGTTCTGGTGGGGCTGCTGGTCCTCGGCCTGTGGGACATGGCCGACGGCTCGTTCCGCACGCTGGATACGGCCACCTTCCTGCCGTCCGACGATTACTCGCTGACCAACTACCATCGGGCCTTCACCGAAAAGCTGTTCTTCACGGTGGCGAGCCGCAGCCTGATCGGATCGCTGATCGTCACGGCTGTCACGCTGATCTTCGCCTTCCCCTATTCCTACGTCATGGTGCGCACGCGCTCGGCGGCCTTGCGCAAGTTCCTGCTGATCGCACTGTTCCTGCCCTTCTTTATCGGCCAGGTGGTGCGCGCCTATGGCTGGCTGATCATTCTGGGCTCGCAGGGCATGGTCAACGAGGCGCTCGGCCTCGTCGGTGTGGCACCGATCCGCCTCCTCTATAATTATCCCGCCGTGCTGTTCGGCCTCGTCCAGTACATGCTGCCGTTCGCCGTGCTGATGCTGGCACCGGCGCTCACCGCCATCCCCGAAGAGATGGAAGCGGCGGCCGGCTCGCTGGGCGCCAACTGGGTGCGGACCTTCATCCACGTGGTGCTGCCGCTCGCCAAGCCCGGCTTCATCGGTGCCGGTCTGGTGGTGATGACGCTGTCACTCACCGACTTCGCCATTCCCGCCATTCTCGGCGGTGGCTCGCAGGATTTCATCGCCAACGCAATCTACGACCAGTTCTTCCGAACGTCGGACCAGGGCATGGGAGCGACGCTGGCGCTGCTCTTGGTGGCCGTCGGCTCGATCATGGTCGGCGTGGTGTTCGCGCTGTTCGGAGCTGGTACGCTGGCCATGGGGAGATCGAAATGAAGGGCGATCGCTCCAAGGCCGTGACGCTCTGGACCTTTGTTATCGCCGCGCTGGTCATGCTGTCGGCGCCGACGTTGGTGGTGCTGGGCGCTTCGTTCACCGCTGGTAATATGATCACCTTCCCGCCGGAGGGCCTGTCGCTCAAGTGGTACGCGGCGATTGCCGGCGCTACCGATCTCCGGGACGCCTTCCTGCGCTCGGTGATCGTTGCCACCATCTGCACGGCGATCTCCATCCCCACGGGTACGCTGGCCGGCATCGCACTGGCGAAATATCGCGTGCGCTTTGTCGCCGGCGTTCAGGTCTACCTGCTGCTGCCCTTCACCATACCGCTGATCGGCTCGGGCATCGGCCTGATGCTGATTTTCGGCAAGTGGGGGCTGCTCGGCCAGCTCTGGCCGGTAGGCGTCGCCTGCGCGGTGATCAACCTGCCCTTCATGATCTGGGCGGTGACGGCCAGTGCCGCCAGCCTCGACCCCGATCTTGAACTCGCTGCCGCCAACTGCGGCGCACCGCCGCTTTCCACGTTCCTAGCCGTAACCATTCCGGCCGTGACGCCTGGCATCATCACCGGTGCGCTCCTGATGTTCATCTTGGCGCTCAACGAGTTTCTGGTGTCGCTGCTCCTCGTCGACGCGCGCATCGTCACACTGCCGGTGCAGATCTACAATTCCATCCGCTCGATCATCACGCCCGATCTCGCGGCCATTTCCGTGGTGTTCATTGCGGTTGCCGCCATCGCCATCGCGCTGCTCGACTGGCTGGTCGGGCTGGATATTTTTCTCAAGTCGAAATGAGGGCGTGAAACGCCCCGCCGTTCGAGGACTGCACCATGACCGACGTCTCCTTCCACGACTACGCCAAGCTCGACGCGGCGGCCCGCGCCGCTCTGCTCAAGCGCTCGGAAACCGACCTCACCTTCTTCCTCGACAAGGTCGGCCCGATCATCGAGGCAGTGAAGACGGAAGGCGACGCGGCACTTCATCGCTTCGCCCGCGATCTCGACAAGGCTGAGGTGAAACCAGGCGCGCTCAAGGCGACCGAGGCCGAGTTCGACGCCGCCTTCAAGGCGGTGGAGTCCGAGGTGGTGGAGGCGATCCGCTACGGCATTGAAAACATCCGTCGCTTCCACGAGGAGCAGAAGCCCGAGGCCATGTGGCTGAAGGAAATCCGCCCCGGTGCCTTCGCCGGTGACCGCGTGACGCCCATCAAGTCGGTGGCGCTCTACATTCCGCGCGGCAAGGGCGCCTTCCCGTCGGTGACCATGATGACGGCGGTGCCGGCCGTCGTTGCCGGCGTGCCGGAGCTTGCCATCGTGACGCCGCCGACCCCGGATGGCTCGGTCGACGCGGCGACACTGGTTGCCGCCCGCCTCGCCGGTGTCGAGACGGTCTACAAGGTGGGCGGTGCGCAGGCTGTCGCCGCCGTCACCTTCGGTACCGAGACGGTGAAGCCGGCTCTGAAAATCGTCGGCCCCGGCAGCCCGTGGGTGGTGGCGGCCAAGCGTCTGCTGTCCGGCGTCATCGACGCCGGCCTGCCCGCCGGTCCATCGGAGGCGATCATTTTTGCCGACGATACGGTGCATGGTGGCCTCGCCGCCCTCGACGTGCTGATCGAGGCCGAACACGGTCCCGATAGCTCGGCCTATATCGTCACCCACTCGCGGCGCGTCGCCGAGGAGGCGCTGGCCGCGCTGCCCGAGCACTGGGCGCGCATGACCGCGCAGCGCGTCGAGTTCTCCAAGAAGGTGCTGGGCGGTGCCTTCGGCGGCATCATCCTGACGTCGTCGGTCGAGGAGAGCCATGCTTTCGTCAACGACTATGCGCCGGAGCATCTGGAAATCCTGTCCACCGACCCCTACGCCCATCTCGGCAAGATCACCGAGGCGGCGGAGATCCTGATGGGGCCGTATACGCCGGTGTCCATCGCCAACTTCGGCCTCGGCCCCAATGCCGTGCTGCCGACCAGCCGCTGGGCGCGCACCTGGGGGCCGCTGTCGGTCTACGATTTCGTCAAGCGCTCGTCGGTCGGATATGTCACGGCCTCCGCCTATCCGGAACTCGCCCATACCGCCCGCGTGCTCGCCCGCTACGAGGGCTTCTCGTCGCACGAGCAGGCGGTGTCGGCGGTGCGCGATAGCTATCTCAAGGGCTGAGCGATGAAGGCCGTTCGCCTCTATGCCGCCGGCGACCTCAAGGTCGAGGACATTGCGCCATCGCCTGCGCCCGGTGTTGGCGAGGTTCGGATCGTGGTGACGGCGGCTGGCATCTGCGGCTCCGACCTGCACAACTTCCGCACCGGCGCCTGGATCAGCAGGTCGCCGTCGGTGGCCGGCCATGAGTTCGCCGGCGTCATTGCGGCGCTGGGCGAGGGCGTCGTCGGCTTTGCGGTGGGCGATGCGGTGGTGGCGGATTCGCGCGTCACCTGCGGTGTCTGTGCCGCCTGTCGCGGTGGCCGATCGAATGTCTGCGAAAAGCTCGGCTTCGTTGGCGAGGTTTGTGACGGCGGTTTTGTCGAGGAAGTTGTGTTGCCGGCCTCGCTGATCGTCAAGGCGCCGGCTGAAGTCGATGCGGCGGCACTCGCCATGGCCGAACCGCTGGCCGTGGCGCTGCATGCGATCAAGCGCGTTGCCGCTCCGGCGGGATCGCCGGTGCTGATCGCCGGCTGTGGTCCGATCGGTGGCCTCGCAGCCCTGCTGCTTTCCGAGAGACATGACGGGCCGGTTCTGGTTGTCGACCGGAACGCCGATCGGGCGGGCCGCGTCGCCGAGGTCACCGGCGCCCGCGTCGTCGATCTGTCGGCGGACTCCGTCACGGGCGCCCTGGCTGGCGCGCCGCTTTTGTCCGTTCTCGATGCGACCGGCCACCCTGGTGTGATCGGAACGCTGCTCGATCTCGTTTCGCCGGGCGGAACCCTGGCGCTCATCGGTATCGGCCACGGCAGCCTCGCTCTCGACCCGGTACGGCTCGTCGAGCGGGAGATTGCGCTGGTTGGTTGCCACGCCCTCACCAGCGAATTGCCGGAGGCGGTGGCCCTAATGCCTGCGCTCGAAAAGCGCCTGCTGGCATTGATCGACGAGACGATCGCCCTCGACGGCGTCCCTGCTGCCTACGAGCGACTGCTGGCCGGCCGCTCGACTGGCCTCAAGACGATCATTCGACCAGTCACCCTATTGGGGTCGCCATGACCGGGCCGAGCCGCACCGCCGAGATCCGGCGCCTTGCCGCCGACGATGAGGGTGCTGCAACGGCAGCGCTCGCGGCACTGTTCGCCGATCTGTTCGGACTTGCGGCCGAAGGCGTCGCCATCAACCGCGACCAGTACAGCCTCAATTCGTTGAACGGCTTCTTCTCGGCGGCGGGCGCCGACTATTTCTTCAAGTTCCATCAGGAGGATGGCGAGGAAGCGATGACCGGCGAATATTATCGCGCCGACATTCTCGCTCGTGCCGGCCTGCCGGTGGATATGCCGGTGTTCGTCTCCAACCTGCCGGGCGAGCAGGTTCTGGTCTACCGGCGTCGCTCAGATCCGCGCTTTTCAGACGTGCTTCGGGCACTGGATATCGCTGCGCTGGATGGATTCCGCGACCTTGCCGGCGAGGCGGATGCCACCGCCGCCGAGCGCGGTCTCGATGCGTCGATAATGCGCGTTTATCTCGACAGCCTGCATCCGGTCACCGTCGCCGAGGCGGCGGCCGAGCCGATCCATCGCCTGTTTCATGATCGTCTCGTCGACATGCCTGGCCGGCGCTTTCCCGGTGGCCGGTTTGCCGGCTTCTATTTCGGCAAGCCCGTGCGGCTGCCGGGTGTCGGACTAGGCTGGAATGACTTTGCCGGCCGTCGTCTGGTGGTCAATGGTCGTGTCTACCGGCGGACAATCGGCGAGCTGTTCGCAGCGGCCGGCGCACGCCTGAGACCGGACTTGCTCTCTGATGTCGGCGGCGTGGTGGCGCATGGCGACGCCCATAACGCCAACGTCTGGTACGGCAAAGGCTCGGAAGGGCCGACGCTCAGCTTCTACGATCCGGCCTTTGCCGGCGAACATGTGCCGGCCCTGTTGGCCGAAGTGAAGGCGACCTTTCACAACGTGTTTGCCCATCCGCTCTGGCTCTACGATCCGGCGGAGGCGGCGCGGCGGTTCGTGGCCACGGTCAGGCTTGGCGAGGGCGTTCTTGCCATCGACACCAACTGGGCGCTGACGCCGGTGCGGCAGGCGTTGCTGGCTGCCAAGGTCGAGCTGGTCTGGAAGCCGCTGCTTTCCAGCCTCAAGACGCGCGGTTTGCTGCCGGCCGACTGGCGCGAGGTCATTCGGCTGGCGTTGTTCCTGTGCCCGACGCTGGTGATGAACCTCCGCGCCGGTGCGACGACGCACACCGAGACGTCCTCGGCCATCGCCTTCGCCGTTGCCGTCATGGTCGGCAGCGAGCCGGAGACCAGTGAGGATGAGATGACGGCCTTCCTCGACGCCATCGATCCCGACCGGTAGGAGTGGATTACCCTAAGGATGTCGCTCTGACTTCGTCGGCGCTCCTTGCACGGAGAGCCGCAGCGGCCGCTGCCTCGCATCTCGCCAAGGTCAGAGTGGAGAGTGTTGCCTTGATCTCCGGAATGGCGGCGGGTGCCACCGATAGCTCCCGTACGCCGAGCCCGACCAGGATCGGCGCTGCCACCGGGTCCGACGCCGCGCCGCCACACACCGCCAGCAACCGGCCGCGTGTTGCCGCGCCGTCGGCGGCCAGCCGGATCAGGCCGAGCACGCCGGGATGCAGGGCGTCGATGCCGGTGGCAACCGCCGGATTGCCGCGATCCATGGCGAGAGCATATTGCGTGAGATCGTTGGTGCCGACCGAGAAGAAGTCGCAGACTTCGGCGAGTTGGGCGGCGGCGACCGCAGCGGCTGGAATCTCGATCATGGCGCCGACCTCGATCGGCTCAGTGCGGCCAAGGGCCTGCCTTTCCTCATCGACGATGGCACGAACGGCGACCATTTCCGTGACCGAGGCGACCATCGGCACCATAATGCGGGCGACGCCATAAGGCTTCACCCGCAAGATGGCGCGCAATTGGGTGCGCAGCAGCTCAGGCTGGATCAAGGACACGCGCACGCCGCGCAATCCGAGGAAGGGATTGTCCTCCTTCGGCAGAGGCAGGTAGGCGAGCGGCTTGTCGCCTCCGACATCCAAGGTACGGATGATCAGCGGCCGGCCGCCGAGTTCGTCGGCGATGGCTTGATACTGGGCGAGTTGCTCGTCTTCACTTGGCGCGGACGAGCGCTTCTGGAACAGAAACTCGCTGCGCAGCAGGCCGCAGCCTTCGGCGCCCTCGCCGACGGCCAGAGCACCCTCGCCGACTTCGCCGAGGTTGGCGAAGATCTCGACGCGTGTTCCGTCGGCCAGGTGGCAATCGGCGTGCGCATTGGCACGCTGGATCGCCCGGCTGTCGTTCCAGTCACGGATTCTGAGAGTAGCGGCCGCCATGGCCTGATCGCTCGGGAAGACGGTGATCTGGCCGAGGCCGGCGTCCACCACGACCGTTGCACCATCGGGAACACGGTCGGCGTCGGCGCCGAGCGCCACGACGGTGGGAATACCGAGCCCTGCGGCGATGATCGCCGCGTGGGATGTCGGTCCGCCGTTTCGCATCAGCAGCGCCGCGATGTGGCCAACCGCAAGGCCTGCCATTTCAGACGGTAACACCTCGTCGGCGAGTACGATGGAGCCGGCGGGCAGCGCCGACAGGCCGATGATGCCGGAGCGGCCGGCCAGGGCAGCCAGCCCTTGCGCAGCAATGTCGCGCATGTCGGCGGCCCGCTCGGCCATGCGGGCGTCGGAGAGCGAAGCGAGCAATTCGGCCTGCCCGACGCAGGCGGCGTTCCAGGCCCACTCCGCCGAATGTCCGGCGGCGATATCGGCTTCCGCCGCCTCGATCAGAACCGGATCGTCGAGCAACTCCCGGTGCGCTACGGCGATGGCGCCGTGCGGGCCGGTGGCTTCGGCGGCAAGACGCGCGCGGACCTTGGTCAGCGCGGCCTTGAGACGCTCGCGCTCGGTGGCAGGATCGCCACCGTTGCGTGGCAGGTCGGTGATGTCGTGGCTGCGCCGCGTCACCGGTCCGGCAGCCAGTCCGACCACGGCGGAGCGACCACGGATGACGGCATTTGCTCCAGGCTCGAAAGCCGGCTCGTTCGCGACGCCGGACCGCGGCGCGGCTTCGGAGGCATTCGCAGGCACGGTTTCTTCCCCCGGAGCCGGCCCATCGGCGATGGGATCGCCAAGCCCGGACAGGACGAGATCGAGCAGCGTGTCGGCGGTCGCGTCGGCCCCAGGGCCTTCGATGCGAATCTCCAGGAGATCGCCAAAGCGGGTGCCGAGACCCATCAGCGCCACCACGCTCTTGGCGTTGGCCGTATTGCCGCGACAGGTGATGGTGACCGGGCCGACATGCGCCTTGGCGGCGTTGGCGAGCACGGCCGCCGGGCGGGCATGCAGGCCATGGGCGATGGCGAGCGGCAGCGACAGCTCGGCCACTTCGCCGTCTGTGATGGTGACTGTCGCCTGGCCCCCCGCCGGTTCGATGGTCATCACCGGCTCGCCGAAGTCGACTTCCCGGCCGGTTACGGTGGAGATGACGGTGAAGGCCTCGCCGTTGGCTACTACCATCATCGACACCATGGAGGTGACCTTCGGCGTGATGGTGGCGATGTCGAAGCTGATCAGCCGATCGCCGGCGGTCACCTTCTGCCCCTCGGAGACATGCACTACGAAGCCGGTACCGCCGAGATTGACGGTATCGACGCCGAGGTGGATCAGCACCTCGGCGCCGTCATTGGCTCTGACCGTGACGGCGTGGCCCGAGGCGTGCGCGGCTGCGACCGTGCCGGCGCAGGGCGCCCTCAGCTCACCAATGCTGGGATCGATCGCGATTCCGTTGCCGATCAGGCCGGCGGAGAAAACTGGGTCCGGGCTTTCGGCGAGCGGCATGGCGCGGCCGGCAAGCGGTGAGACGAGGGCAAGAACGGACACGTCGGGCCTCTTTCTACTGGTCGTATCGGGGGAGCGCGTCAATCGCCGAGGATCGAGGCGCCATTGCTGGCGATGACGGCTTTGTAGTGATGGAAGCTCTTCTTGCGGCGGCGCTGCAGCGTCCCGTGCCCGCTGTTGTCGCGGTCGACATGGATGAAGCCATAGCGCTTCTTCATCTCGCCGGTACCGGCGCTGACGATGTCGATGGGACCCCACCAGGTGTAGCCGATCATCTCGCAGCCGTCGGCGATGGCCTCGGCGATCTCGCGCAGGTGGCTGTCGAGATAGGCGATGCGATAGTCATCCTCGATGGAGCCGTCTTCCTTGACGACGTCGACAGCGCCCAGACCGTTCTCGACGATGAACAGAGGCTTCTGATAGCGGTCCCACAATTCGTTGCAGACGTAGCGCAGGCCTTTCGGGTCGATCGCCCAGCCCCAGTCGGATTTGGTGAGATAGGGATTGTCGATACCGTCGATGCCGCCGGTGTGTCCCATCACCGGCAAGTCGGCGGTGAATGTGGTCGTGGAGTAGTAGCTGAAGCCGAAGAAGTCGGCGGTATGGGCCTTGATGATCTCGAGGTCACCGTCGGCGATCTCCAGCTTGATGCCGGCTTCGGCGAACAGGCGCCAGGCGTAATTGGGGTAAGCCCCACGCACCAAAACGTCGGAGTAGAGCAGGGTGCGGCGGCGTACTTGCATGGTTGCGAAGACGTCGTCCGGTTTGCAGGTGGCCGGGTAGATGCCGCCCATTTGCAGCATGCAGCCGAACTTGGCCGTCGGCGCCAGTTCGTGGCAGGCCTTGGCGGCGAGCGCCGAGGCAACGAACATGTGGTGCGTCGCCTGGAAGATCATCGTCTGCTTGGCCGTTTCCGAAATGTCTTCGGGGATCTCGATGGCGGCGGCGGCCAAGGGAATGACCGAGGCCATGTTGATCTCGTTGAAGCCCATGAAGTGGCCGATCTTGCCGCCGAAACGCTTGAAGATGACCCGAACGTAACGCTCGAAGAATTCAATCAGCTTGCGATTGGTCCAGCCACCGTAGGCACGGATCAGGTGAACGGGCGTCTCGTAATGCGACAAGGTGACGACCGGCCGAATGCCGTGCTTGAGCATTTCGTCGAACAGACCTTCGTAGAAGGCCAAGCCCGCTTCGTTGGGTTCCAGCTCGTCGCCCTTGGGGAAGATGCGGCTCCAGGCGATCGAGGTTCTGAGGCACTTGAAGCCCATTTCGGCAAACAGCGCGATGTCCTGCGGGTAGCGATGGTAGAAGTCGATCGCCTGATGTGAGGGGTAATAGGCCGTTGGATCGACGGTGGGATCGATCTTGCCGTGCAAGAGGCCGCCTCGTGTCAGGTCGGACAGGGACAGCCCCTTGCCGCCTTCGTTCCAGCCACCCTCGGCCTGATTGGCGGCGATGGCGCCGCCCCAGAGAAAGTCGTTCGGAAAGCTCAGAGCCGTCATGATTGTCCTCGTCTTGCGCTGCGTTTCGGGCGGCGTGGCGTTCGGGTCGCGACCGACGACGGGGGTGCTTTAGGCACAAAAAAACCCGAGCAGCCGGATCCCTCTGGCTGGCTCGGGTGTTGCCCGCTTCACGCGGTCACAATCCCGTATCGGCGACTGACGCCGCGCTATGTATCCAAAAGCTAATGGCGGCGAGGCGCGACTGTCAAGGGAGAGGACAGGCCATCCGCAGTTCGCCGGAGTGGCTGCGTCGGGGGCGGATCGTCAGGCGACACCGGTTCCGGTGGTGGTCATGCGCTGGATATGCAGGGCCAGATAGACCGTCTCGTCGTCGCCGATCTGCCAGCCCATCTTCTCGGTGAGATAGGTGGCGACGTGCGTGGCGCAGGTGAAGGCGCGCGGCTCTTCCTGGCGGTAGGATTTGGCCAGTTCGGCGATCAGCGGCGCGTGCTTGCTGCCGGAAAGATGGCTGAGGAACAGATAACGCAGATGCGTTGCGAAGCGGGCTTCGCTGTAGGGAGGCCGCTCGGCAAAGGCGGCGCCGTATTCGTTTGCGATGATGGCGAGGATGTCGCGGATCAGTCGGGCCGTGCGCACCGCCTGGCTCAGCACCTGCGCCCCGGCCTGAGCGTTGACGAAATGCAGGGCGAGCGGCACCGCTTCGGCTTGCGGCAGGCGGATGCCGGAGTGCTTGTGGATCACGTCGAGCGCATGCAGGCCCAGATTGACCTCACGTCCGTAGAGGATGCGCACTTCCCATTCGAGCGGATTGTCTAGAGATTGTCCGGCAACGGCTCGCCGAAGGGCGATCGAGATGTGGTCGGCAAGAGCCACGGTGGCACGACGGTCGAGTTCGAGACCGAAATCGGAGCCGAGGGCCAGGATCTTCTCGGCGACGGCGATCAGTTCGGGTGGAATGTCGGCGATGCGCTCGGCCAACTGTTCCGGCGTTCCGGTCGCCTCCGGCAGGAAACGCCGCTCGACGAGCGCCTGGTCGAGGTAATCCCCTGGCCGGGCATGGAATGCTAGGCCGCGTCCTTGCACCACCAGTTCGTGGCCCTTGTCGTCTTTGACGAGTGCCACGTTGTTGTTGAATACCTTGACGATCCGCATCTGGCCCCTCCCGCAGGTCTGCTGCGCTTCCCCCGGATTGTCTCGCCGGTTGGCCCTGAGGGCCGGCAAATACAAAAAAACCTGACTCCGCGCTCTCCCGGCGCGGTGTCAGGTTTTGCCCGCCGAAGCGGTTACAATCCATGAAGGCAACATATCTTGTCGCGGAAACCGGCGCAATCCCACGGGCAGGCCATGCAGTGTAATGGCGCAAGTTCTTCTTTAGCCGAAAGTATCATGTTGTTTTGCCTAGCAAGTAGAGGCTGTCTCAGGCCTTGCTTTCGTTTCAGTGCATCGCGCGGATCGCGGACAAGTGCTTACTTGACGGCTCGTTAACCGCCAACTAGCCTTGGTGCAAGCTGGCAGTGCGCCAGATGGGGACGGGATTGTAACCGCGATTGCGGGCAAAACCTGGGTTCGACCGAATGTCGGTCGGCTCGGGTTTTTTTTTGCCTTTTTTCCGGCCGGAGTTTCTGCCGCCCCCATCGAACGCCCTGTTGCGAGGACTGTGCAGGCAAACCTCAATGGGGGATTTACGTGTCAAACGATCTCAAGGATATGGCGAAGGCCATTGTCGCCGGTGTCGGCGGCGAGGCCAACGTGAGCGCGCTGGTGCATTGCGCCACGCGGCTCCGCTTCACGCTGAAGGACGACACCAAGGCCGACAAGGCCGCGCTGCAAGCGATCAAGGGCGTGGTCGCCGTCGTCCAGAGCGGCGGCCAATATCAGGTGGTGATCGGCAACACCGTGCCGGATGTCTTCGATGCCATCAGCAAGGTGACCAGTATCAACGCTGACGCGAAGCCGGCGCAGGTCCTGGCTACCGAGGCGGCTCTTCCTGGCGAGAAAGCTACCGGCAAGACGCCGAAGCAGTGGCTCGATATGGCAATCGCCACCATCTCCGGCATCTTCGCGCCGATGCTGACCGCGCTCTGCGGCGGCGGCATGCTGAAGGGCCTGATGATGATCGCCTCGGCAGCCGGTTGGCTCGATCCGACGTCCGGCACCCATGCCGTGCTCAACGCGGCGTCGGACAGCGTATTCTACTTCCTGCCGATGCTGCTGGCCGTCACCTCGGCGCGCCGCTTTGAATGCAATCCTTACGTCTCGATGGTGATTGCCGGTGCGCTGATCTATCCGGACATCATCGCCCTCGCCAAGGCCGGTGGCTCAACCTCGTTGTTCGGCATCACCTTCGTGCCGATCAACTATACCTCGACGGTCATCCCGATCATCCTCGCCATCTACGTGATGTCGAAGCTGGAGAAGTTCACCGTCAGCGTCCTGCATACGGCCGTTCGTCCCTTCCTCGGGCCGATGATTTCGATCGGTCTGATCGTTCCGGCGACGCTGCTGATCATCGGCCCGGCGGCCACCATGCTGAGCGGTGCCTTTGCTTCCGTCTACATCTGGCTGTTCGGTGTCAACCCGATCCTGGCTGGTGCGACCTTCGGCGGCCTTTGGCAGATCCTGGTGATCTTCGGTCTTCATTGGGGGCTGGTGCCGGTGATGCTCAACAATCTGAGCGTCTTCAAGCAGGATAGCCTCGCCGCTTCCGTCACGCCTGCCATCTTTGCCCAGGCGGGTGCCGCGCTCGGCGTGTTCCTGAAAACCAAGGACCCGCAGATGAAAGCGATCGCCGCTGCGGCCGCTGCGTCGGGCATCTTCGGTATCACCGAACCGGCGATTTACGGCGTCAACCTGCGCTTCAAGCGGCCGTTCGTCATCGGCATCATCGCGGGTGTTCTGGGCGGTGCGGTGGTGGGCGTGGCAGGGACTGCCTCGCATGCCATGGCCCCTCCGGGCCTCCTGACGCTGCCGGTGTTCATGGGCGAAGGCTTCGTCACCTTCCTGATCACCGTGGCCGTCGCCTATTTCGGTGCCGCCATCGCGACCTATCTGTTCGGCTACAACGACGGGATGCTCGAGGCTGAGAAGAAGCGCTGATCCGCTTTTTCAGACGTCCTTCCAAGATGGCGCGGCTCTCCGAGGGCCGCGCCGTATTTTCAAAGATCTGCGCCGGGATCGCCCGGTTGGTGTGGCGCTCGGCAGAAATCGAAGGCGGTGCTGGAGGGCCTGCCGATCCGGGAGGAATTAACCATGGAATACCGCAAGCACCCGTTGGCGGCGGCTTTACTGATTGCAGCGTCTTTCAGTCTGGGGCCGGTCGCCGCCGAGCCGTCCTATCATCAGGGAGTTGTCGCCAACTTCGCATCCGGCAAGATGTCCGGCAGCCAAGCCAACGATGGCACAACTTTGGTTTGGCTGGGCGTTCCCTATGCCAGCCCTCCGGTCGGCGCCCTGCGCTGGAAGGCGCCGGAGCCGCTGGCGGCTTCCTCGATCAGCCTTGACGCCACCAAGAGCGGCGCTCCTTGTCCACAGCTCTTGTCCGGCAAGCTCGTCGGCAGCGAAGATTGCCTGACGCTCGACATCTCCCGCCCCAATAGTTCCGACGCCGGCCTGCCGGTTTTGGTCTACATCCATGGCGGCAACAACCAGGGCGGCACGAGCCAGGAAATCGACATCAAACACCTTGCCGTCACCGCCAACGCGGTGGTTGTCTCGGTCAATTATCGGCTTGGATTGCTCGGCTTCAACAGCCTGCCGGCGCTGAAGACCGGACGGAATGAGGAAAGCTCGGGCAATTACTCGTTGCTCGACATTTCGCAATCGCTGGCCTGGATTAAGGCCAACATTGCCGCCTTTGGTGGCGATGCCGGCAACGTCACGGTGTCGGGTTTCTCGGCAGGCGGGCGCGACGTCATGGCGATGCTGATCTCGCCGATCTTCAAGGGGCAGTTCCAGAAAGCGATCTCGTTCAGCGGAGGCATGACGATCACCGATGCCGAGGCGAGTGCCAAGCTGACCGCCAAAGCGCTAGCGCCGCTCGTCGTGGCCGACAAGGTCAAAACGGACGAGACGCAGGCCTATGAGTGGCTGCTGACCG
>JAGSYV010000177.1 GCA_018262505.1 Pseudomonadota bacterium
GACTTTCGGCGGAACGCCGCTTCTCACCGGTGCCGACCTCACGGTCGGCGAGGGCGACCGCATCACGCTGGTCGGCCGCAATGGTTCGGGCAAGTCGACGCTGCTCAAGATCGCTGCCGGCTTTGTCGAGCCCGACGACGGCGAGCGCTTTTTCCAGCCGGGCAAGACGGTGCGCTACCTGCCGCAGGAACCGGATCTTTCCGCCTTCAAGACGACGCTCGAATATGTCGAATCGGGATTGGCACCGGGCGACGTACACTACCGGGCGCTCTATCTTCTCAATGAACTCGGCATGACCGGCAACGAGTCGACGGCGTCGCTGTCGGGCGGCGAGACGCGGCGGGCCGCGCTGGCCCATGTATTGGCGCCCGAGCCTGACATTTTGTTGCTCGATGAACCCACCAACCACCTCGACCTGCCGGCCATCGAATGGCTGGAAAGCGAGCTCAAATCCATGAAGTCGGCACTGGTGCTGATCTCGCACGACCGTCGCGCTCGACCGGGGCTTCTCCCATTTCGAGGCCTGGCGCGATCAGGTGCTGGAGGAGGAAGAGCGCGATCTGGTCAAGCTCGACCGCAAGATCGAGGCCGAAGAGCACTGGATGCGCTATGGCGTCACCGCCCGCCGCAAGCGCAACGTCCGCCGCGTCGATATGCTCGCCGATCTTCGCATGGCCAAGCGCGAGCATCGTGGGCCGCAGGGATCGGTGAAGATGGTGGCGGCCGAGGCCGACGCGTCTTCGAAGCTGGTGATCGAGGCGAAATCGATCTGCAAGTCGTTCGGCGATCGGCCGATCGTCCAGGATTTCTCGATCCGGGTAGCGCGCGGCGACCGCATCGGCATCGTCGGCCCCAACGGCGCCGGCAAGACGACCCTGCTGAGACTTTTGACCGGTGACCTTGAACCGGACAGCGGTACCGTCAAGCTCGGCCTCTCGCTCGACATGCAGACGCTGGAGCAGAAGCGCGACAGTCTCGACCCCGAGACCACGCTCGCCGATGCCCTCACCGAGGGCAAGGGCGATTGGGTGGTGATCGGCGAGGAGAAGCGCCATGTCATTGGCTACATGAAGGATTTCCTGTTCGCACCCGAACAGGCACGGACACCGCTTTCGGCCCTGTCGGGCGGTGAACGCGGCCGGGTGATGCTGGCTCGGGCGCTGGCCAAGCCGTCCAACATGCTGGTGCTCGACGAGCCGACCAACGACCTCGATCTCGAAACGCTCGATCTTCTGGAAGAGCTGCTTGCCGACTATCGCGGCACGGTCATCGCCATCAGCCATGACCGCGACTTTCTCGACCGCGTCGTTGCCTCGGTGGTGATGAGCGAGGGTGATGGCCGCTGGCTCGAGTATGCCGGCGGCTACAGCGATATGCTGGCCCAGCGGGGCAAGGGTATCGAGGCGCGGAGGATGGAAAAGTCCGCCGCCGCGCCGAAAAAGGAGGTCGCATCGGCTGCATCCCCCGCGACGAAGGGGCGGTCCAAGCTGAGCTTCAAGGACAAGCACGCTCTTGAGACGCTGCCCGGGCGGATCGATAAGCTGTCGGAGGAAGCCAAACGCCTGCACGCCGTGCTGGACGATCCCGGTCTTTACGCCCGCGATCCCAAGCTGTTCGCTACCACCATGGAAAAGGTCGCCGCCACCGAGGCGGCGCTGGCGGCGGCCGAGGAGGAGTGGTTGCGGCTTGAGATGTTGCGCGAGGAACTGGAAGGCTGACGCGGCGCTGCCGTGTCGGCTTGCACCCTGCCGTCTTTTGGGCAAGACAGAAGGCTACTTAGGTCGTCGATGATGCGAACCATGTCCATCCTTCGTCTTTTTATCCTTGCCTTGACGCTTGCCCTGCCGGTGGGGGTGGTGGCGCAAACAACGACGCCGGCCGTCGCTCCAAACGCGCCTGCCGCCATCCCCATGCCCAAGCTGGTCTTGCCGACCAAGCCGGCGGCGCCAGAACCGCCGCCCGTTACCTCGCCGGAAGCGGCCAAGGCGCTTGTCGACATCCTGAAGGATGACACCGCAAGGGCGGTGCTGATCGGCGAATTGGAGAAGCTGGCGCAGCCTGCGACGACTGATGCGGCGGCTCCGGCCGACGTGGCCGGTACGGAGACAGCCGATAAGCCGGCCGTGCCGCTCGCCCGCGAGATTGGTTCGGTGACGCAGGATCTGTCGCGTCAAGTTGTGGACGTGGTGCTGAAAATCGGTCGTGGCCTCGGCAACCTGACGCGGCTCGTCGACGGCAGCGCCGCCATCAACTGGGACGGCGTGCGCGAGCAGGGCTTGTCGTTGGTGATCCTCGTGGTCTTCGCCTTTGCGACGTTGACGATCGCTCGCTTTCTCGCCCGTTTCCCACTTGGCGCGGTCGAGAGAGCGGCCAAGGACAAGCCGGTACCTCGCCGGGTTCTTTGGAGCGGCCTCGCGCTGGCCATCGATTGGGCGGTCATCGGCCTTGCCTGGTTCATTACCTCGGCCTATGCCATCGCGATGTCGGGCGGTGGCCGTATCGATCTGATGCAGAGCCTGTTTATCGACGCCTTCGTGGTGATCGAGTTCCTGAAAAGCTGCCTGGCCTCCATTTTCCAGTATCGTCGGCCGGCCCTCAAGATATTCAACCTCGATCCGGCCACGGCGCGCTATTGGTATCTGTGGCTTAGCCGCCTGATCGGCTTCCTCGGTTACGGGGTGCTGGTTGCCCATCCGATGGTCAATCAGGCGATCGGCTTCTCGGTGGGCATCGGCTTCCGTTTGGCGGTGGTGTTGATCACTCTCGTCGGCGCCACAGTGCTGGTGACGGTGAAGCGCGACGAGGTCAGGAGTGGTCTCTATCGCCTGATCGAGCCGGTGAAGAGTTCGGTCCCACGCACGGCCTTGGCGCTTCTCGCCCATAGCTGGCACATCGTCGTCATCGTCTACCTCGCCGTAGCCTTTGTGCTCTGGGTCAGCCGGCCGTTTGACGCCGTCGACTTCATGGCCTGGGCGACGGTCGAGACGATCTTTTCCGTCGCCGTCGGCGGTATCGTCGCCAGTCTGATGTCACACGCCATTTCCGGTGGCATCCGCCTGCCGGCTGACGTCAAGAAGACGTTGCCTCTGCTTGAGGCGCGGCTCAACATGCTGGTGCCGATGGTCTTCCGCGCGGTGCACGTGGTGCTGGTGGCCGTCGTCGTGGCGGTCGTGCTGCAGAGCTGGGGCGTCATCAATCTTCTCGCCTGGTTCGAGTCCGAAGGCGGTTCCGACGCGGTGGGGCGCATTCTGTCGGCGGCGATCATCGTGCTGGCGGCCGGTGGCATCTGGCTTGCCGCATCGAGCTGGGTGGAATACCGCCTCAATCCGTCGCTCGGCCGCATCACCAATGCCCGCACGCGCACGCTGCTGTCGTTGTTCCGCAACGCCTTCTCGATCGTGTTGATCATTATTGCCGCCATGCTGACGCTCTCTCAGCTCGGCGTCGACATCGCCCCCCTGGTCGCCGGTGCTGGTGTCGTCGGTTTGGCCGTTGGCTTTGGCTCGCAGAAGCTGGTGCAGGACATCATCACCGGTGCCTTCATCCAGTTCGAAAACGCCATGAACGAGGGCGATGTCGTCACGGTGGCCGGTCTTACCGGCGTCGTCGACCGGCTGACCATCCGTTCGGTCGGCATTCGCGACGCCGATGGCGTCTACCACATTATTCCCTTCTCGTCGGTGACCAGTGTTTCCAATGCCATGCGCGGCTTTGCCTTCGCCGCCGCGACGATCAGCGTCGCCTACGCGACCGATCTGGAAGCGGCAAAGGCGGCCATGCGGGAAGCCTTCGACCGGCTGATGGACGGACCGCGTGGCGCTGTCATCCTGGAGCCGCTGGAAATGCAGGGTGTCGTGTCTTTCTCGGCGGCTGGCGTCGCCATGAAGGTCCGCATCAAGACGCTGCCCGGCGAGCAATGGGCGACCGCTCGACTCTATAGCGAGCTGGTCAAGCAAGTGTTCGACGAGCGGGAAATCAAGTTCTCCTTCCCATGATGGGTGGCCGGAATCGCTGCGCGGTAAGGTCGCGTTCACGCCTATTGTTGAAAAAGACATTTGCGTTTGGCAGTCGGCACTCTAAATGAAAAGCCTGAGGCAGGCGCGCGCCCGAAACGCGCTACCCGGATGGAGACGACAGGATTTGAGCGATCCCACCGATGACGACACCAGCGCGGAAGCGCCGCCGGGGCGGATTGCGCGCGTGCTGAGGTGGGTCGGCCCCGCTATTGCCCTGTTGTTGATCGCCGGCGCGGTCTGGGTGCTGTGGGACATGGCGACCAAGATCTCGCTCGCCGAGATCCGCGCCGCCGCGCTGGCGCTGCCGGTCCACCGCTTCGTGCTGGCCTTCGTTTTCACTCTGTGTGGCCTTGCGGCTCTCGCGACCTACGATCTTCTGGCGCTTCACGCGCTCAATTACACCAGCTCGATCAGTCTGACGCGGGCGGTGTTTGGCGGTCTCATCGCCAACGTGTTCGCCAACACCCTCGGTTTTCCTCTGCTGTCGGGTGGTGGTGCTCGTTACCGAATCTATTCCATGGTCGGCGTCAGCTTTTCGGTGGTCGCCCGGCTGATCATCATGAGTTGGCTGACCATGTGGTCGGGCATTTTGTTCGTGCTAGGGCTCGCTCTGACCCTGGAGCCGACGACGCAGTATCCGGTTTTCCCCCATCATTACATCGACCGGTCGATCGGCCTAGTCATTTTGGTGGCGTTGATCGGCTTCATCGTCTGGCTGGCGAAGAAGCGCCGGGCAATCCGCGTTAGCGGCATGGTGGTGCGCATGCCCAGAGCAAAGCCCGCCTTCCTGATGGTGCTGGCCGGGGCCGTCGATCTTATGGCGGCTTGCGGCACGCTTTATGTTCTGCTGCCGCCCGACGCGGTACCGGACACGGCGCGGTATCTCGTCACCTATTCGTTGGCTTTCCTGGCCGGCATGGCGGCTAATACGCCCGGCGGCGTCGGCGTGTTCGAGGCGACGGTGGTCACCGGGCTCGACATCGCTCATCGTCCGGATGTCGCCGCCGCGCTGATCCTGTTTCGCCTTATCTATTTCGTGGTGCCGCTCATCTTCGCTCTGATACTGCTCGCCGTCTTCGAAGGCAGCCACCGGCTTGCCGTGCGGCGGGCGCGGCGCGAAGAAGTGTGAATGGCCGCCGCCATATGGCGGCCGGACGATCCGGCCGGCGATCCTGCCACCCGGAAGGCTTGTCCCGCGCGCTGTACCTGATCATAAGTCGCCCTCTGCCGCGCCCGCCCGAGTGACCACATGAGCCATCAGCCCTCGCCGAACGCCTTCGCCCATCGGCCCTATCTCCTCTACTGGCTGGCCCGGCTGTTCGCCACCTTCGCCATTCAGATCGTCGTGGTCGCCGTCGGCTGGAAAGTCTACGACCTTACCCACGATCCGATGGCGCTCGGCTATGTTGGGCTGATGCAATTCCTGCCGGCTTTTCTGTTGGTTCTGATCACCGGCACGGTGGCCGATCGGGTGTCGCGGCGCGTGATCATCGTCGCCTGCTTCGGCATCGAAGCGGCGGCGGCTATCTGGCTGTTCGTCCTGTCCTGGACGGCATCACCAAGCGTTACGCCGATCTATCTCATCCTCTTGGTGCTGGGCATTGCCCGTGCCTTCATGGGGCCGGCCATGCAGTCGGTGGTGCCCAATCTTGTGCCTCGGGCAGCATTGGCCAATGCCATCGGCTGGGTATCTTCATCCTGGCAGGTGGCGGCGATTGGCGGACCGGTGGCGGGCGGCCTTCTCTACGGGATTTCCGAGCTTGCCGCCTTCGGCACGGCGGTGGTGCTGCTGGCCGCCGCCGTCGGCCTGATGCTGGCGCTGCCGCCGATCACCGTAGCTCAGCAGGCCAAGGAGCCGGCCTGGCAGGCGGTGTCGGCCGGTTTCCGCTACGTCTTTTCCAACCGCATCGTGCTCGGTGCCATTTCGCTCGACCTGTTCGCGGTGCTGCTCGGCGGCGCCGTGGCGCTGATGCCGGTCTATGCCTCCGACATCCTGGTGCTCGGTCCGGCCGGTCTCGGCATGATGCGCGCGGCACCCGGCGTCGGCGCCATCCTGGTGGCGGCCTTCCTAGCGCGGTTTCCGATCCGGGCGATGGCCGGCGTCAAGATGTTCCTGGGTGTCGCGGTGTTCGGTCTGGCCACCGTGGTGTTCGGCGTCTCGGTGACGCCATGGCTGTCGATTGTCGCTCTCGGCCTGATGGGCGCCGGCGACATGATTTCCGTCTATGTGCGCGAGACGCTGATCCAGCTTGCCACGCCCGACGAACTGCGCGGCCGTGTCTCGGCCGTCAACATGGTGTTCGTCGGCGCGTCCAACGAACTCGGCGAGTTCCGCGCCGGCTCCATGGCGGCGCTGATCGGCACGGTGCCGGCCGTGGTGTTCGGCGGTGTCGGCACGCTCGCCGTCGCCGGCCTGTGGTCGGTGATCTTTCCCGATCTCCGTCGGACCGAACAGCTCGACGGAAGCTGATGGGGAGCTGAGCTCCGGCTTTTGTCAGGCCGCCGCGACGGCCTTAAGGAACCGGTCGATCTCCAAGGCAAGCTCATCCTTCACCGCGTTGACGGTGGCCGCTGCTTCCAGCACACGGTTGGCGGCGATGCGCGTCTCGCCGACGGCGGCATCGAGGTCGTCGACGTTTTCGGCAACCGTTCGGGTTTCAAGCGACGCCGCTTCAACGCTCGAGCCGATCTCCGAGGTTGCCGCGCCTTGTTCCTCGACGGCGGCGGCGATGGTGGCTGCGTGACTGTTGACGTCTTCCATGGTGCTGGCAATGCCGGCGATGACGCCAACCGCCTCGTCGGTAGCCTGCTGGATCGCAGCAATCTGGTGGGAGATCTCCTCGGTGGCCTTGGCGGTCTGACCGGCGAGGTTCTTGACCTCGCTTGCCACAACGGCAAAGCCCTTGCCGGCCTCACCGGCGCGGGCAGCTTCGATGGTGGCATTGAGGGCCAGCAGATTGGTCTGGTCGGCGACGGCCTGGATCAGCGTCACCACTTCCCCGATCTTGGCGGCGGCCTTGGCAAGCGCGCCGACCTTTTCGTGGCTGACACGGGCACCTTCGGTGGCCGAACCGATCACCGTAGACGTCCGCGCGACCTGGGCCGATATTTCGCCGATGGAGGCTGCCAGTTCTTCAGCGGCGGATGCGACGGTCTGTACGTTGCCAGAAGCGCGCCCGGCTGCGTCATGGGCGATGCCGGCTCTCTCGGCGCTATGGCCGGCGGCGGAGGCCATTTCGCGGGCGATGGCATCGAGATCATGGCTGGCGGTCGAAACGCGCCCGATGGTTGCCGTTGCTTCTTGACGGAAGCCGGCGACGAGCTTGTCGATTTCTGCCTGCCGCGCATTACGGCGCGCCGCTTCGGCTGCCTGGCCGCCTTCGAGCTCCCGGCGGGCGATGGTGTGGTCGCGGAAAATGTTGATGGCACGCGCCATGGCGCCGATCTCATCGGTTCGGTCGGCGCCTTCGACGGCAACTGACGTGTCGCCGG
>JAGSYV010000054.1 GCA_018262505.1 Pseudomonadota bacterium
GACGTCCTGGCGGACCAGGAACACGTGCTCGTAGAGCGCCATGTCGGTACAGCCTTTCTCGGTTCCATTGACCACCCGGCGCCAAGCCTCTGCGAACCCTCCGAAAGGCTCCACAGATACGAGATCGAGAGCGGAGACACGGGAAGACGATCCTTATTCAGGGATCAGAGACCTCGCCTTGCGACGCGGCCACCTTCCGTTCAGCCCCCAGCCGGGCATCGTCCACTTTGAACGATGGCGCGCTAATACAGGAAAGGTGCCGGTGCGGCAAGTAAAATCGGGCTTCCTCTCAGCGTTGGCCGACGGTGGTTCGGTGGCTTCCGGCATTACGCTCCACAAGATACCTCAACAATCCTTCTTGCCTCGAACTTTCCCTTTGCGTGCCGCCGTCTGATGACCAAAGTCCAGCGCTGCCGGAAATTGAAGCATGGCACCGGGATTTGCCTGGATGGTCAAGCGAGCCGCGTCATGGTTGGCTGCCTTCTTGGCTAAAGAAGGGGGCGGGGCCGACATGGACGTGGTACTTGACGTCGACATGCAAGCCGGTCTCCGGGAGGGACCGCAGAAATATGGCCTCCTCGGCGTCGTTGGCCGTTGACTGCTGATTAGGCCTGAACCTGCCTCAGATTCGATGGGATTCTTTCCCAGCCAGAGCTGCTCGTCGCCGGGTTGTCGCGCAAGTGGTGCGACCCAGAAGGGCGCAATTCTGCTAAAGTCAAAAATGAAAAACATCGCGTAACGCGATGATTTCTAATTCCTTATGGAAGAAATGGCGGGAGTGACGGGGCTCGAACCCGCGACCTCCGGCGTGACAGGCCGGCACTCTAACCAACTGAGCTACACCCCCGCTGGGCCGTATCCGCAGTTCAAGGTCAGGGAGGCAGGGCCGCCCGCAGCCGCAGCTTGGACGAAATACGCCTCTCTATCTCACTGGCGATGGATTCCGCATCGGTGACGCTCATGCCATCCGGGCGATAGGCCGCTACGACCAGCGAGCGGTCCGACAGGTAGCGATAGATCGCGAGGGCTTCGATGTAGCTGCCGGCAAGGCTCGGATGATTGCCGTCGACGGTCAGGGCAAGCGTGGGGAGCTGCGATTCGATGCTGCTCCAGGCCCGCCCGACGTTGATCAGATCGACATCATTGTCCTCGGCAAAGCGGCGATGCTGCCCCTGAATCTTGGCTTGCATTCGATCTCGATCGTCGGGATAGCCTTCGAAGAGTTTCTCTCCATAGACCCAGCCGACTACCAGAGCCACTGGCGAACCGGTCTTGCGCGCTTCCTGAACGAGGCGCCGACCGAAGGTATGGAAACGCTGGTTGCTATCCGTTTCGTATTGGGCGGCGCTTTCTGCCTGCAGGATTACCAGATCCCACCGTCGCGCCAGAAGCTAATGAACGTCAGGGTCGTTCCAGTGCGTTTCGAAGGTGGCGCCCGGTTTGGCGAGCGAGGTCACGTCCCAGCGCAAGGGATCGCCGGCGGCGTCGGCAATATCGCGGATCATGAAGGGCATGTCGTTGGTATAGACGCGGCTGTTGCCGATGATGAGTACGGCGCGCGCCGGGCGATCGTCGACGAGATCGGCAACATCACGCCAGCCGTGCCTGACCACCGTTTGCACCGGCGGACTATAACCTACGGCGAGCACGAGAATGACAACCAGAAGTGCCAGTCGAAAAGGGCGCTCTTGCATAGAGCGAATTTTGCTCTTTTTGCCTTGCCGCAGACTTAACGCCGCCCGGAACGCTGTGGCTTTGTCGTTAATCAAGCCGTGAGTCTTTGTGGGTCCGCGCCATTCGCCGCCAATCCAACAAGGCAAACGGTCTATCCAGGCACGCGCTCGGCGTAGTGTCCTGCCGGAGCCGATGAGTTCTTCCTGGTTAGCATTGTGGCATTTCCGCCAATCCGCGCTACAAGCCTCATTTCACTCGACCGCCGGTGTAAATGAATCGATTCTGCCGACTTGACGGCGTCAGGACGGCAAGATTTCGTCGCCCCACCGAGGGGCGATGGGACATGGGGACGCCTGTCGACGGGACGGTTCAGCAGAGTCGGTTCATGCCGGTCTGGGAGACACTATGATATCGCGTCTTGTAAAAGTTTTGATGCTGTCGGCCGCCATTTTGGCTGGCGGACCGGTTGCCGTTACCTGCGGTGCGCAAACCACCACTGCCGTGCCGAAGGCGCCAATGAAGCTTACGGCGGCACAGATGCTGAGCAGGCAGGAGATCGCCGTCACGGTCATCACCAAGAGCTACACGGCCTTGCCCAAGGATGCGCGCGGCAGATCGACACCGTTCTTGAAGGGGTTGATCGATGTCGCCAACGCTTACCGCGATGTCACAGCGGCCAGCAAGGCGCGCGATAATCGCAAGATGGGCGCTGCCCTGCCAAAGGTGGCAACCGCGCTAGCCAAGCTCAACAGTGCCTACCAGCTGGCGGGAATCCGCGATCCAAAAATCGCCGACTCTCTCAAGTCACTCAACACCCTGTGGAAGAGTTATATCAAGGTCGTCAATGTCGGCGCGCCGCATAAACCGGGCAAGCAGGCGACGGCAAGTGCCCGAAAGATCAGCCATATTCGCCATGAACTGATGCGGCGGGGTACGAGCCAGAAGGGCGACCGACGTGCGGCGGCGCAGAGAGCCCACCTGCTGGCGCTCCTAAACGAAGCCGACGCGGCGAGCCGTCAAGCCGATCAGTTATGGTATGCCTCAATCCTAATGGCCGAGGTTTACGGCTACTATGCCGGCGCCTATGAATATTACGTAGCCTACGAACCGGCCTATGCCGTCGATTACCGAGAATCCTGGCAGAGTATTTCCACGGAAACGACGTACTTCTATAGCGAATCGGTTTCCTACTACGAAGAATATTCCTGGTCGTCTTATGAAGAGACGGTGGAGGTCTCCGAGAGTTATGAGTTCGGTCTGACCGAACAGGAATTCACGGCGGCACAAACGGAGGTCGAAACAACAGGTGTCAGCGTCGGCGCGGAGGCGGAAAGCCTTTACCAATCCTCCGAGGAACGACAGGCGCTCGATAGCGTCGAAACAAACATCGATACCGAGGAGGCAGCTTCGGAGGCGCCCGTACCGGAACCCATAGGGACGCCGGAACCGGATGCTGTCGCGCCTGATGCCGCCAGCGATCAACCGGCTGATGCCGGAGAGGCGTCACATCCGGACGGTGGTCCGGCCGACCAGACGGATGAGGCCGGGCAGGGAGTAGACCAAACTGCTCCCGGGACCGACGCCTGCACCGGTGACAATCCACCGCAGGATTGCGCCGCCACGCCCTCTGATGACGGCGCCATCCAGAATGAGGCAACTCCCGACGGACAGTCTCAGGACGAGGCATCGCCGGATGAAGCTCAGCCTGACGCACAACCACAGGACGAGGCGTCGCCGGATGACGGCGGTGTATCTGACGATAGCGCCAGCCAGCCGGATGAGAGCGGCGATGTCTGTGCCGGTGATAGTCCGTCGGCCGACTGCTTCTCGACTGACGAAGGTGCTGCCAGTGACGAGGGTGCGGCCAGCGATGAGGGCGGCGGCGAGGACACCTCGGGTGGCGACGATTCCGGCGGTGGTGGCGAAGAAGAGTAAGTTCGGTCGAAGGCCGCGGCGCGGCGCTTAGTTGCCGCGCCGCAGGTCTTCCACGATGGCAAGGCGGGTGCCGTCAAGGCGCTCGCGGTAGACTTGGATGTTTTCCAGCACCCGCTGCACATAGTTGCGTGTCTCGCCATAGGGGATGCTTTCGATCCAGTCGACCGGATCGACGCCGGGATTGCGCGGATCGCCGAAGCGTTGCACCCATTCCCTGACCCGGCTCTTGCCGGCGTTGTAGGCAGCGAACGTCAGGACATAGGAACCACCGAACTCATCCAGAAGCTCGCGCAGATGGGCGGCGCCCAGCGTGGCGTTGTAGCCGGGGTCGCTGGTGAGGCGATCCTTGGAAAACTTGACGCCGATCGCCTTCGCCGTATTGGCCGCCGTCGTCGGTATCAGCTGAAGCAGACCGAGGGCGCCGGCCGCCGAGCGGGCGCCTGGGTCGAAGGCGCTCTCCTGGCGGGCGATGCCATAGACCATTGCCGTTTCCACCAGCTTCTGGTGGCGGGCGCTCTCCGGAATGGCATCGAGCGGAAAAGCGAGGCGTTCGGCGCCGAGGCCCCTGTCAGCAGCAAGCTTGCCGATCTGCAAGGCCAGGCGATGGTCGCCTTGGCTTTCGGCGAATCCGGCAAGCAGCGCCACCTGGCCGCCAGTGGGCAGCGTCTTGGCCAGTTCGAGGTAGAGCAGGTTGGCGTCGCTTTCCCGACCGGTTCTCAGCAACTGCACCAGCACGCGGGCGAGGTCGGTGCGCGCAAAGGCGGCGCGATCGGCGTCGGTGGGTTTCGGCGCCGGCGGCAGGCCAAGCGTGGGCAGGCCGAGCTTCACCCGTGATAGCTGGCCATAGAAGGTGAACTCATCATCGGCGGCACGGCCGTAACGGGTGCGGGCGTTGACGCTGCGGCCTGCCGCTTCCTCGGCGCGGGCCATCCAATAGTTGGCGCGTGCGCGGGAAATCGGCTTCAGCGACACTTTTTCGAGTTCGCCGAAATGACGCAGTGCCGATTGCGGGTCTTTCAGGAAGCGCAACGCGTACCAGCCGGCATGAAAATGGGCTTCCTGCAAAGTCGTCTCGTTACCGCCGGCCTGGCTGGCCACGACTTTATAGGCAAGGCGGGGGCTGTTCTTCTCCACGAGATCGCGCGAGACGATGCGGCGCTCCACCCACCATTCGTCGCCATGAGCAACGGTCGCTTTCGCATCGACGGATAAAATGGCTTTGGCTGCCTCCTCCGGCCGATCGGCACGGCGATGCCATTCGGCCAGGGTGAAGGCGTAGAGCGGATCCTTGCGCACCGCTTTCGGCACCGCGTCGAGCTTTCGGCCAGCGTCGGAGCCGCCGCGCAGCACAGCGGCGCGAGCCGCAGCGAGAGCGGTATAGCCATCGGGCAGATAGGGTGTGAGAGCGACCGCCTGAGTGACGCGATCGGCATACATCAGCATGTCGTAGCGCGCCTTGTGCTGGGCGCGGGTCAGTACCTTGCCAAACTCGGCGATGACCGCCTTGTCGTCGGCTGGCGATAGCGGTTCCCGCGCCCACCAGACGCCGAGCAGAGCCGAAGCTTCGGAAGTGCGGCCGACCGCGATCAGGGCGCGGGCGAGCGACTTCGTTCCCTTATCGGATATCGGCACGGAACCAGCATAGGCAGCGACCTCATCGGCCGGGCTGAGATTCATCTCCGAGAGAGCCTGCTCGGCGCGCCGGCGCATCAGCTCCACCGAAGGCCAATCGGGCCGACGACGGGCAAAGTCGGTGATGGTGGCCGGGGTTAGCCCATCGGCGCCACGCCGAATGGCCATCCAGGTGACAATGTCGCGATCGAGTTCGGAGAGGCCAGCGGCAATGGATAAAGCGCCGGCAAGGTTTTTGGAATCGACGGCGTCGAGGGCCGAGCGCAACCCTTCGACACTGCTTTGCGACAGGCTTGGCAGTGCGCCGGTGATGTCGGCAACGGGGGCGGCAAGGATCGGCGACGGCTCCGACACCATAGCCGGCAAGGTAATCAGCAGCACGGCAACGAGCGAAGGTGTCTTCAGCATGGCAACCCTCATCAATTGAAAATTAACTTCAAGATGTCGCCATTTTGTTGAGGAAACCTTGACGCCGCCGACGGAGGGAGAATGAACTGAATTTATGACACGCCTTTGTGGCAAATTTCCACAAAGGTGGGTGGAGCTGTTGTCCTTCGCCCATCCTCGCCTTATTGTCCGCCGGCTGCGGACCGAGGTGCACTTTCGCATTTCACCCAGTCCATCATGAAGAGGGATCATGTTCAAGGGATCGATCACCGCGCTTGTCACGCCTTTCCGCGACGGCGCCATCGACTGGAAAGCCTTCGAGGCTTTCGTCGACTGGCAGATCACGGAAGGCAGCCATGGCCTGGTTCCGGTGGGAACCACGGGCGAGAGCCCGACGCTTAGCCATGACGAGCACAAACGGGTGGTCGAGGCTTGCATCAAGGTGACGGCCGGCCGCGTGCCGGTGATCGCCGGTGCCGGCTCGAACAACACGGCTGAGGCCATCGATCTCGCCCAGTTTGCCGAGAAGGCCGGGGCGAACGCGCTTCTCGTCGTGACGCCCTACTACAACAAGCCGAACCAGGAGGGCCTTTATCGGCACTTCAAGGCGATCAACGACGCCGTCGGCTTGCCGATCTTCATCTACAACATTCCCGGCCGGTCGGTGATCGACATGTCGGTCGAGACGATGGCTCGGCTCAACGAACTCCGGAACATCGTCGGCGTCAAGGACGCGACGGCCAAGGTCGAGCGTGTCTCCGCTCAGCGGCAAGCGATGGGCCCCGGCTTCATTCAGCTCTCGGGCGAAGACGGAACGGCGCTGGCCTTCATGGCCCACGGCGGCCATGGCTGCATCTCGGTGACGGCCAACGTCGCGCCGCGCCTTTGTGCCGAGTTCCAGAATGCCTGCCTGGCGGGTGATTTCGCGACGGCGCTGTCCATTCAGGACAAGCTCTACCCGCTGCACCATGCTTTGTTCATCGAGCCAAATCCGCAGGGTGCCAAATATGCCCTGTCGCTGATCGGCAAGATGCAGAACGAGCTGCGTCTGCCGCTGGTGCCGGTGGCACCGTCAACGGAAGCGGCACTGCGCAAGGCGCTCGAGCACGCCGGCCTTTTGAGCTGACGGAAGACAAGGTGATGGCGCAGAAAAAGAAAAAGGCCGATCCGAATAAGAAGATCGTCGCCGATAACAGGGCGGCGCGCTATCACTATGCCCTCGGCGAGAAGCTCGAGGCGGGTATCATGCTGGTCGGCACGGAGGTGAAGAGCCTGCGCGCCGGCCGTATCAACCTTGGCGAGGCCTATGTCGGTGTGGCCGGCAGCGAGGTCTACCTCTACAACGCCCATATTCCCGAATATCTCCAGGGCAACCGCTTCAATCACGAGCTGAGGCGGCCGCGCAAGCTTCTGCTGCACCGCAAGCAGATCGATCGCTTGATCACCTCGATCCAGCGGCAGGGCATGACCATCGTGCCGCTCAAGCTCTATTTCAATGACCGAGGCATGGCCAAGTGCGAGATCTCGGTGGCCGAGGGCAAGAAGCTGCACGACAAGCGGCAGGCGACCAAGGAACGCGACTGGAACCGTGAGAAAGCTAGGCTCCTTCGCTCGCGCGAGTGAGCCTTGGATAGGCGTTCGCAGGCAAGCCGAATCCCTTGCCAAGACGACCAAAAATCGACATGTTGCGCGCCGCGCAGGCAAGCGCAGGACGGATGGCCGAGTGGTTTAAGGCAGCGGTCTTGAAAACCGCCGAGGGTGCAAGCCCTCCGTGAGTTCGAATCTCACTCCGTCCGCCAATCACTGAAAGTGCGGGCCGGCAGATTTCAGGGGTAACATGAAACAGTTACTGGCAAAGCTAATCCCGGCCTTTCGAACCAAACCGTCAAATGCCGTTCTGTTTAGTTCTTATGAAGACGCTTTGCGCGCCTGCGGCACCGAGGCTACCAAGCCGACGATCTTGTTAACGTGGTGATTGAGAAGAACGCAATTTTTCGGGATCAGCTTTCCCCCGCCATTGCACTCGGTTTGGACTCGCTGCGGACGATGATTGGCATTGGCGCCATGCCCGGCCTGTCGACATTGCGTGTGTTGGATTTCGGCGGCGGTGGCGGTTATCACCACTCGATCGCCCGGATGGTGCTCGGAGCGGAACGGGCGGTGCGCTGGAACGTGGTGGAAACCTCCGCGCTCGCCAAGGCGGGGGGTGAGAAACTCTCCGGAAACGGGCTGAAATTCTTCGATAATGTTCAGGATGCAGCGGCTGATTTGGGACACGTTGACCTTGTGTTTACAAGCAGCGCACTGCAATACACCCCGGACCCTATGTCTTTCTTGCAAAAACTACTGGCGGTGAATGCCGATCATTTATTTATAACCAGAACGCCCCTCAATGACGAGGCGGACCAAGTTGTTAGCGTCCAGACGTCATGGCTTGCGAGTAACGGTCCGGGGCCGATGCCCTCTGGTTTCAATAATTACAAGATAAAATATCCCATAACCTTTGCAAACTGACGAAAACTCGTGGAGCTTATTGAGCAGAAGTATAGTATCAGATTCTTCATAAACGAGGACCGCTTCTCACCCGTGGTGGAAGGTAGGTCATTCAATATGTACGGATACTTCTGCGATCTAAAGCAATGAGTCCTTGGTGCAGCTACAGCGGCGCGGGCACTTCGTAGGTCCAGACACGGAAGGATTTCAAAACGTGGGGCCCGAATGAATTGATGAGGGGAACGTCCGCCGCGTCGCGCCCGCGTGCGACGACGATCCGGCCGATTCTTCGAACATTATTGCGTGGGTCGAACGTATACCAAGCCCCATCGAGGAAGACTTCGATCCAGGCGCTGAAATCCATCGGGTCGACAACGGGAACGCCGATATCGCCGAGATGTCCGTTCACATAGCGTGCAGGAATATTCAGGCATCGGCAGAAAGCGACCGCCAGATGGGCGAAGTCGCGGCAGACCCCTATGCGCTCATGAAAGGTCTCGAATGCCGTCCGCGTCGCCCGAGCCTGCATGTAGTCGAAGCGGATGTGGGTATGCACGAAGTCGCACACCGCCTGAACGCGTGCCCAGCCGGGTGGGGCCTTTCCGAACAGATCCCAGGCGATCTGACTGAGACGGTCCGTCTCGCAATAACGGCTGCCCATGAGATAACCGAGGCAGTCATCGGGCAAATCCTGCACCGGCGTTTCCCGAGCCTCGGGGACCAGAGGATCCAGCGCGCCATCATCCTCAATGGTCGCATCGCCCCAGATCATGAAGTCGCCAGCTGGCGCGACGAGTCTCCGGCAGCGGTTGCCGAAAAGATCGAGGTAGGTGGACACAGGCACTTCCGGCCGGGTGAAGGTTGTTTCGGGCACCCGGACGTCGGCTGCGCGGTCCTCATGGAGCGACAGCAGACAAACCAACGCGGTCGGTTGCGGGCAGGTGAGGGTGATTTCGTAGCCGTATCGGATCAGCATCGCCACCGCCTATCGGAAGTCGGTGACGGTAAGAGTATTCGTCGCGCGACGGTGGCTGGAATACTTCTCGCTGGCGACATTCTGAATGGAGGTGCGCATTGCGTCGAAAGCCGAAAGATACTGCTGTTCCGACACGGGCTTTTGCAACGGCTGGTGCTCGGTAAACACCGCTGCTTCGACGAAGAACGATATCTCAAACATGCCGTCATGACCGGAAAAGCGTATACCGTGGTGCGTCTCGTCGTAATTGCGGCTCGGGTTTGGAAAGGCCAAGGTCATTGTTGGTGTCCTGTCTCGAGAAGCCTGAAAGCCGCGGTTATCGCCGGCGACACTGCCTGCTCCGTGTTGGTTGACGGGATGGCACGGAGTGCGCTTACGGCCTCTTGATGTCTTTTGCGAATGCAGCGTTCAGGTCCGATGGATTGATCGGCACCATCTGATGCGTCGCGCTCTGCACGCCGATCGCGGGCAGATGAATGAACGATCCAATGCGGTGCCACGCCAGACGGGAGAGGCCTTCGATGGATTCCTCGTCATGGTCAATGCGGTAGTCCCCCGCCACCAAGGGCTTGGTGAAGCCGGGCAGGAGAAAGGCATGCACAAAGTGAACGATGGTTTGCGTCGTACGATTTGCCATGGTTGAGGCCTCCGCGAACGGCAGTTGCTTGCCAGGCAGGCTATGCCCACCCCAGCCGAAACGCTCAGGTCGTCGATGCATACATGATCAACGTGGAGATCATTCCGGACTTTTAAGCGGGGCAACATGCGACGCCGCATTGCGCATGCATTCACTGCAGAAATTTGAAAGAAAATAGCGGCTATTTGCCGCTTAGCTAAATGTGTTCAACTCAACGAGAATTAAATATGCGCCCTGAATGAACCTAAAACAAGGCACGGTTCTGGCGTTTATTTTTGCAGAAACAGAACAGATCAACTCGGAGTGCGAAATTTTATTTTCGCCGCTGTAGGGCATCAATCGTTTTCCGACTGCGGGCGGATGTCATCAATGTGGCGAAGCCGACAATGCGGCACAGGCCAGGCGCGCTTCAAGGCTTGTGGCGATCGCGCAGCGCAGGCGCTTTGTCGGGTTTCCCCGACGCCCGCGCCCTCCAAGCTCGGTAAGGCAAACCATCGGCGGCAATCCTGGGACTGCCGCCGATGGAGTGGCTCAGCCGTTTTCCAGCATGTAGCCGACGTAGCGTTTGGAGTCGATAGGATCAAAGCCTAGGCGCGCTCGCAATTTCTTGCGGAGCTTGCTGATGTGGCTCTCGATCACGCTCTCCTCGACTTCTTCGTTACAGAAGCCATAGACGAATCCGAAGATCTTTTCCTTGGTGACGCGCTTATTCTGATTGCGTACCAGGTATTCCAGGATACGGCGCTCGCGGCGTGGAAGCACGAAAGGCTCACCGTTCACTTCCGGGTCGCGACCGTCAAAGAAGACGCGCATCGACCCGATGATCCGGCAATCGTCGGTCTGGTTGCCGGTTCGGCGCTGGATGGCACCGGCCCGGGCAATGATCTCGCGGATATGAACCGGTTGCCGAACGACGTCATCGACGCCGACCGCAAACAGATTCAACGTCTGCTCGAGGCTGGGAACATCGCTGAAGGCGATCAGAGGGGCGCCGCATCTCTCACGGATGATTTTCGGCACCGACTGACGATCTTCGCAACTGCCCAGTAGAAAACCCTCGATGGTTAACAGGTCGCTGTCAGGTGCGGCCCCCATCCAGTCTCGGAACTCCGGCGATCGGAAGCCGATCGAGGAAACCCCTTCTCGTTCAAATCCTGACGTATAGCCGGAAGTAACAATCTTCCGGTCATCAATGATGACGAACATAGCTCACATTCCCCGTCAATCGACCTAGAGGTAAAGATCAACGTCGGGAATAAGCTAGGTTGAGATATGTAGATCGGTCAACTTTTTGCCGCATGTATCCGACATGCTTCTAGAAATGTGATTATATATATGGAAACTCTGTCTGTCGAATTTGTCTGACAAATACTGACATTAAGTATCGAAAAATTCCATAAAATTATGTGATGTTGTCAATGCAGTTCATTTTGTATTCACAATGTGATTCATGTATACGCCGATCGGTTTCCCGGTCAAGCCCTGCCAAGTAGACTGTCTGGAAATTTACCTATCAAGCGAGATGCCGTCTCAGCCGGCTTTCCGACCGCAAAAGGCCGCGGAGTTAGGCGTCCAGGCACCAAAGCCACTGCGCACCATGTTGCCGATAACAAGGCAGACATATTCTTTTTGCGCCGGGTTATTGTTCGGGCCGGCGTGGTAACGGGCCACGGCCATCGTCCAGGTATCATGGCGGGCGTGTAGTTCGTTGAGGAAGCGCGCGGCGTATTGGACGTTCTTGTGCGGATCGAACATCTCTTCCACCGAGGCGAAGCGCTCGCCGTGATAGTGATGGTTGATCTGCATGCAGCCGAGATCAATGAGCTTGACGCCGCGTGCTCTTTCCTTGTCGAAACGGGCGAGAGCGTCGGCAAGGCTCGAAGCGACATAGGGTTTACCTGCGATGTTCATCGCCAGGGGCTGTAATCCCTTCTTGCCACCGCTCTCCGTCATACCGACCGCGTAGAGCACGCCGAGCGGAATGCCGAATTCGTCGGCAGCCGCCCGCATCTCGCGTTCGCAGATGGTCAGCTCCTCAGCCGTCGCCCGGCCACTTGGACTATAAATAGAGATCGCCGCCAGAACGGCTAGCGCCGCTTTCTTCATGGGTCACTCCTTCTACCGGCTGAGGGCGGGCCGACGGCCGGCCGCCATTGCCCGCAGGGTCATTCGAGCCTCGATTGCCGCCTGCCTGCGCGCCGGACTGGCCCGGTGATGTCTGCGCACCGGCTCGGTTGTCGCCGGTCATCTGGCCACCGTCGGGGGCCGTCGAGGTGGTGATGGCAACCACGTCGGCCGTATAGCCCGAGCCACGCAATGCCCGCGTCAGCATGTCCCGGTCCTTGGCAAGGAGATCGGCGGTTTCCTGCCGGGAAGCCACCACCTCAAGTTCCAGCGACTTGTCGACAAGTCGCATCTTGACGACGACGGCGCCAAGATCTTCCGGTTCGAGCTTGATGTGCAGCACCTTGAGCGGCCCGGTAGAGTGGCGGGACGGTTCGGCAGACCGTGAGACGGATTCCATCGGGGCAGGTTCGGTGGCGGCAACAAGTTCTTCGCCGACGGCCGTAGCGATCTGCTGCACGGGAGACAGGCGTACGACCGGTTCGAAATGCGTTTCCCGGGTCACGACCGACATTTTGATGGGAGCCAACTCAGGGGTCTCCGGCTCAGCAACCGCGTCGGTCGCCTTCTCCAGCAGAGAAGACAGAGCGGCGAAGGGATCGGCCGTGTCGGCCGCCACCGGCACAGTCGCATCGCCGTGCGTGAGGTTGAGGCCGGCAGTTGACGGAAGCGCCATACCGGACGACCGACCGGGGCGATCGGATGCCTTGCGGGCCGCTTTCTCCTGTGGGGCGGCTGATAGGTCGGTATCCGATGTCGGATCCGAGATCAGCGCGGTGAGGTCCGCAGTTGCTGTGGGCTGCTCCTGACGAGCCGCCGCAGGACTTGCGCCGAGAATGGTCTGCCACGCCAGCACGGGCTCGTTTCCGATTGCCGGCTCGGCGCCCCCTGCGCCGACGTTGGGTTCCTGAGGCGTCGCGGCCGTTTTGCCATCCTTGGACTCGATCCGATGGCGAATGGTTGGCAGGCCATGCGGGTTGGCATCGCCAGAAAAGGCCTTTGGCTCCTTGCCGGATGTCCCGCTGCCGCTGCTTTCGTGCCCCCCGAGCTGGCGCAGCAGCGAGCGGAAAGCCGCCTGCCGGCTATCGCCGTCTTTCGACGCGACTTTGCCAATCGCTTTGTCGGCTGGTTTGTCGGCGGCAGGTACCGCCAGCGGCGTGTCGATTCTGGTCATGGGCTGGTTGCCTTTTCGAGCAGGGCGTCGACGGCGGAAAGGTCCGCTTCCGCGGTGCGCATATTGCCGGTTATCCAGGTATCGCCGCGCTGGGCGTCGGCACTTACGACCGAGACAGGATCGAGCGGCACCGGCGCTGACGGGACCTCCCCGACGGCATTGGCGACTGCCACGGCAGCGTCCAACAGGTCGGCATCGCGTCTGCTAAGCTGACGGCGGTTGAGGCTGGAGAGGCGCTTGCCGACCTCGCCAATGTCGTTGCCTGCGATGATCGAAGCGGCTGCGTCATAAAGGCCGGCGCGCATGGCATCGCCACCGCCCAACGGGGCCAGTTTGGCCGCGTCGGCTGCCGCCGAGCGTGCCGTGGCGAGTTTGCCGTGTACGACGGCCGCTTGAGCCAGCTGCAGGAACAGCTCCCGCTGGTTCTCCGGATCGGAAGATTTCAGGATCGCCTCGAGACGGGGAAAGCGGTCGTCGCCATCGGCAATGCCGAGCCGGGCAATGGCTGTGGCGAAGCGCTGCCGGAAATCCTCCGCATAAATGGAGGTGCCAAAGCGACGGAGGTATTGGCGGGACAAAAATTCGAAATGATCGAGATCGCCTTTCTGAGCGACCAGAAACACTTCGCGGCGCAACGCCGCTTCCTCGACCAGAGTTCCCGGCACCAGCAGGCGAGCATCATCGAGCAGATGAATGGCCCGGCCCAGATCCTCCCGAGCGACCAGGCCGGCCTGGACCAATGCCACCTGACCGCCGAGCGACATGGGCAGAGAACGAGCGTCGAGCGGCAACAGATTCTTGCGGGCTTCGTCCTCGCGGTTTTCGATGTAGGCGAGCGCGCCCGCGGCGAGATTGGCGTCGACGGCGATTGGCGGAGTCTGTGCGAGGAGGCCACGCATCAGCCGAGGACTGCCGCCGGAGAGTGTGTAGGTGACGGCCGCCCGTGCATTGCGCCCGTCCTGCCAGACGGTGCGATCGGCAGCGAGGAACTTTCTCTCCATGACCACGAGCAGCTCGCGCTGCGCGGCAACGGCCGCGGCGTTGCCGTCGGCGATTTGCGCCTGCAATGTCTGCAGCGTTCGTACCATTTCGAAAGGCGGAATATCGTCTGGCACCGCTTCGGCGGCGGCGAGCGGGCCTGCGGCCAGCAGCGAGACGAGGAAGAGGACGCGGCGGATCACGTTGGCGTCTCCCTGATGAGGATCTCGATACGGCGGTTCTCCGGCGCCTCGGGATCGCCGGCGTTCTTCAGCCAATGATCGGCATAGCCCTCGATCTTTTCGAAGCGTGCCTCGGGAATGCCACCACGGACCAGCATGTAATAGGCCATGTGTGCGCGAGCGGTGGAGAGCCGCCAGTTGTCATAGTCCTTGCTGCGGAACGGCCGCGCATCGGTGTGGCCGCGCACCACAATCTTGCCGGGTCGCTTTTCGATCAGCTTGCCGATGGCGTCGATCGTTCGGATGAGTTCGGGCTCCGGCTCGGCCGAGCCAACGGCGAACATGCCGAATTTCTGCTCATCCATCAGCGTCACCAGGAGGCCTTCGGGGGCCGCGCTCACTTCGATGCCCGGCGTCGGGCCGATGTTTCCGATGGCGGCCTGAATGTCGCGGCCCAGCTCCTTTGCATCACCGCCTTCCTTGACTTGGGCAGCGTCGACGCGAGCGGCTGACGATACCGTGGTGGGGGCCTCAGGCCCCACGGCGGTCGGCTGTTCCGGCGGAGCGCCAAGTGGCTTGTCAGATTGCGTGGCGATCGGCGTCGGCGCGACCGGTTTGGCAACCAACAGGGTGTCCTTGGCGGCCTCCGGGGCAGATGCAGCAGCCACTGGCGGAACGGTAGACGTGGTGGCGGCGTCCGGCTTTTCTTCAGATTGGCCGACTGGTGGCTTGGCCGGCGGGATCGGGGGGACGGCCTCCTTGGCTTCGGTCTTGGCAACAACCTCGTGCTTGACCGAGTCGGGTTGTGCAGCGTCGGCCGGCTTGTCAGTTGCAACGGTGGTGCCGCCGGTCTCGTCGCCGTCCCGCGGCTTCGGCGTCCGCGACATCTTCCAATAGACCGGATCGAAGGGATCGCGTTGGGCGTCGCCGCCATTGAGGCCCGGTTCGCCCGACTGGCCGAGCGTTTCAAAGGCCCCCACATTATCAGCCGATTGATTGGGCTCCGAACCTGCAACCAGTGCCGCCAGGACCGCGTAGGGATCCTCGAACAGCGCGGCTTCCGAATAGCGCGGCTTGTGCTCTCGCGGCTTGTCGAGCGTCTGGCTGTAGCCCTCCAGAGTGTCGTCGACACTTTTCACCGAGGAACGCTGGTCCTTGCCGCTGGGATCTCCCTCTTTCTCGGTTTCGAGCGGATCGCGCAGGCCCTTCTTGTCGACCGTGGCTTCGGCAAGCTTGATCGGATTGAAGTAGCTGGCAACCGCCTCGCGCGTCTTCTGATCGGTGGCGTTGATCAGCCACATCACCAGAAAAAAGGCCATCATCGCGGTCATAAAATCGGCGTAGGCGATCTTCCAGACACCGTGCTGCGGCGCCTCGGTTCTGCGATGCAGCGCTCGGCGGACAAAAATGATTTCCGGGGGCTCGGCACTCATGGTGCTCACTCTTCAATGGGAAGGAGGCGGGCGACCCATTCCCGGAGGCGGGTCTCGATCAGAGTTTCACTCGCCGTCACGACAATATCGGCACGGTCATCAGGGCGGAAAGCAATGGCGGCGGCGTGCCTGCCCAGTTTTTCGGCGAGGCGATCGAGCAGATCCGCCGGGCCGGCGATCTCAAGGGGCGCCGCCGTACCGTCGGTCATCAGACGCCCGATACAGGCGGCAAGATCCTCTACCGACCGGTCGACCAATCGCTCGACGAGAAAGGGCCTGAGGGCACGCGTGGCGGCGACGCCGAGCTGTTCGCTGAGGGCGGCGAAACGCTCCTCAAGGACGGCGGCGATCCGGTCGGACTGTTCCTCGACCCAGGCTTTGCGAGCGACTTCTTGCTCGTCGCGAAGGGATTTTGCCTGTTCGGCCAGTGCCTCCGTCAGCTGCCATTCGGCATCGGCCCGCTCTTCGGCCCGCACCGTGGCGGCTGCCTCGGCCACCCGGCGTTCGATTTCCTCGGCGACGGAATAGCCAAGTGGCTCGATGGGAGGCTCGGCATCGAGTGGCACTGGCGGTGGATCGCGCCGGTCAAGATCAAAGATGGCGATTACGTCGACGGCCGAACGCAGCATCAGGCGGCCTCCTCTTCATTCATCCACTGCCTGAGGATGCTGGCGGCCTGCTCTTCATCCATTTCAACGAGTTGCTCCAGGACCTTGAGCGGCGAGTTGCGCATGCGTGAGTTCATGTCCTCGATGAGATGCTGCATGGTGCCAGCAGCTTCACCGGTTGGCAGCGCCGTGTGACTGACGCCAGGGAGAGCGGCGGCGGCCTCGCCGGCGGCATTGGTCAGCGCGGCGGAGGCTTCCTTCTCCTCGACCTTCGCCTCGAGGCGCGGCAGAAGGGCGTTCATTGCCGGCCTCAGACCGAACCAGATGAGCAGCAGCGCGACTGCGAGGATGACCACTGCGTTGACGACGGTGCCTGCCTGGCGCAACAGCACGTCCTTGAAGGTCAGCGGCGGCACCGGCTGCATATCGGCAAAGTTGTCGGCGAAGTCGACGGCCGTGACCTGGATATGATCTCCCCGTCCTTCGTTGAGGCCGGCAGCCGACGCGGCGAGGTTGCGCATTTCCTTTACGCGGGCGTCGATGGCCTCGGCGGTGGGGTTCTCACCGAGCGACTGGGCGATGCGGGCGCGGTTGACGATCAGGGCAACCGACAGCGCCTTCACCTGGTAGCCGTCGCTGATCACCTCCTTGGTGGTCGTCGATATTTCGTAGTTGGTCAGTTCTTCGCGACGCTGGCTTTCCTCGCTGGAGCGATCGCCGCTGTTAGCTGACGGCACGGTCTCCTCGGGCAGGTTCTGTTCGACGGTGGTCGGCGGGGTCTGGCTTGAGTTCTGCGTGTTGCCGTTCTCGCGCACGGTGCGAACCGAGCGCTCGACGCGCGATTCGGGATCAAACAAAGTCTGGTTGGTATGCGTGCGGTCGGTGTTGAGCTCGGCGGCAACACTGATCTGGAAATTGTCCGGGCCGAGGTAGGGCGTCAGCGCATGGCGGATATTGGCCTCGATGCCGGTCGCCACGGTGCGTTCCAGGCGGTTGGTCTTGCTGCCGGGCAGGGATGTTGCGTCCTCGCCGGACGCGAGCACGCTGCCCTCGGTGTCGAGGACGGTGATATGGTCGACGCCGAGCCCGGGTACGCCGCCGGCCACCAACTGACGGATGGCCTCGGCCATGCGGACGTCATCGGGTACATCGGTCCGAATGATCACCGAAGCCGAGGGCGGTTGCTGATCGCGCCGGAATGAGCCGCGGTCGGGCAGCACGATGTGGACGCGCGCCGCCTTGACGCCCTTCATGGTCTGAATGGTACGGGCGAGTTCCCCTTCAAGGGCTCGCACGCGTGTCACCTCCTGCATGAAGGACGTGAGGCCGAGCGAACCGAGTTCATTGAACAACTCGTAGCCCGCTGCCGCGCTATGCGGCAGGCCCTTCTCGGCAAGCAGCATGCGCGCCTGCGAGGTCTGGGCCGGGGTGACATAAACCGTGGCACCGTCGGCGCTGACGTCGAAGGATATGCCGGCATCGGTCAGCGCCGAGCCGATCCTTGAGGCGTCATTGTTCTCAAGACCGGTGTAGAGCACCGTGTATTGCGGGCGGCTCAGGTAATAGGCGGAGCCGGCGATCAGCGCCATCATGGTGACGGCGACCATTGCCAGGGCGGAGAGCCGCCGGGGACCAAGGTCGAGAAGGTTGATCCAGAGGGTTTCTGCGTGTTCGCGAGCGGTCATCTGTCGATCTCGATGCGGTCCGTTGCGTCAGGGGCGAAGCCGGCGGCCGGCTGGGTCGTCTACAGTTCAGTGTCGTTCGGCAAACTTGCGCGAGCATTGCCTCTAAAGAAAAAACCACGCCCCGGAGGGCGTGGCTTCCTTGCGACTTCGAGCGGGTGGTGTCCGCTTAGCCGCGGAACAGCGACAGGATGTTCTGGCTGTTGGAGTTGGCGATCGACAGCGCCTGGATACCGAGCTGCTGCTGGGTCTGCAGGGCCTGGAGGCGGGTCGATTCAGCGTTCATGTCGGCGTCGACGAGCTGGCCGATACCGCGGCCGATGGCATCGGTCAGCGACTGGACGAAGTCCTTCTGCGTATCGATGCGGTTCTTGACGGCGCCGAGGTTGGAGGCACTGTCCGTCAGCTTGCCGAGAGCGCCATCGACGATCGAGATGTAGGCTGAGAGCTTCTCCTGATCGGCGGCCGAGTCGGTCAACGCGGAGATGTCGAGGTCCTTGATCGACAGCGTCTGGGCCGTGTAGGCCGGCGTCGCCGCCCCGTCGGACGTGGTGATCGCCCACTGGGAGTCGAACAGACCCTGTCCACCCACCTTCACCGCGCCGAGTGCAAGGCCGGCGGCATCGGTGGTCGGAGCTGTACCGGTGGCGGCTGCGGCCGTATTGGCGTCGTAGAGCTTGATCTGGTCGACGTCGACCTTGATCGTCTCGATGGAGATCGCATCGCCGACACGTGAGAAGGAGGCGACGACCGACTTATCCTTGTTGTAGTCGGCAGCAGAAGAGTCGACCGACAGCCAGTTCTCGCTGTTGAACACCGAAGACGAAGCGATGGAGTTCATCTGGCCGAGGCGGGCCTTGATGTCCTGCTGGATCTGGCCGCGGTTGACGCCCGGGGTCTTGGCGCTGACGAGCAACTTGCCGATTTCGGTGAGCTGATCGACGGTGGCGTCAAGGGCGGTGTACTGCACATCCACCGTGGCGGCGCCGAGACCAAGACTGTCCTGCACGGCAGACAGCGACTTGTTGTCGGAACGCATGGTGGTGGCGATCGACCAGTAAGCGGCACCGTCAGAGGCGGACGAGATACGCAGACCGGTGGAAATGCGGTTCTGCGTCGTGTCGAGCGACTTGTTGGTGGACGCGAGGGTCTGGAGGGCGGTCATTGCCGCGGCATTGGTCAGAAGGCTGGCCATTTTCGTATGTCCCTTTTTGATGAGTGAGCTGGGACATTCCGGATTTTCACCGGCATAGCAGGAGCGGCATCATGCCCTTGGATCCTCTTTGGTTCGCTGAGCGATCCAACCTGCCATGGCTTCACTTTGCCGGCTGAGGCTTGCGCGAAGCTGACGTACCGCGAAAGAGGCTTTGAGCGGGCTTTCAGAAGCGAAGAATAAGGCGGCTAAAAGAACGATCGAACCAGACCGCCGATCAACATGTTCCAACCGTCGATGAGGACGAAGAACAACACCTTGAAAGGGAGTGACAGAACCGTTGGGGGCAGCATCATCATGCCCATGGACATGGTGAGCGTCGCCACGATCATGTCGATCACCAGGAAGGGCAGGGCGATGAGAAAGCCGATTTCAAAGCCGCGGCGGAGTTCCGAAATCATGAAGGCGGGAATCAGCACCCGGAGCGGTGTCGCGCCGCCATCCGCCTTGATGCCCAGATGCTCGGCGGCGAGGTCGTCGAACAGCTTCAGATCCTTGTCGCGGACGCGTTGGGCCATGAAGTCGCGGAAGGGATCGGAGATCTTCTCGAAAGCGACCTCTTCGGAAATCTCGTTGCGGGTCAACGGCAGCACGCCATCGTTCCAGGCCCGGTCGAAGGTTGGCGCCATGACGTAGAAGGTCATGAACAGCGCCAGACTGATCAGGATGAGATTGGCCGGTGTCGTTTGCAGGCCGATGCCCGAGCGCAGGAAGGACAGGGCGACGACGATGCGGGTGAAGCTCGTCACCATGATCAGAAGACCAGGTGCCACCGATAGCACTGTCAAAAGCGCGACCAGTTGGACGATGCGGCCCGAGGCCGATCCCTCTCCGGCCGGGATCAGCGAGCTGAGGTCGGGGATTCCGGAACCGAGGCCGGGAATCTGGGCAAATGCCGGCGCGCTCATGACGACAAGCAGAGAAGCGGCCAACAGCGGGGCGGCGATCTGGAATTTCTTCACTGGACGACCAGACTTTCGATGATGAGGTCTTTCACGTCGCCGCCCGAACGGATGGCGACGCGATCCTTGAGGTCCTCGCGCAGATGCTGGAGCTGGGTTGCGCCCTGGAGTTGCCCGACCTTCAGCGTCTTCAGGAAGGCCAGGAGATCCTCGGAGATTTTTGCCGAGATGATCTCGGAGTTGGGCATCTCGTCCGCGAAGACGACCGCCGCATCCAGACGCAGCCAGACGTCGGCGGGTTCCGAAAGGTTGGTGACGATCGGCTTTAGGCGGTAGAGACGCGAGGTGCGCGGATCGCTCTCATCGGCCTTGACTGCGCCCTGCTGCTTGGTCGCATCGGCGACCTGGGCATAACGGACGAGATGGACGCCGAGGCCAAGGCCGGCGGCGACAGCCAGGACCGTCAGGAAGAACGCGGGCTTCAAAACGGAGCCACGCTCGGGCGGCGGGAGACGGCGCACCTCGGTTTCGGCCTCGGTGGGTGCCGCTTCGCGGGTGGTTGGGAGCGGAAGCTTGGCCATGCTGTCCTCAGAAAGGAGCCACGCGATCGTAAATCTGGTGGAGCACGCCCGGCTGCTGCACTTCGGTCAATCGGCCGCGGCCACCATAGGAAATGCGCGCCTCGGCGATTTTCTCGTAGGGCACCACGTTGTTGCCCGAGATGTCCCGCTGGCGGACGATGCCTTGGATATTGACGACCCGCATCTCGAAGTTGACGCGCATTTCCTGCGAGCCGGAGATGATCAGGTTGCCGTTGGGCAGAACGCTGGTGACCACGGCGGCCAAGGTGACCTTGATCGCTTCCGAACGTTCGACGGCGCCTTCGCCTTTCGATTTGGAGGTTGAATTGGCGCTGCCGTTGAGACTGGCGTCCGAGCCTGTACCATCAAGGGAAAAGCCGAAGCCGGCACCAAAACCGGCGCTGGACACGCGAGAGCGTTCCGACGAGTTGTCGAGAGCGGCCTTGTCGTTCATCTGGATCAGGACGGTGAGGACATCGCCGACCTGATGAGCGCGGGAATCGCGAAAGAGCCCCTCGCCACCGCGTACATAGGTGGAGTTCGGGTCTCGGAACATGGCCTGCTCGGGTGCCAGCGCGTTGAGCGGCAGTGCTGCGCCGACCCGCGACATGGTTGGTTCCGTATTGAGATCGTTGGACGTATTGCAACCGGCAAGCATCAGGCCGGCGACGAGAAGCAGGGCGCGCTTCAAGGGGTGTCTCCTTTGGCGGACAGCTCGGTCATACCGGCGAGCGTGGTAGCGAGCTGAGAGGCGCGGGCAGGGTCCATTTCGTTGAGAATGGCGCTGGAGGCGCGTGCGTTGAGCCGTGCGAGCACGGCGGCGGCCATCTCGTCGTCAAGGGAGGTGAGCTGACCGGCAGCGGCCTCAGGCCGCATCTTCGCGTAGATCGCGACGACGTCGTCGCGCGCGGCGGCGAGAAAATCCTGACGCTTCTTGAGCCAAGCTTCATACTCAGCTCGCTTTGCCTCGAGATCGGCGATCCGTTCGGCGAGGCGCTTGTCGAGCGCTTCCAGCGTCGATTTCTGCCAAGCGTAGCGGGCATCGGCGGCAACGTCGCGAACATTGACGCAATATTGGCGCGCCTCTTCGGTCAGGGCGCGCATCTCGAGACCCGAGTGACTGGTCGCGTCGGTCTCGACCGGCGATACCGCCTTTGTCTCCGTTTCCGTCGCCCGTGCAGTGACTGGGCAGAGATGGATCGCCATGGCGGCTGCCACCAGGCGAAACAGAATGCGCCGTCGGATCGACGTCATGTCGATACCCCTTCAGTCCTTGATTTCATGTGTCGAAGGATCACACCGCAGTCTTGCGCGGGGCTGGCCCCGTCGCCGGACGCCCCATCCCAATTCGCGAAGATGCTGACGCATCCCCCAATTGAGACCATTGCCGATTTCTCATCTGCATCAAGGGCATGAGAAATCGGCAAGCGGAATACCAGGAGGCATTTTCAATACCTCTTGGTATTACTGCACCACAAGGTCCGCCTGAAGTGCGCCGGCGGTCTTCATCGCCTGGACGATGGCGATGACGCCGGTCGGCTTGAGGCCGATCTGGTTGAGACCACGGACAAGCGTCTGCAGATCGGTACCGCCGATGATGGCAAGTTTGCCGCCGCTTTCGCTCGCGTCGACCATGGTGCGTGGCAGGACCACCGTTTCGCCGTTCTCCGAGAAGGGGGCGGGCTGTGAAGCCACCGGCGTTTCGGTGACGCGGATGCTGAGGTTGCCATGGGTAATGGCGACGGTGGAGATGCGGACATCGGCACCCATTACCACCGTACCCGAGCGCTCATCGATGACGACGCGAGCGGGCGTATCCGGCCGCACCGGCAGCCCCTCGATCTCGGCGATGAACCGAGCCGCCGACATGCCGCGAGGCTTGATGAGGGCGACGGTCCGATAGTCGCGTTCCTCGGCGACGGCCGCGCCATAGCGATGACGGCTGTAGGCATTGATCGCGTCGGTGATGCGGATGGCCGTGCGAAAATCCGGATTGCGCAATTTGAAAGTCAGCGCGCCAAGACCGTCAAGACTGGTCTGAAGCTCGTGCTCGACCAATGCGCCGTTCGGGATGCGGCCGGCGGTGGGGGTGCCCTTCTGTACGCTTTCCGCCATGCCGGCGGCGCTGTAGCCGGTGACGGCGATCGGCCCCTGCGCCACGGCATAGACTTCGCCGTCGGCGCCGGCGAGCTGGGTGATGACCAGGGTGCCGCCCTGCAGCGAACTGGCATCGCCGAGCGAGGCGACGTTCACGTCGATGCGCGAACCGGCGCCGGCAAAGGCGGGCAGCTCGGCGGTGACGATCACCGCTGCGACGTTGCGGGTGCGGAGCGCGCTGTCGCGCACATTGACACCGAGCTTTTCCAGCATCGATTGCAAGGACTGCTCGGAAAAGGCGGCGTTGCGCAACGTATCGCCTGTGCCCTGCAGGCCGACGACAAGGCCATAGCCAACGAGCTGATTTTCGCGGACGCCTTCGACCGCGGCAATATCCTTGATGCGCACGTCGCCGGGCGCCAGGGTATGCACCAGATTATCCGGCGTGCTGGGAGCTCTCGGTTCCGGTCCGCTTCTTGGGACGATCGGTGCGACGATGGGAGGCGGCGGCAAAGGTGAACTCGGCGCCATGTCGGCGGCGAGCTGCGTCGATCCATCTCTATCGGCATAGGGCAGGGGGCCATCGACGACGCTGACCACTTCGCCGGTCTGCGGGTCGAGGGAGATCGGCATCCGCGGGCTATCCTGGGCGGAGGCCGGCTGGAGCGCGAAGAAGCCAGCGGCGAGGCCGATGAAAAGGGCGCGCATCAGCTTTTTCCTACGACGATGCTGCCGTCGGCTTGGACGACGCCGACGATGACGGTGCCGGATTCCGTATTGCGGACGCGGATCACTTCGCCGGCGCTACCGGACTGCATCGGTTCGGCGTAGGTGATGATGGTGAGCCCGCCCTCCATGAAGACAAGGCGCACGGGCACACCGCGCCGCACCAGCTGCGGATTCTCCACGGCATTGATGGTGATCGGCTGCCCAGGCAGCAGCGTTCGCCGCGCCACCTTGCCGACCAGCATCTCGCGGCCGGCGACGACCGCTTCGAGCGAGGCGCGCGTCAAGCGGAAGCGACGATCCGTCAGCATTTCGTCGGTGATCGGATCGCCGGGATAGATGGTGATGCCGGGCACCGGCAAGGTCGACACCATCTGGGCGCTGGCCGGCAGGGCAACGGCGAGAAATGCAAGTGTGGCAAGCAGCAGCAGGCGTTTCATGGAAAGGCCTTTCCGGCGTCAACGCAACCCGTTCGAGACGGTGCCGGCCATCGAATCGGCGGCCGAAATGACCTTGGAATTCATTTCATAGGCACGCTGTGCCGAGATGAGTTCGGTAATCTCGGAGACCGGATCGACGTTGGACGCTTCGAGATATTTTTGACGGATCTTGCCGAAGCCGGGATCGGTCGGAACACCGGCGACCGGCGTACCGGAGGCGAGCGTTTCCCGATAAAGGTTGCCGCCGATCGGCTCCAGGCCGACGTCATTGGTGAAATTGGCAAGCGACAACTGGCCGAGCGACTGCGGCGCCGGCTTTCCCGGCACGGTGGCGAAGATCTCGCCGGACTCGTTGACGGTCAGGTCGGTGGCATCGGTGGGCACCATGATCGGCGGCTGCACGGCATAGCCGTCGAGCGTGACAAGCTGGCCGTCGGCGTTCTTGTTGAAGGCGCCGGCGCGCGTATAGAGCGTTTCGCCATTCGGCCCGTCGACCTGGAACCAGCCGCGGCCATCGATGGCCATGTCATAGGTATTGCCTGTCAGCGTCAGGCCCCCCTGCAGATGCAGGTTGCGGATGGCGGCGGCGCGGACGCCCAGCCCTTGTCGCACGCCTTCGGGGATGACCGACTGGCCGCCCTGATTGGGCACGCCCTGCATGCGCTGGGTCTGGTAGAGCAGGTCGGTGAATTCGGCGCGCGACCGCTTGAAGGCGGTCGTGTTGATGTTGGCGATATTGTTGGCGATGACTTCGACATTGAGCTGCTGGGCGGTCATGCCGGTGGCGGCGATGGCGAGCGCTTTCATTTGTGGCTCCTCAGATGGCCATGCGGCCGATTTCTTGATAGGCGGACACGACCTTGTCGCGAACGGCGAGGGCGGTTTGCAGCGACTTCTCGGCAGTCATCACCGCCTCGACGACCTGCTGGACGCTCATCTTGCCTTCCATGCCGGCGATCGAAGCCGCCTCGCCGGCCTTGAGATCGGAAATTGCCGAACCTGAGACCTGGGCGAGCACATCCGTGAAGTTGACCGGTGCGGCGGCGGCGGACGTTGCCGCTGCGGCCGGCGTGGCGGTGCGGATGGCCGAGGTGGCGGTCGGCGGCGACAGCCGGTCGAAGTTGAAGTCGAGCGAGGAGATGGGGTTCAGCATCACGAGTTCCTCAGGAGATCGATGTTCATGGTCAGCATCGAGCGGGCCTGGGTGATCGCCTCGACGTTGGCCGAATAGGACCGGTTGGCCTGGCGAAGATCGCTGAGCTCGATGAGCACGTTGACGTTGGGCATCTTGACGTTGCCATTGGCATCGGCGGCGGGGTTGCCGGGATCGTGCTTCACATCGAAGGGACTGCGATCGGCGCCGATGTCTTTGACGATAACCGTCGGCGTTCCCATGACACGGTCCA
>JAGSYV010000005.1 GCA_018262505.1 Pseudomonadota bacterium
GAACTGGCCGGCGATGCGGCCGACCTTCACCACCGGCTGGGCGGCGCCATAGGTCAGCACCACCGCCATCTGCAGGAAGACGCGGAAGAAGTCGCGGATATTGTCGGCGCCGTGCTCGGCGAAGCTTTCGGCGCAATCACCCCCTTGCAGCAGGAAGGCTTCACCGGCCGCCACCTTGGCGAGCGACTTCTTGAGCTTGCGCGCCTCGCCGGCAAAAACCAGCGGCGGATAGCTCGAAAGATGCGCCTCGACGGCGGCAAGCGCCGCTTGGTCGGGATAGTCGGGCACCTGCTCGATGGGCAGGGCACGCCAGGAGTCGGGCTTCCAGGTGGTGGGCATGACGCGGCTCTTCTTCTTCGATGCGTCGCTCCGCGGAAACCGCCGCGGAGCAGTCCGAATTTGGCGCCTTGTACATGAGGCGCCGGTGAGACACCACCACCAATGCGCGACGCGCAACGGGACGGTGCGGAAGGCGGCGGTACCGTTTCCCCCGTCCGGCATCAGGGCCGGAGGCGGGCGGTCACGGAGCCGCAAATACAAAAACCCCGCCTTTCGGCGGGGCTCGTTCTCGCGCTGGGCCTGTCAGTCAGACAGCTGCGGAACCGGCCACGCCGAAGCGGCATGCCACGCATAAAACATGGCTTGTATTCGGTACGGTGCAGCTCGGGATCGAGCACAAGGCCGCAGCGCTCAATGCCATCGCCACCGCGGATTGGGCGAAGTTCCAGGATGCGCTGCCGCACTTGCACGATGCCCTTGATCACCCAATAGAGCGAACCGCCATCGAGGATCTCGTCGACCCGCTTCGGAAACATCCGGGTAACGTGGATGCGCTCGTAGCTCTCGCCACGGGCAGCGTGAACAAGCACTTCCTCGCGATACCACTGATCGAGTTCCTCGACCGTCTCGACACCGACACAGAGCTTGATGATGTGAAGCGGCATTGCTGATTTCCAAAGGCACGGGTCCGTCCGCCTATCATGGTTCGCCGTTGTCGGCGATACAAGTCATCGCGAGCAAGGCGAACTGGCGCGACCGACAGGTGTTCGACAGGTTGGCTGCGGCATGCTCTCGATGGGCGAATCCGTACCTCCCCTTGGGTTCGCCGTCTGGAGGTATTGCATGAACGTCTCTTCAGCGAGCTACCGGCCGACGCCGGCCCCCATCACCATCAAGTCAAATGAGGCCGCCGAGGCGCCCGGCCCCGACCATGATGGCGACGCGGACGATATCGGAGCAATGGCGGCTCCGACCAAGGCATCGGTGGCTTCCGGTGTCGGTCAAAACCTCGACATGCTCGCCTAAGGATCGCCACCGCGCGACCCGGATCGATGCGCGCCCCATGACAACAGGGCGCGCATTTTCCTTTGGACCGTGCCGCCACCCCATATGCGTAACTGAAAGAAGCACCACCTCGCCCGATTTCGCAAGCCTGTTAACTCGGCCTTTGCATACCAAACAAACCACTGATGTTTTTCAATTTTCTTCGCTTAACGCGGCTCGTCGGCGGCATCATATTCACAAGCGAAGTCCTGACAAGACGAACTGCCCAATCGTGCGAGGAGGCCGACAATGAACATTGGTAGCGCCACTCAAAGCAATCCCATCCCTTCACCGCCTCGACCGATCGAGAGCCGACCGGCCAATGTGGAGAGCACTTCGTCCGAACGGGAGCCGGACCGCGACCGCGACGACACGGTCGAGAAGAGCCAGACCACCCCGCAAGCGCCACCGAGGGCCGCCGTCGGCAAAGGCGTCGGCCTGCTGGTCGACGTCAGCTACTAGCTCCGCCTGAAGCCGGGCCAAAAGGTCCCGGTCGCACAAGATCCACGAAGGCAGCGGCAGCCCGGCCGAAGTAGCGCTCGCGATGCCGAAGGGCGTGAAAACGACGACCGGGCAGCGGCGTTTCCACCTGGACCAGCGTGCCAACCTTGAGCGCGGCGCCGGCCACCATGCGCGACAAAATGGTGGCGCCAGCCCCCGCCTCAACGGCGGTGCGAACGGATTCGTTCGACGGCAATTCGAGCGCCACTTCGGCGTCGGCCGCGGACAAGCCGTAATGGGCGAGCGCCTGTTCGAGTGCGACACGCGTGCCCGATCCCTTCTCGCGCAAAACCCAGCGGGCGGACCTGAGCCGTTCCATCATGCCGCCGCCAGCGGCAAGCCATGGATCGGCAGGCGCGGCCACCAACACCAGTTCGTCGTCGAACAGGCGATCGACGGCCAGAGCCGGCTCGTCCACCGGCCCTTCCACGAAGCCGATCAGCGCCCCACCATCGCGCAGTCGTTCGGCAACGAATTCCGTATTGCCGAGTTCCAGCGTCACATGGATGCCGGGGTAACTGGCGGCGAAGGCCTGGATGACACGCGGGATCCAGTAGGTGCCGATGGTCTGGCTGGCGGCGATCGCCAGTTCGCCACGACGGAAATCGGCAAGGTCCGAGAGGACCGCTTCACCGTCGGCAGCGCGAACAAGGATCGCCCTCGCCTCGTCCAGAAAGGTGCGGCCAGCGTCGGTCAATGCGATACGGCGGCCGATGCGATCGAACAGCTTTATCGCGTAGCGGCCTTCCAGCGCCGAGATCGCGGCACTGACGGCCGACTGTGTCAGGTGCAGGTCGTGCGCCGCCTGGGTGACGTGTTCGCGTTCGGCAACGGCGATGAAGATGCGGAGCTGTTCGAGGGTCATGTATGGCTGGTACCCGAGGGATCAGGTCAGCCTTATCAAGATCAAGCTTACGCTGGCAATGAAAAGGCTGGCGAGCGCACCGGTCAGCGCCGGCTTCAGTCCCTTTGCCTTGAGCTTGGCGACGCTGGTCTCCAGCCCCATGGCGGCGAGCGCCATGGTCAAGAGGAAGGTACTGACCGTGCTCGTTTCCGCCTTGATGTCGTCAGGAATGCTGACGACACTGTTAATGGCGACGAGCGCGATGAAGCCGAGCACAAACCAGGGAAGTGGCGCGCGTGGCCGCTCCGACCCCACCTCGCCGAGCGACGGCAGGAAAGCGGCCATGGCGAAGACCATCGGCGCCAGCGTCATGACGCGGGTCAGTTTGGCCACGGTGCCAAAGTCGCCCGCCTCGCGACCGACAGAGAAGGTCGCCGCCACCACCTGAGCGATCTCATGGATCGACGAACCAGCCCAGAGACCGTAATCGCGTGGCGCCAGATCGAGCCCCCCCTGCAGCAGCGGATAGGCGAACATGGCAATGGATCCGAACACCGTGACGCAGGCCACCGCGTAGGCGACATCCTCGTCATGGGCGTCGACCACCGAATTGGCCGCCGCGACCGCCGAAGCGCCGCAGATCGAGGTTCCGGCGGCGATGAGGCGGGTAAGGCGGGGGTCGGCACCGATGACTCGGCCGACGGCCAGCGTGAACAGGAAGGTGGCAGCGACGGCGGTGAAGATAATGGCAACACCCCGCAAGCCCGTCTCGGCCACTTGCCCGAAGGTGAGCTGCACGCCGAGCAAAATGATCGCCAGCCGCAACAACCGGCGCATCGAGAAACCAATGCCGGCCGTCAGCGCCACATGGGTGCCAATGGTGTTGCGGATCAGGATGCCGAGAGCGATGGCGATGATCATCGGGCTGAAATCATGAACTCCGGGCAGCATTCTGAGCCCGTAGGCAAGACCGGCGATTACGGCGCATGCACCGATTCCGGGCGCGGCACGAGCGACCGCCCTCTGAAGGACGGCGATCGGAATTGATTTCGGCGTCTCGATAGATTGTTGGAACATTTTGCTCTTGCTTGGCCATCCGTTGCGATGGATTTCCTATCGCTCAAGCATTCCACGCAAACCAACGCATTGTGCTGCACGAACCGTTCGCTGCACGAACCGTTCGCTTCGATCGAACGGTCGCCGCAATAACCGACCTGTGCCGATACACTTTCAGACAGATTGCGACCGCTTCAGCGGAATCCGCGGCCGTTGCCGAGTCTATGCTGGATCCGCCGAACCAACCGAAAGAGACTCGATCATGAAAAGCTTTCTTGCAGGCGTCGCAGTCACCATCCTGATCATGGCTGCGTTTCCTTCGCTCGGTCGTTGGGTAACAACGATGCCCTATCGGACGGTTGCGACCTTCAGCCCGGCGGCCGGAAGCTTTCCAGCCGCATGGCAAGGTAGCGGTGGAAGGGGTGGACAAGCGGCCGGCAACTGCCCGCGCGCCATTTCAGCAGGCTATTTCGACTGATAACCGTCAGACGGGCTGATCCACCCTCTCGCTCTTGCTGCCAGGGCCGAGAATACCGAGATCGTCTTCCGCCTTGACGCGGGCGAGCCGCGCCTCTGCTTCATCGGCCTCGCGCTGGCGAGCCCACATGGTGGCATAGAGGCCACCCTTTTCGATCAGTTCGGCGTGCGAGCCGCGCTCGGCGATGCGCCCCTTCTCCAGCACGATGATCTCGTCGGCATTGACCACCGTCGACAGCCGATGGGCGATGACCATGGTCGTCCGCCCCTCGGCGACACGGTCGAGCTCGGCCTGGATCTCGCGCTCGGTGTTGGTATCGAGCGCCGAGGTCGCCTCGTCCAAGATCAGGATCGGCGGCGATTTCAGGATGGTGCGGGCGATAGCGACGCGCTGCTTCTCGCCCCCCGATAGCTTGAGGCCGCGCTCGCCAACCGGCGTTTCATAGCCGTTCGGCAATCCCTCGACAAAATGGGCGATGCGAGCCTGTCGCGCCGCCTCGCGCACCTCATCGGTGCTGGCGTCCGGTCGGCCGTAACGGATGTTGTAGAAGATGGTGTCGTTGAACAGCACGGTGTCCTGCGGCACCATGCCAATGGCCGCCCGCAAGGATTCCTGTGTCACGTCACGGATATCCTGGCCGTCGATGGTGACGCGGCCGGAGGTGACGTCATAGAAGCGGAACAGCAGGCGCGACAGCGTCGACTTGCCGGCGCCCGACGGTCCGACGACGGCTACCGTCTTGCCGGCCGGGATCTCGAAGGTGATGCCCTTGAGAATCTGACGGTCGGGGTCGTAGGAGAACTGCACGTCCTCGAACCGAACCGAACCGCCCTGCACATTGAGCGAGCCGGCATTCGGCGCATCGACGATCTCGGTCGGCTCGTCGAGAAGGTCGAACATCTGCTCGAGGTCGGTGACGCCCTGGCGGATCTCGCGATACATGAAGCCGATAAAATTGAGCGGAATGCCAAGCTGCATCAATAGCGTGTTGATCAGCACGAAGTCGCCGAGCGTCTGCGTGCCGGCCACCACCTCATGGGCCGACATCACCATGCACAAGGCAACGCCGACGGTGAAGATCACCGCCTGTCCCATGTTGAGCCAGGACAGCGAATACCAGGTCTCGTTGGCGGCCGCCTCATAACGCTCCATGGCGACATCGAAACGAGCCGCTTCCATCTTCTCGTTGCCGAAATACTTGACGGTCTCGAAGTTCAAGAGGCTGTCGACCGACTTGGTATTGGCGTCGTTGTCGCTTTCGTTCATGCGACGGCGGATGGCGATCCGCTTGTCCGAATAGCGGATCGAGAACCAGACGTAGAGCCAGATGGTGATGCCGATCACCAGAAGGTAACTCACGCCGAAGTTCACCAAGATGACGACGGCCGACAGAGCAAACTCCAGCACGGTCGGCATGGCGTTGAGGATGGTGAAGCGAACGATGGATTCGATGCCCTTGACACCGCGGTCGATGACGCGGGTCAGGCCGCCGGTGCGCCGCTGCAAGTGAAAGCGCAACGACAGGCGATGCATGTGGGCGAAAGTAAGATTGGCGAGACGACGGACGGCGTATTGGCTGACGTCGGAAAACAGCGCATCGCGCAGATTATTGAAACCGTTCAGCAAAATGCGGCCGACGTTATAGGCCACCACCATCGCTACCGGATAGGAGAGCCACATGAGCGTCGGTTCGGGCACATTCGACTTGGGGGCAAGCGCATCCGTCGCGAAGGCGTAGAGATAGGGTACCAGGACGGTGATCACCTTGGCGAGCACCAGGGCTGCCATAGAAAGCACGACGCGCATCCTGAGATCGGCGCGCCCCTTCGGCCACATGTAGGGCCAAAGCTGGGTGAGGGTCGTCCATAGCGACTTATCGCCGCGGATCTTGGCCTTTTTGCTGGCTCTGGGATCGACTTGGCTCATGGTCCACCGGAAATGCATTGCTCAAAAAAACGCCCGACGCGAACGCGCCGGGCGGCTTGCCGTCTCTCAAATAGTCTCTTTTTCCACCGTGTGCCATGGTCGGGGCGCACAATGGCGGGAATGTTACTGCCCCACCGGCTTCCAGGCCGAATCGCCCTCGGGGACCACAAACACCTGGCCGGGGTAGATCAGGTCCGGATTGCGGATCTGATCAGTGTTGGCTTGATAGATCGTCGAGTAGCGAATGCCCTTGCCATAGAGGCGCTTGGCAATCATCCAGAGATTGTCGCCACGGCGAATGATGAGGGTCTCCGGTTCTGCCGGCTTTGCCTCGCCGGCCGAGCCAGCGCCGGCCTGGGCGGAACCGACACCGGAGGCGACCGTCGGCGCCGCCAAGCCGTCTTCCGCGATCTGGAAAGGCACCTCGGCACGGGCCAGAACGGTCCCGTTGGCACCGATCTGGTCAATGCGGACGAGGTGCTTGCCCGGCGCGAGTTGAGCTTGTCCCTGATAGAGCCAGCGGCCCTTGTCGGCCTTGGTGTCGCCAATCGCCTTGTCGTCCACGTAGAGACGGATCACGGCGCCGTTCTCGGCGGAACCGGCGGCATAGAGGCGTTTCCCGTTCTCAAGCTCGACAGCGTCGATGGTGACGGTCGGAGCCGGAGCGGCGGCGGGTTCGGCCTTGGGAGCGGCAGGCTCAGCGGCCGAACCCGCCGGGGCAGCTTGGGCCGGAGCAACTGGCGCCGGCGCAGTCTCGGCGGGCTTTTCGGCGGCGGGCGCCGGCTCGGCCTGCGCCAACGCCGGTGTCGCGGCGGCGGATTGCATGTCGGCCGGCGGAGCGGGAATTGCCACGGTCGCCGCAGCGGGGGCAACCGGCGTCGCCGCGGGCGCGCTGGTCATGGCGGCGGGCGCGGGCTCGGCGGTCGTCGCCGGCATGGTCTCATTACCGGCGATCGCCGTCGCGGTCGCACTGGCGGATACCGGCGGTTCGGGCGTTGCCGCCGGCACGGCAGCCTTCGGCGCCTCAGGCAAAATGGCAGGCACAGACTCGGCGACCTGGGCGGGCTCGACGCCGGCGTCGGCCAGCTTGGCCTGCGCTTCCTGCAGGCCCGGAACCTGGAGGACGGTCGACGGTGATCCCGGCTGGTTCAGCACCACCAGGACGTCTCCATTGCCGCCCTGGGGCACCGATACGGCGACCGACTGCTCGGAGGTCGCAACCTTGCCGTCCTTGCCGGTGACGCGCACCGACAGGTCATGGGCACCCGGCTTCAACGGGTCGGCGAGAACGATGGCCCAGGAACCGGTGTCGTTGGCCTTGCCGCCGGCGACGACGTCCTTGCCGGAAAGGATTTCCACCTTGGCGTCGGGAGCGCTACGCCCGGCGATGACCGCATCGCCGGTCGGCTCGACGCGGACGAGATCGAAGATGGGAACGACCGTCTCGGCGGCAGGAGCGGTGGCCGCCGCGCCGGCATCGGTCTTGGCCGGCGCCGGCGTTGCGACGACGTCGGTCGAGGCGACCTCATCGGCGACGTGTGCCGGGTGACCGGCGATCTGGACGTTGAGCTGACGCAGCACGCTGTCGAGCGCGCCGGAGAACAGGCCGGCCAGAAGAACCACGATCACGCCGACAGCGCCGATCAGAATAGTGCGAAGTCTGTTGCTCATCACCCGTCCACATCCCCGTCGGATTCGCCGACAAAAGAGTCGCATCGACAAACGCGCCGAATGCAGCCTACCGGTCGATCCGTCCACCACCGACAGTCACACTGGATGATCCACCGAGTCGCAGCTGATCGAACACAATGATTTGAGCCACCGTTAAGGCGTCTCTTCTGTGGCGGGCATGCCGGATCACGCTGCCGCAGTTTTTTTCATGCTGTATACTCATATGGTTAGGCTCACAAGTGCGGCTCTTTACCGGTTTCGAAGGGCAAAACGGTCAAAGCAGATTCCACGATGACCGATGCAAGAAAGCCGCACTTTCCAACATTCCGCGCGGTTGCCGACATCCGCGCCCTCATGGCCGCTTCCCATTTTCCGAAAGCACCGCCGGCTTGACGGCCAAGACATGACGATGCGACAACAAGTGAATGATCAAAATCAACAGCATTTGCGTTTTCTGCGGCTCCGCCAACGGCCGTAATCCCGCCTATGTGGCCGCCGCCGAGCGCCTTGGCACCGACATGGCCGCGCACGGTATTCGTCTCGTCTACGGCGGCGGCAACGTTGGGCTGATGGGCACCACCGCCCGCGCCGTGATGGCCGCCGGCGGTAAAGTGACTGGCATCATCCCCGAATTCCTGATGAACCGGGAACGCATGCTCGACGGTGTCGACGACCTGCACATCGTACCGGACATGCATACGCGCAAACGCATGATGTTCGAAGCGGCCGATGCCTTCGTGACCCTGCCGGGCGGGATCGGCACGCTGGAGGAAGTTGTCGAGCAAATGACCTGGGCGCAGCTCGGCCGGCACAAGAAGCCGATCGTGCTGGCCGATATCGACGGCTTCTGGCAGCCTCTCGTCGAGGTGATCCACCACATGAACCGCGAAGCGTTCATCCGCGAGGGCTTCGAAGTGCGCTATCACGTGGCCAAGACGGCCACCGATATTCTGCCAGCCGTCCTTGCCGCGGCTGGCGGCAACGGCGAGGTTGCCGGAGACACGGAAACCATCGCCAGGATGTAGTCTCAAGCGCCGGCGTGGCCGTTCTTGAGAAGCTTGTAGGTGATGGAATCGTCGAGAGCTTCGAATGAGGCTTCAACAATGTTGGCCGACACGCCGACCGTCGACCAGCGGCGGCCGGTGGCGCGATCAAGGCTTTCGATCAGCACGCGCGTTACGGCACCGGTGCCACCGTTCAGGATGCGCACCTTATAATCGACCAGTTCCAGCGCTGCGATCTCGGCCTGGTACTTGCCGATATCCTTGCGGAGCGCCTGGTCGAGAGCGTTGACCGGGCCGTTGCCTTCGGCCACCGACATCAAGATATCGTCGTCCACCTTCACCTTGACCACCGCCTCGGTGACGACCACGCGTTCACCGACGGCGTTGATGCGGCTCTCCACCATGGTGCGGTAGGAGATGACGTCATAGAAATGCGGCACGTCGCCGAGGTGGCGTAGCGCCAGCAATTCAAAAGATGCGTCAGCCGCCTCGTAGGAATAGCCGCGCGCCTCGCGCTCCTTGAGTTCGGCAAGCAGGCCGACCAGGCGGCGATCGTCCTTCGCATAGGCAATGCCCTGCCGATCGAGTTCGGCGAACAAATTCGAGCGACCAGCCTGATCCGAGACCAGCAGGCGGCGGCGATTGCCGACGCTCTCCGGGCTGACGTGTTCGTAGGTGCGCGGGTCTTTCAGGATAGCCGAAGCGTGGATGCCCGCCTTGGTGGCGAAAGCAGAGAGGCCGACATAGGGGGCATGGCGATTGGGGGCACGATTGATGATCTCATCGAAGGCCCGCGACTGCTGCGTCAACGTTTTCAACTGCTCGGGCGTCACGCCGGTATCGTAGCGACTGGCGAACTCGTCCTTCAGCACCAGCGTCGGCAGGATGGTGGTGAGGTTGGCGTTGCCGCACCGCTCGCCGATACCGTTGAGCGTGCCCTGAACCTGGCGGACACCGGCGGAAATGGCGGCGAGCGAATTGGCCACGGCCTGCCCGGTGTCATCGTGGGCATGAATGCCCAACCGGTCGCCCGGCACCACCTTGGCAACCGCCGACACGATTCTGGCCACCTCGTGCGGCATGGAGCCGCCGTTGGTGTCGCACAGCACGATCCAACGCGCACCGGCGTCGAAGGCGGTTTTCGCGCAGGCGAGCGCGTAATCGGCATTGGCCTTGTAGCCATCGAAGAAATGTTCGCAGTCGACGATGGCCTCGCGACCGGCCTTCACCGCCGCCTCAACCGACTGGCGAATGCAATCGAGATTATCCTCGGGCGTCGTCTTCAAGGCGACGTCGACATGATAATCCCAGGATTTGGCGACGAAGGTCACCGCGTCGACCGGCGCGGCGAGCAGCGCGGCAATGCCGGGGTCGTTGGAAAGCGATACCCCGGGACGCTTGGTCATGCCGAAGGCGGCGAAGCGCGCCTTGGTCGTCCGCTTTTCGGCAAAGAAGGCGTCGTCGGTCGGGTTGGCGCCGGGATAGCCGCCCTCGATGTAGGAAAAGCCCAACTCCTCGATGAGGCGTGCGACGATGATCTTCTCCTCGACGGAAAAGTCGATGCCCGATGTCTGGGCACCGTCGCGCAACGTCGTATCGTAGAGATAAAGGCGGGCTTTGTCCGTCATGGTCGCGAACTCGTTTCGACGTGTGGCGAGCGGTGCTCGCTCGCCTTGGGGTGTTTCGTCCGACTTACTCCGCGAAGCGGTCGGTGGCGGAGATCAGTTCGTGCAGCAGTCCAGGCTCGACCAGCGAATGTCCCGCCCCCTCGACGATGCGGAAGTCCGCCTCCGGCCAAGCCTTGTGGAGGTCCCAGGCGTTCTGCAGCGGCGTACACATATCGTAGCGGCCGTGAACGATGACACCCGGAATGGCCTTCAGCCGGCCGGCGTCTTCAAACAGCTGGCCGGGGCGCATCCATCCTTCATGCACGAAGTAATGGTTCTCGATCCGGGCAAAAGCCAGGGCGAACTCGTCATCGACGAAGCCGGACGTGACGTCCTCATTGGGGAATAGCGTCAGCGTCGAGCCTTCCCAAAGCGACCAGACGCGGGCTGCGGCAAGCCGCGTCGCCCGGTCCTCGGAGATCAGCCGGCGACGGTAGGCGGCGATCAGGTCGCCCCGTTCGGCCTGAGGAATGTGCTCGCGGAACGGCTCGAACTTCTCGGGATGGATCAGCGACGCGCCATATTGATAGAACCACTTCAGCTCGAAGTCGCGCAGTCCGAAAATGCCGCGCAGCACCAGCTCGGTGACGCGTTCCGGATGCGTCTCGGCATAGGCGAGCGCCAGCGTCGAACCCCAGGAACCGCCGAACACCAACCACTTGTCGGCGCCGATCATCTTGCGCAGGCGCTCAATATCCTCGACCAGATGCCAGGTGGTGTTGGCCTCGATCGACGCATGCGGCGTCGAACGGCCGCAGCCACGCTGATCGAACAGGATGACGTCGTATTTCTGAGGGTCGAAGCAGCGCCGCTGGTTGGGCGAACAGCCGCCCCCCGGCCCGCCGTGCAGAAAGACGGCTGGTTTGCCGCCCTTCCGGCCGATCCGCTCCCAGTAAATCTGGTGGCCGTCGCCGACGTCGAGCATGCCGGTCTCGAACGGTTCGATCTCGGGATAATAGCTGCGCAGTTCAGTCATCGTTCAGGCTTTCGGCAGCGGCCAGACGGGCGTGTCGTGGTCTGGGTGCTGGTTGGAAATGACGTCGTTCAGGAATTCAGCGCCCTCGAAGCCCTCGTCGGTACGAACGCGTTTCAACGATGGCAGGCTCGCGGTGAAGGGCAGTTCGGCCTCGACGCCATACTGGACGGTTGGCGGCAAGGCAGCAGGGTCGTCAAAGGCACCGGCGGCGATCGACGGTTCGTAACCATCGGCTTCATAGGTGAGCGGCGTGCCGCAGTCGGCGCAGAAGCCACGCGAGACGTGGTTGGACGAGCGATAGAGCTTGCGGCTCCCGCGCGTCCAGCTGACGCCCCCGACCTCGAAGGCAACGAAAGGCGCGAAGTAGTTGCCGACCGCCTTCTGGCACATGCGGCAATGACAGATCGATACGGAAGAGACCTTGCCGCTGTCGCAGGAAAAGCGGATGGCGCCGCATTGGCAGCCGCCGGTCAGAATGGTCATGGCAATCTCTCCCATTGCTTTGCGCTACCTTACCTTTTCACGTCCCAGGTGGTCTCGATCTCGCCCGTGTTCTTGTTCTTGGCGTCCATCAGCACCACGCCCATGGCGACAAGCTCGTCACGAATGCGGTCGCTTTCGGCGAAATTCTTCGCCTTGCGCGCTTCAAGGCGGGCAGCAATCAATGCCTTGACCTTGCTCTCGTCGATATCGGCGGCTGGGCGCCGTGCTGCCCAGGCGCTGGCGCTTTCGCCGAGGAAACCAAGAAGGCGCAACGATGCCGATAGCGTCGCCGGATCACCCTTGACCGCATGCAGCTCGGCGATAGCTTTCGCCGTATTGAGATCGTCGCTGAGCGCTTCGATCAGCCCTTCCGACGGTTGGCCAGGCGCTACGTCGGCGGCGATGGCATACCAATCGTCGAGCGTCTTCCAGCCATCTTCGAGGCCCTTGATGGTAAAGTCGATCGGCTGGCGATAATGCGTCTTCAGCATGTTGAAGCGCAGCACCTCACCGGGCCAGTCGTCCAACAGCTCGCGGATGGTGAAGAAGTTGCCGAGCGACTTCGACATCTTCTCGCCCTCGACTTGCAGGAAGCCGTTGTGCATGAAGACGTTGGCCATCACGTCCTTGTGGAAGGCGCAACGCGACTGGGCGACCTCGTTCTCGTGATGCGGAAAGACCAGATCGATGCCACCGCCATGAATATCGAAGGTCTCGCCCAGATGCTTCCAGCTCATGGCCGAGCATTCGATGTGCCAGCCGGGACGACCCCTGCCCCACGGACTGGCCCAGCCGGGCTCATCGTCCGAGGACGGCTTCCACAGCACGAAGTCCATCGGGTCGCGCTTGTAGGGTGCCACCTCGACGCGGGCGCCCGCCATCATGTCATCGAGAGAGCGCCGGGCCAGCGTGCCGTAGTCCGGCATGGCCGGCACGTGAAACAGCGCATGCCCCTCGGCGACATAGGCGAACCCGCCGGCGATCAGCCGTTCGATGATGGCGATCATCTCGGCGATATGCTCGGTGGCACGCGGCGTTACCGTCGGCTTGAGGCAGCCGAGTTCGGTCACGTCCTGCTCGAACTGAGCGTAGGTTTTTTCGGTGAGATCACGGATCGCCTCGACGGGCGGCACGCCGGGATAGTCGCGGACGGCGCGCGCATTGATCTTGTCGTCGACGTCGGTGATGTTGCGCACGTAAGTGACGTGCGCCTCGCCGTAGACATGCCGCAGCAAACGATAGAGCACGTCGAAGACGATCACCGGCCGGGCGTTGCCGATATGGGCGAAGTCATAAACCGTGGGGCCACACACGTACATGCGGACGTTGCCGGCGTCGATCGGAACGAAATCGTCCTTGCCACGCGTCAGCGTGTTGTAGAGTCTGAGTGCCAAAAGCCCGTCTCCCCTCGCCATGAAACGCAAAACACGTTACCGCCGGGCCGGCCGGGGGAACCCATCATCCGCTCTGGTCTTCGGAAAGATCGTGACGGGGACGTCCGCGGCCAGCGTGAAGCTCAGCCACAAATAATGCTGGCGGTAATGGTGATGCGCGCGTCCCGGAACATGGCCGTCGATATGCCTGCAAACGCCGTTCGCCGTCAAGGGAAGCGACAAAAAAACGCCGACCGCGACCTGCGGACGGCGGCTTGCGGAATTCGCATGGGTCTTGGCTTTATTTCAGCCAATCACTGCACTTTGTCGCCGGCGCATCGCCCCAGGGCATGATCGGGACAGTGGAGGTGGAGTTCTTGGGGCTGCCCTCGATCAGCTTGTCGGAATAGACGAGGTAAACCAGGACATTGCGCTTGACGTCACAGCCACGGACGATCTGCATCTTCTTGAAGAACAGCGAGCGGCTCTGGCGATACATGTCGGAGCCCTGCTCGAACTTTTCCTTGAAGCTGATCGGTCCGACCTGCCGACAAGCCAGCGAGATGTCCGAGGTCTCCTCGGCAAGACCCAGCATGCCCTCGACGCCCCCCTTTTCCGGCAGCGTGAAATGGCAGGCGACGCCATCCACCACGGGGTCGTCGATGGCATAGACGGCGAGCTTGTGATCGGGCGTCAGAAAGTGCCAGACGGTCGACCGCTTGAAGATCAGATCCGGATCATCGGAAGCCGAGGCAAGCGAGGGCAGAAGGACTGCGAAACACAGGACCATAAAGGCCATGACCGATTTGGCAACATCACGCATTTTGGACACCCCGGTTTCGGCAGACCAGATTGGTTCCAGCCGCGCATGCCGGACATATAGGCGCCCATCGCGGCCGGCCAAGCCCTTTAGCGAAAGACCTCTGCACCAAGCGCACCAGCGGCGGCGCCTTGCAGCATCAGGCCGAGCGCAACGTATCCCTCTGTCGAGAAATGAAGATTGTCCTCGGCATAGTTGCCGCAGGACAAAGCTTCTGCTCCGGCGCCTTCGGCGGGCTGCGATCGGCGATATTGCCCGCACGTGAAGGCATCATCGTCAATCACCACGGGGTGAACCTTGTCGAAACGCTTCCCGAGCGCGGCAATCGCGCGGTTCACGTCCAGACGGCGATCATCAAGGGCGTGGAAATCGGTGCCGCGCGGCGGAATGGTCAGCACAAGCACCGACGTTTCAGGCCACAAGCGGCGCAATCTTTCAACAATGGTCTCGATGCCGATTGCCACGGCGCAGGCTGGCGTGCCGGCGCCGAGATCGTTGGTGCCGATCAGAAGCCCGGCCGCCGAGGGACGGAGATCTTTCAGGTTGGTCTTTTCGAGCCGCCAGAGCACATTGGGCACCCGGTCACCGCCCACCGCGAAGTCGTAGATGGCGGTCGACGGAAAGGCGGCGGGAAGATCGGTACGCCAGCCGGCAAGCAGAGAGTCGCCCAGCAGAACCACGTCGGCCCGCTCCGGACGAGCCGCCTGCACTGTCAGCGTTTCCTTGAGGCTTGCATAGATCAGCGTCCGCTGCGGGGTCAGCGTGAGATCGATGGCAATGGGGTCACAGGCCGGTTCCTCCGCCCTGGCCTTCGGGGATGCCAACAAGACGGTCAGAAGGCAGAGGGCAATAGCGAAACCATACACTCGCATCGCCGTCTCCTCATGCGAACTTCAAGCGCCGATCGCAGCGGAAAGGCGCTCCCCCACCGCCTCGGCGCCAATCAACGGCAAGAGTGGCGCCAGTTCCGGCCCGTGGTCGAGCCCGGTCAACGCCTTGCGCAATGGCAAGAAGAGCTCGCGCCCCTTGCGGCCGGTCCTTGCCTTCAGCGCCGCTGTCCATTCGCGGAAGCTATCCTCGGTCCATGGCTCGGGAGGCAGCGCGTCGCGCGCTGCTTCCAGGAAATCGCGGTCGGCCTCCTCGACCAACGGCGTCACCGGACCGGTGACCAGTTTCCACCACTCAGCGGCGTCGGACAGGCGGGTGCAGTTGCCCTTCACCGCCTGCCAGAAGGCGGGATGGGCGGGAATGCCGAGATCGGTCAACCGCTTTTGAACGGTGGCGAAATCGAGACCGTGGACGATGCGGGCATTCAGCGTCTTGAGCTCGCTCGGGTCGAAGCGGGCAGACGAACGGGAGACGGCGGCGAGATCGAAGTTATTGGCGAGATCGGCAAGCGATCCCACCATTTCGACAGAGTGCGACGTACCGACACTGACGGCGAGCGAGGCCACGGCCTCCGGCTCGTAACCCTCGGCGCGCAGAGTTCGCAACGACAGCGACCCCGTCCGCTTGGAAAAGCCTTCGCCGGTGGCATCGGTCAAAAGGTTGTGGTGGGCAAAGATCGGGACGGCGCCGCCCAGAGCCTCGAACAAGGCGATCTGCACGCCGGTATTGGTGATGTGGTCGCCGCCTCGGATGATGTGGGTGACGGCGGTGTCGATGTCGTCGACCACAGAGGTCAGCGTATAGAGGTAAGTGCCATCTTCGCGGATCAGCACCGGATCGGACAGCGATGCGAGATCGACCGTTTCCTCGCCGCGGCAGAGATCCTGCCAATGCACGAGGTGGCGGCTTGGTGACAGCGGGTCGCTGTCGAAATTGGGCAGCAGGAAGCGCCAGTGTGGCTGCCGCCCCTCAGCCTCAAGGCGGGCACGGTCGTCGGCGGTCAGCTTCAATGCGGCCCGGTCGTAGACCGGCGGCAGATGTCGGGCCAGCCGGCGCTTGCGGCCATATTCCAGCTCTTCGGCCGTCTCGTAGCAGGGATAGAGCCGCCCCTTGGCAATCAGATCGGCCCTGGCAACGGCGTAGCGGTCGAGCCGGTCCGACTGGCGGAAAGACGTATGCGGGCGGATGCCAAGCCAAGCGAGGTCGGCGACGATGTTCGCCGCGAACTCTTCGGTGGATCGGGCGCGGTCCGTGTCGTCAAAGCGAAGGATGAACTGGCCGCCGGTCTTGAGCGCGAACAGCCAGTTAAACAGCGCGGGACGGGCGTTGCCGATATGGATATTGCCGGTGGGGGACGGCGCGAAGCGGACGACAGTGTTCATGATCGTGGTTTTAACCGAGACCGGGCGCGAATGTCAGAGGGCATTTTCAGGAAGATAACAATTGCAAAGTGCATTCGTTCCCGCCTTATGCCTTGCGCGCCCACCGTCCCTCTCCATCCTGCTGCCAGTAGGTGACCTCGAGCCCGCGTCCTTTCAATGTCTTCCAGGCCGCGCGGGCTTCGGCCAGTGCCGTGTCGTCGGTGCCGTCGAAAATCAGTACCAGACGCTCGTAGCGTTCGGCGTCGTCGGGCAGAGGCGCCCGGTCGACGAGAAAGCGGACGGTTGCGTCGTTGGGCGCTTCCGGACCAGTTGCGAGATAGACGGGCTGCAGGGCGGCGTGACCATCGCCCGCGGTGCCGTGCGGCAGGAAGGCGGCGTCATCGAACGTCCATAGATGACTGTCGAGGGCGGCGAGTCGCTCCGGCGTTCCGGCTTCCACCACCACACGCCAGCCGCGTTCGACCGACTTCTGCAGGAGTTGCGCACCAGACGATCCAGCAGACGCACACCAAAGCCGGAAGCCCAGGCCTTGTTGATGTCGGTTTCCGGGCTCGACATGGCCGTGCCGGCGATATCGAGATGCGCCCACGGCGTTTCGCCGACAAAACGCTTCAGGAACTGCGCCGCCGTGATCGAACCGGCATTGCGGCCACCGGAGTTCTTCATGTCGGCGAAGCGGCTGTCGATCAGCTTGTCGTATTCCGACCCCATCGGCATGCGCCACAGACGCTCGCCGGTATCCTCGCCGGCCTTGACGAGGTCGCCCGCCAGTTGGTCGTCATTGGAGAACAGACCGGCCATCTGCGCACCGAGCGCCACCAAGATGGCGCCGGTCAGCGTGGCGAGATTGATCATGAAAGCCGGCTTGAAGCGGTCGGCCGCATAGGTCAGCACGTCGGCAAGGACGAGCCGGCCTTCGGCATCGGTATTGACCACCTCGATGGTCTGGCCGGACAGCGAGGTCAGAATGTCGCCGGGGCGGTAGGAACCGCCGTCGGGCATGTTCTCGACGATGCCGAGCAGGCCGATGGCGTTGACCTTGGCCTTGCGACCGGCCAGAGCCCGGAACAGGCCGGTGACGGCGGCCGCGCCGCCCATGTCGGCCTTCATGTCCTCCATGCCGGCGGCCGGCTTGATGGAAATGCCGCCCGAATCGAAGACGAGTCCTTTGCCGATGAATACGACCGGCCGATCGTCACTCTTGCCGCCGTTCCACTTCATGACGACGACGCGCGGCGGCCGAACCGATCCCTGGGCCACGGCCAGCAGCGCACCCATGCCGATCTTGCGAAGATCCTTCTCGCCGAGCACTTCCACGTCGACACCGAGCTTTTTCAGTTTCTCGGCTTCGGCGGCGAATTCCTGCGGACCGAACGCGTTGGGCGCCTCGTGGACGAGGTCGCGAGCAATCACCACGCCTTCGGCCACCGCTTCGGTTTCGGCCCAGGCCTTCTTGAGCTTGCCGGCGTGTTCGGCCACGACCGTGACGGCAACGGAAATCGGCGCGTCGTCCTTCTTGACCGTCTTGTATTTGTCGAACTCGTAGGCACGCAGGCGAAGGCCCAGAAGGAACTCGGCGCCGAGTTCGGGCGCGAGCGGCCCGCCGGTCGTCTCGAGAATCACCGTCGCCGCCTTAGCCTTGATCTCCTTCAGCTTGCCATAGACCTGGCCGCCCAGCTTCAATGCTGCCTTGTCGTCGAATTCGGCGGCCGCACCGACGCCGGCCAGAATCAGCCGGCCGGCCGACAGACCGGCAGGCGCGAGGATATCGAGGAACGAGCCGGCCTTGCCCGAGAAGCCGGTGGCCGCCACGGCGCGAGCGAGACCACCGGTCAGCTGATCGAGCACGGTACTCCCCACGACGCCGGCCTTGTTGTCCGGATCGACAAGCACAACCAGCACCGGGGCATCGGCCTCGAGTGTCTTAGAAAAAGAAAGAGTTGGAGCAGCCGCCATGATTTCTTCCTGATTGCCGGGCACCCCTAAGCGGGCGCGGTCCGGATCTGCCGGCCGAATGTGGCGCTTGTACCCCGAAAATTTACCCTTTTCGGGAAGGAAGGATTCACTATAGGTCTGCTAGCCTCGGCTTTCCTGCCGCCGGCGGGTCTGACATGGGGTCACAATGCGGCGCTTCGGCACCTATCTGTTTTCGCGAACACTCTACGCCTTCCTGGGCGTAATGTTGACGCTCGCCGGTATTGCATGGGTGACGCAGGCGCTCCGCCGGTTCGACCTTGTGACGGCCAAGGGACAGGCGATTGCCGTGTATCTCGGCCTTACTCTGCTGTCGATGCCACGCGTCCTGGGCGTCGTGGCTCCCTTTGCGCTGGTGGTGGCTCTGGTCCTGGTCCTGCAGCGCTTGCAGTCGGAAAGCGGCATCGTGGCCATCACGGCGGCCGGGGTATCGCAGCGACGCCTTGTCCTGCCCTTCATCGCCGCGGCGATGACGGTGTCGATTTTCATCGCGGCGCTGGCCTTCTGGTTCAATCCGGGCGCTTCGCGCTCCGTCGTCGACATGATGCAGTCGGTGCGGGCGGATATCGTCGCCAACGTCATCCAGCCTGGCCGTTTCACTCAGGTCGATACCGGCCTGACATTCCATATCCGCAATCGCGATGGCGACGGATCGTTGCTCGATCTTTTCATCCTCGACGATCGCAGCCCGGAATTCTCATATACCTATTCGGCCAAGCGCGGCCGCGTCGCCGAGGTGACGGGCCGTTCGATGATCGTAATGGAACAGGGGACCATCGAACGGAAAGCCAAAGTCAGCGGCGCCAATACGTTCGTCACCTTCGGCTCCTACGCCTTCGATCTCAGCCAACTCAGTGCGAAATCAGGCAACGCAAATTACGGACTGTCGGAGCGGACGCTGGGCGAGCTTCTCGACCTGCGCAAGACCGATGACGATCCGGAGATTGCCCCGGAGATCATGAACCGCCTCGCCGAGCCGATCTATCCGCTGGCTCAAACCCTGGCCGTCTTCTTGTTCCTGGGTTTTCCGACCAGCAATCGACGGGGCCAGACGCTGCCGGTAACCATGGCCATTATCGTGGGGTCGTTGGTGCGCGTGCTCGGATTCGCCGTCATGGGAATCTCAAAGGGAGCGCCGGAAATATCCTTCATGGCCGTCGCAGCGCCGACGCTGCTTACCGTCGTCTTCGCGATCATGATCGTCGTCGGCGTGCATCCGGTCGTTTCCACCGGCTTCATGGACAACCTGATCGACCGGCTGCGGCGAGCGATCATGGGCAGGCAGGAGGCGGCCCGATGATCGGCCGGTCACTTGCCACCTACTTCACTCTGCGCTTCGCCGTGTGGATTTTGGGGATGTTCGTCGGCATCTTCATGCTGGTCTTCCTGATCGATGCCATCGAACTGTTGCGTTCGACCGGCGGCCGTGACGACGTTTCGGTCTCCTTAGTGATCGCCTCTTCGGCCCTGCGCGTGCCGGCGTTGATGGAGCAGGTGTTACCCTTCGCCGTGCTGCTAGGCTCGATCGCCGCCTTCGTGACGCTGTCGCGCGGATCCGAGCTGATGATCGTGCGAGCGGCCGGCCTTTCCGTCTGGCAGTTCACCCTGCCCGCTCTGGCCTTTGCTCTCGTGCTCGGCATCGTCACGTCGACGATCTATAATCCGCTTGCCACTTGGGCCCGCAACCTGTCGAGCGACCTTCTGATCGGATCACGTGCGAGCGTGATGACGACGCTCTTGTCGGGATCGGCGACGCCAAGTTGGACGCGACAACGCACCGGTGACGGCAACGCCGTTCTGCATACGGAAGGCGTCTCAGACGGCGGCAATACCATCCTGCAGCCGGTGTTTTGGGTATTCGGCGCCGATGGCATGCTGGCCGAGCGAATCGAGGCCGAGGTCGGCCAGCTCGAGCCAGGTCAGTGGCGTCTATCCGATGCCGTGGTAACCCAGAGCAACGGTGTTCCCGCCCATCACGACAGCTTCTTTCTGCCGACGGCGCTGACCGCCGAACAGGTTGCCGGAGGCCTCGGTTCACCCGATAGTATCTCGTTCTGGCAGCTGCCCGGTGCGATCGCGCAAGCACGTGCGTCCTCGCTACCGGCAAACAGATTCAGCCTTCAGTATCAATCGCTCCTAGCGCGTCCGCTGCTGCTGGCTTCCATGGTTCTCATTGCTGCAACAGTGTCCCTGGGATTTGCGCGATACGGCGGTGGCGAGAAGATGATTCTCGGTGGCGTCGTTGCTGGCTTCGTGCTTTATGTCGTCATCGAGGTTGCCCGTTCGCTGGGCAGCGAGGGGCTGGTTTCGCCAATCCTCGCCGCGTGGGCGCCCTCGATCGTGGCGATCCTGTTGGGTTCCACGGTTCTGCTGTTCCGCGAGGATGGGTGAGCGTGCGTAGATCTATCGTATCGCAGGCATCGGAGCCGAGAACTGCCGCGCGCCTTCTGTGCGGCGTCGCTGCTACGATTCTCGTCTTCCTGCCGACTGGCGCCCTTGCCCAGTTCGTCAAGGATACCTCGCTGACCGGCATGATCAGCTCGGCAAAGCAGCCGACCAGCGACGAGAAGATGATGATCGAGGCGGACACGGTCGCCTACGATATGGACGCCGATTCGGTCACCGCGACCGGCCGCGTCGTCATCTATTATATCAACCACGTGGTGGTGGCCGACGAGGTGATCGTCAACCGCAAGACCAAGCGTGTGACGGCAGTCGGGCATGTCGAAATCACCGATCCCCAGGGCAATGTCGCGCGTGGCGATCGAATCGATCTCGATAACGACCTGGCTAACGGCGTTATGGAAGGCCTCGAACTCGTCACGACCGATCGAGTCGCCTTCACTGCACGCCATGCCACGCGAAGCAATGGCGATCTGACCGTCCTTGACGACGGCACCTATCTTCCCTGCGTCGACTGCAACGGCGTCAAAGGCAAAAAGCCGATCTGGCAAATCAAGGCGAATCGCATCCTGCACAAGCAGAAGGATCAGACGATCGTCTTCGAGAATGCCACCTTCGAATTCCTGGGCGTACCACTCGCCTGGGTGCCGGTGCTGTCTCAGCCGGACCCGTCGGTCAAGAACAAGACCGGCGTCTTGATGCCAAGCGTCAAGACCAGCAAGAAGCTCGGCTACTCGATCAAGGTGCCCTATTATATCTCGCTGGATCCGAGCTACGGCCTGACGTTGACGCCCACCGTCTATTCGCGCCAGGGCCTTTTATTCTCGGCCGAGTGGCGGCAGCGACTGGAGGGCGGCCAGTATTCCGTTACCCTGTCCGGCATTCACCAGAATGACCCAGAAGCCTTTGCAAAGACGTCAGGTAACGAGCTTTGGCGTGGTTCGGTGGAATCATCGGGCAGCTTCACGATCAACCAAAACTGGTCATGGGGCTGGAATTTTGCTCTGGCGAGCGACAAAACCTTCATGAAGAACTATGACATCAGGTCCGGTAATTCGGACGTTGCGGTCAACAAGGTCTATTTGACGGGCGCTCGCGATCGTAACCGCTTCGACATGGCGGCCTACGGTTTTTTCGTACAGCAGGAAGATTCGCAGACATCGACGCTGGCGCAGGATCACGACCTGCAGGAGAAGCAGCCTTACGTTTATCCGGCGATCGACTCCAAGGTTTATGCCAAGGATCCCGTGTGGGGTGGCGAAGCGTCGCTGACGACCAATTTCACCAGTCTCACTCGGACCAAGGACGACATCTACCAGATGGACAGCAACGGCAACGGTGTCTTTGATGCGGGCGAAAAAACCCGCGTTCGGGCAGCGGCCGGCACCTTCGACCGCCTCAGCGTGGACGCCATGTGGCGCCGGAGAATGGTCGACCAGACCGGCGGCGTGTTGACGCCGTTTCTCTATTTCCGGGGCGACGCCATCTTCTCCGACCCGCACAACAGTGCCGTTTTGCCGGCGACGTCGAGCGGCCTCCTGGGACGGGCGATGCCGGCGGCTGGTCTTGAGTACAGCTATCCGGTGGCGATCACCTCGTCGGTGGGAAATCAGATCATCGAGCCGATCGCTCAGCTGATCGTTCGCCCGGACGAAACGGAAGCAACCCATATTTCGAATGAAGACTCCCAGAGTCTCGTCTTCGATGCCAACAGCCTGTTCGATTACGACAAGTTCTCCGGCTATGACCGTGTCGAGGGCGGAACGCGAGCCAATGTCGGCGTGCGTTATTCCGGTTCGTTCAGCCATGGTTTTGGCATAAGCGGCACCGTCGGCCAATCGTTCCAGCTCGCTGGCGTCAATTCATTCGCGACGGCGACTCAATACGATACCGGCGCCTACTCCGGTCTTGAGTCCGATGTTTCCGACTATGTTGCGGGCCTCAGTCTCAGCACCAAGACCGGATTCCTTGCCAGCAGCAATGTGCGGCTCGATCATGAGAGCTTCGCCGTCAACCGCTTTGACGGCCAGATTCTCGGCATCGGCGGGCCGCTGACGGCAGCCCTGACCTATGCCTATATCCGTTCGCAGCCCGATCTCGGTATCGATGAGGATCGTTCCGAACTACAGGCAGCCACCAGCCTCAGGCTTACCGAGAACTGGCGCGCCTTTGCCTCCAGTCGTTATGATCTGATCAACGATCAATTCGTTCGGCATGCGCTGGGGCTCGCTTATGATACGGAAGAGTTCTCGGTGTCTTTCTCCTATTCGAAAGACCTGACAACCACTCCTAACGATCAGACTTTCTATCTTCGGGCGGGATTCAAGACGCTCGGAGAGGTTGGCACGTCATTCGGTCTAGGCAACTAGTATTGTCGGTGACACGTGTCGCCGCGGATTACCGATCATCGACTTGACAAAATTCTATCGGTAGATGCTCGCGGTTCGGACAGAAACGGGCGGAGAAGGTAAAGATGAATCATATCGTGACGATCGCGAGAAACATGCGGGGCGCGCTCTTGGCTGCGACCATTGCCGCGGTGGCCTCGCTGTCGCCGGCCGGTACCGTCCTCATCGCTCCTGCCCAGGCGGAAAACAACATCAAGGTGGTGGTCAACGACCAGGCGATCACGACGCTGGACGTCCAGTCGCGCGCACGCTTGCTGCAGCTCGCCATGCACCTTGCGCCCGGCGCGGCAACCAAGGCCGCGCAAGACGAACTGATCGACGAACAGCTTCGGCTTCAGGAAGGGGCGCGACGCGGCGTCGTCGTCAGTGAGGATGCGGTGGTTGCCGCTCTCACCTCGATCGCTTCCCGCTCCAAGATGACACTCCCGCAGTTCGAGCAGGCGCTCGGTCATGGCGGCGTGACGATCAAGACTTTCAAGGACCGCATCCGCGCCCAGATGGTCTGGGGGCGCATTATCCGCGCCAAAATCCAGCAGGACATCAAGGCGGAGTCGGCCGATCTGATTCAGCAGATGCGCAACCGCGAGAAGAACGCCAACACCGTCACCGCCAGCGATTACATGCTCCAGCGCGTGGTGTTCGCGGTACAGCGGAGCGCCTCACCGGCGGAGGTCAATCGCCGCAAGGTTGAGGCCGAGGCCCTGCGCAGCAAGTTCCGCAGTTGCGACGAGGGGCTGGCCATGGCCAAGGGCCTTCGGGAAGTGGCGATTCTCAACATCGGTCGCAAGCTGGCGAGCGAAGTGCCGCCCGGTCTGAAAGACGAGCTGGAGAAAACGGCCGAGGGGCACCTTACCGCCCCGCAGCGTTCCGATCTCGGCTTTGAGATGTATGCGATTTGCAGCAAGATCGAAGTGACAGGTGAAGCCGCCGTCGCCGCGGGCCTCGATGCCGAGGCGCTCGACAAGCGTGGCGAGGAGACCTCGAAGAAGCTCACGCAGGAATTGAGGCAAAAAGCCCACATCATCTATCGCTGACCATGCCGGACACATCAGCCATCAAGCAACGGCTTCCCCTTGCCGTATCGGTCGGTGAGCCCGCGGGCATCGGTGCGGAAATTATCGCCAAAGCATGGCTTGCGGGGCGGCAGAAAGCGCTGCCGTCCTTCTATGTGGTAGGCGATCCCGCCTTCGTCGAAAGTCGCCTCGCTCGCCTCGGCCTTGCGGTACCCGTTGCGGTGATATCGCCAGAGTTGGCGGCCAAGGCATTTGCCGATGCGTTGCCAGTGGTCGATCTTGGACACCAAGTGGAAGACCGGCCCGGAGAATTGTCGGAGGCGACGGCAACGGCCACCATCGCCGCCATCGAGACGGCGGTGCGGCATATCCGCGACGGCCGCGCGAGCGGCATCGTCACCGCTCCGATCCAAAAATCCAATCTCTACGCCGCCGGCTTCAAGTTTCCCGGCCATACCGAGTTCCTGGGGGAACTTGCTCGACAGCTCTGGCCCGGCGCGCCGCACGAGCCGGTGATGATGCTGGCTGGCCCGGAGCTGGCGACCGTGCCCATCACCGTGCATATCGCTCTCCGGGACGTGCCCGAGGTGCTGACTGGCGACATGATCGTCACGATCGGCCGCATCGTCGACCGCGAGATGAAGGCAAAGTTTGGCCTCGTCCGGCCACGCCTTGCCGTCGCCGGCCTCAACCCGCACGCCGGGGAACAGGGCGCGATGGGACGCGAGGACCTGGAGATCATTGCGCCGGCCGTCAAGCAGCTCCGGGCAGAGGGCATCGATGCGCGTGGACCGCTACCGGCCGATACGCTGTTTCATGCTCCCGCCCGCAAGACCTACGACGTGGTCCTGGCCATGTATCACGACCAAGCGCTGATCCCGGTGAAAACCATCGCCTTCGACGAGACCGTCAATGTGACGCTCGGTTTGCCATTCATCCGCACCTCGCCAGACCACGGCACGGCACTCGACATCGCAGCCCGAGGCGTAGCCGATCCATCGAGCCTGATCGCCGCCCTCATCATGGCGGGCCGCATGGCAACGGCTGAGACAAGGACATGAGCCAAATCGACGATCTGCCGCCATTGCGCGACGTCATCGAGCGGCATGGCCTCTCGGCGCTGAAGAGTCTCGGGCAGAATTTCCTGCTCGATCTCAACCTCACGGCTCGTATCGCCCGCTCCGCTGGCGACCTTGCCGGCCGAACCGTGGTGGAGATCGGCCCAGGACCTGGTGGCCTGACGCGCGCCATTCTGGCCGCCGGCGCGACCAAGGTCCATGTGATCGAACGCGACCGGCGTGCGATCGCCGCGCTTGAGGAGATCGCCGCCCATTATCCCGGCCGATTGCAGATCACGGAAGGCGATGCGCTCGCCGTGGATAGCGCGGCGCTCGGCGACGCGCCGCCGGTGATCATCGCCAACCTGCCCTACAACATCGCAACGCCACTTCTCACCGGCTGGCTTTCTCCGCAAAGCTGGCCGCCACGCTGGACGGCGATGGTGTTGATGTTCCAGAAGGAAGTGGCCGATCGCATCACGGCACAGGCTGGCGATGACGCCTATGGCCGCCTTGGCGTCCTCTGCGGCTGGCGCACCCATGCTACGCAGATGTTCGACATTTCGCCCAAAGCCTTCGTGCCACCGCCCAAGGTGACATCGACGGTGGTGCATTTTGCGCCCCGGCTCGAACCCCTCCCCTGCGACCAGACCGACCTTGAGGCGGTCACCGCCGCCGCCTTCGGCCAGCGCCGCAAGATGCTGAGGCAAAGCCTTAAGGCGCTGGGCGTCGATCCGGCGGCCCTCTGCGCCGCCACCGGCATTGATCCAACGGCACGCGCCGAGACGATCCCGGTCAAGGGCTTCGTCGATCTCGCCAATACCTGGAAAGCGATGCGCTGAGCGGGTCAAGCCAACAGCGTACTGACGAAGCCCTCGATACCTTCGGCGGCGCGCAAACGCCGGCTGCGTTCGGCGCGCAGGATGGCGGAGAGATCAGCGAAGGCGGCATCCAGGTCGTCGTTGACAACAACGTAGTCGAAGTTCGGCCACTCGGCGATTTCGCGACGAGCGTTGACCAGCCGCTTCTCGATGACTTCAGGCGCGTCCTCCGCCCGGCGGGTGAGGCGCGAGCGCAGCTCGGCCATCGACGGCGGCAGAATGAACACCGAGACGACATCGGACGACATCTTGTCGCGCAACTGGGCAGCGCCTTGCCAATCGATATCGAACAGCACATCACGTCCAGACGCCAGCGCCTCCTCCACCGGAGCCTGCGGCGTGCCGTAGTAGTTGCCGTGCACCTCCGCCCACTCCAGGAGTTCGCCGCCGTCGCGCATCGACACGAACCGCTGCTGCGAAATGAAGTGGTAATGCACGCCGTTGATCTCGCTTGGACGGCGGTCGCGCGTCGTCACCGAGATGGACAGTGTCATGTCACGGTCGGTGTCGAGAATATTGCGCGACAGCGTACCCTTTCCAGCCCCCGAGGGCGACGATATAACGAACATCAACCCGCGACGGGGAAAGCGGATATGCTTTTGATCTGCAGAGACCATGAGACTTACTCGACGTTTTGGACCTGCTCCTTGAACTGATCGACCACCGCCTTGAGGGCAAGGCCGATCCGTGTCAGGGCCGTGTCGTTGGACTTTGAACAGAGGGTATTGGACTCCCGGTTGAACTCCTGCGCCAGGAAGTCCAGCCGGCGACCGACAGCAGCGTCGCCCGCCATGAGCTCGCGCGCCTGCGCGATATGTGCCTTGAGGCGATCGATTTCCTCGCGCACGTCGGCGCGGGTGGCGATCAGCGCCGCCTCGACGTGGAGCCGCTGCGGATCGATGTCCTCGCGCGCCAGCAGCGCGGCAAGCTGTTCTTCCAGGCGGTCGCGGATCGCCTCGGGCGTACGGGCCGGCAGCGCCTCGACCTCGGCAACGAGGCGGGCAACTTCATCGACCTGTTCCCCAAGGATGCGGGCAAGCGCCACGCCTTCGGAGGCGCGCGACGCTTGAAAGGCGACAAGCGCCCTTTCGAAAGCGGCGATCAGCTCGGCTTCGAACACTTTGGCGCTCTCTTCGTCCGGCGCCGCCTCGACCACCTCGACAACGCCACGCACGGCGAGCAGGCCATCGAGCGAAGCCTCGCGAATACCTGGCGTGCCTGCATAACGGCGCGCCGTATCAATGAGAGCGGAGAGCAAGTTTTCGTCGATGCGAAAGGTCTGAGCCGAGGTTTCGCGCGTCACCGTCAGGTTAATCGACACGTTGCCGCGCGCCAGCGCCTCGGACGCCTTACGGCGCACCGTTATTTCCACGGCATCGAATCCGGACGGCAGGCGCAGCCGCAGGTCAAGGCCGCGCCCGTTGACGGAGCGCAACTCCCAAGCGAAGCGATTGCCGGCCGCCGAGCCATCAACGCGGGCGAATCCTGTCATGCTCTTGAGCGGCATAGTCTCATCTCCGGTCCTGGTAGAGCGAATTGGCATTTGAATGCCCGACTGACATCAGGCTCCAGGTCAAATGTCAAATTCAAGAACACCACTGGAAGCAATAGCTTGCTGGCACCTCTTCGAACTCCGACGGTTGCTCGGGGGCTTGTGTTGAGCGGATACAAGAGTCCGGGCCAAACCATCAGGCGGCTTTTACACCAGCAGGCCGAAGCGCCAAGCGGAAAATACACCCGCGTCAAAACCACGTCAGACGATTGTCTTCACAGCCCTCCAACCCTGACATAGACTCAGGTCCAGAACCAAGGGAGAAAGCCAATGGAATACCGTCTGCTCGGACGCTCGGGTCTCAAGATCTCGGCACTCACCATGGGCACGATGACCTTCGGAGGCAAAGGCGCTTTCGCCAAGGTCGGCGCCGTCGGACGCACCGAAGCGGCGCGTCTCATCGACCTCTGCATCGATGCCGGCGTCAATCTGATCGACACCGCCGATGTCTATTCGGAAGGTTTTTCCGAGGAGATCGTCGGCGACCTCATGCAGGAGCGGAAGGGCAAAGGCGTGCTCCTTGCCACCAAGGTCCGCTTTCCCATGGGCAGCGGCCCCAACGACCGTGGCCTCAGCCGCCACCATATCGTCGCCGGATGCGAGGCCAGTCTTCGCCGCCTCAAGACCGAGACGATCGACCTCTACCAAGTGCATCAATGGGACGGCCTGACGCCGGTCGAGGAGTTCACGGAGGCGCTGGACAGCTTGGTGCGCGCCGGCAAGGTTCGCTACATCGGCTGTTCCAACTTTTCCGGCTGGCACATCATGAAGGCGCTCGGCGCCGCCGCTGTCGAGCATCGCCAGCGCTTCGTTTCTCAGCAAATCCACTACACGCTGGAGGCCCGCGAGGCCGAATACGAACTGGTGCCGATCTCGCTCGATCAAGGACTCGGCATCCTGGTCTGGAGCCCGCTCGCCGGCGGTCTCTTGTCAGGCAAGCATCGTCGCAATGCCGCCGCGCCGGAAGGTACGCGACAGCTCGCCGGCTGGACCGAACCGCCGATCCGCGACGAGAACCGGCTCTGGAACATCGTGGATATGCTGGTGGAGATCGCCGACGCGCACCGCATCAGCGCCGCTCAGGTGGCACTCGCCTGGCTGCTCGGCCGGCCGGGCGTCACATCGGTGGTGATCGGCGGCCGCACCGAAGCGCAATTTGCCGATAACCTCAAGGCTGCCGACCTTCAGCTCTCCACCGATGAGCGGAAGCGGCTCGACGAAGTCAGCGCACTGCCGCTCCTCTACCCCTATTGGCATCAACTCCAGACCGCCAGGGACCGGCTGGGTCCGGCCGATCTCAGCCTGTTCGGATTGGCGCCTTAACCGGACAAGGAAAAGCCGCCGGCGAGGAGAGCCGGCGGCCTGATAGGCAGGGAAAAATCTATCCCTTGCGCGGCGGCGCCGTCGAGCCGCCGATGACCAGTTCGATCGGCAGCTCAACCACCCGGCCGCCAATGCCATCCGACTTGTCTCCGAGGATCAGCTCCACCGCCGCCTCGCCCTTGCCGATTGCCGGCTGGCGGACGGTGGTGAGCGGCGGAACGAAACTCGCTGCCTCTTCAATGCCGTCAAAACCGACCACCGAGAAGTCGTCGGGCACCTTGCGGCCGAGTGACTGCAGATAGGCTATGACATGGAGCGCTACGCGGTCTGAGGTGCAAAGGAAGGCGGTGGTTTCGGGATGGGCGGCGAGCACAGCGTCAACGCCGGTGCACACGCCGTCGTACTCGGAGCCTGTTTCGAATACCGGCTGCGGTGGCAGGCCGGCAGCCTGGAACACGTCGCGATAGCCGGACAGGCGGCGCCGGACCACCTCGAAGGTCGACCGTTCGGCCCGGAGGTCGTCGACGAAGCCAACGCGCACCTCCTTCTCGGTCTCGAAGGTGAAAACGGCAAAATGCTTGTGACCGAGGTCGACAAGATGCTGCGCCGCCTCGCGCGCGCCGCGATAATCGTCGATCTTGACGACGTCGAGGCCAGGACCGACCGGGAAATCCACCGCGACGAAGGGCAGACCACGCTTCTGGGCCAGTTCGACCAGCGTGTTGCCCTCGTTGAGGCAGTGCAGAATGAAGCCGTCGACCAGCGCGGTGCGGATGTTCCAGGCGGCGATTTCGTCATCGGTCGCCGACACCAGCGAGATGCCGGCACCACGCGCCTCGCAAGCCCGGGCAACGCCGGACAGGAATAGGCGGGTATACTGGTCGTCGAAGAAACAATTGAGCGGGCCGATGGCTACGACGCCGATGGCGTTGACACGTCCGGCCCTCAGCAAACGACCGCGAGGATCGGGGCCTCGGTAGCCGAGCGATCGGGCCGCTTCTTCGACCCGTTCGCGAAGTTGTTCCGAGACCAAGCCCGGCCGATTGAAGACGTTGGAAACCGTTCCCTGGCTGACGCCGGCGGCCCGCGCCACGTCGGCGAGCTTTACGGTCCTGTTCTGCGAAGTTGAACTTTCACCCATCTGTCCGTCCGATGCACCGGAACTCCGGCAGTACTGACGAGGGACAACGGCGTCTCTCTTCCCGAGATCGCAACCCTGCCGCCCATGCCCCCCGGCAAGCGACCGACTGATCAGTTCAACGATGCGACCGATCTCGTTGAAACGATATACGCAAAAGTCTTGAGAACGACAAGAAACTTGCGTTTCGCAACCATCGCCGATGATCAAAACGTCCGAACGTGCCTTCGCCTGAACTTCAGCTGTCGAGTCCGGCGCTATCTTCCGAACGGTTCTACCGCTTTTAGGATGACGTCTCCGGGGAAAGCGTCTCCGTCTTCCCCGGAGACGATTCTAGAGGATGAAGCGGCTGAGGTCGGTGTTCCGAGCGAGGTCGCCGAGTGCTGTCCTCACCGCCGCGCCATCGACGGTCACCGTCTCGCCGGCACGATCAGGCGCCGAGAACGAGATATCGTCGAGGATGCGCTCGAGCACCGTCTGCAAACGCCGGGCGCCGATGTTCTCGACGGTGGCGTTGACGTGGACGGCGATCTCGGCGACGGCGTCGATGGCGTCATCGGTGAAAGCCAGCGTCACACCTTCGGTCTGCATCAGCGCCACATACTGCTTGATGAGACTCGCCTGCGGTTCGGTCAGGATGCGACGGAAATCGTCCTTGTCGAGCGGCTTCAGCTCAACCCGGATCGGCAGTCGGCCCTGCAACTCCGGCAGCAAATCCGATGGCTTGGCAACATGGAAGGCGCCGGAGGCGATGAACAGGATGTGGTCGGTCTTCACCGAACCATACTTGGTCGAGACTGTTGTTCCCTCGATGAGCGGCAGCAGGTCACGTTGCACGCCTTCGCGCGACACCGAGCCATCGCGGCCGTCCTTGGCGCAGATCTTGTCGATCTCGTCGAGGAAGACGATGCCGTTGTTCTCGACCGCATCGATCGCCTCGGCGACGATCTTGTCCTGATCTATCAGCTTGTCGGCCTCCTCGGCGGTGAGCAGATCGTGGCTGTCCTTGACGTTGACGCGGCGGGTCTTCTTCACGCCGCCCATCATCTTCTGCATCATCTCGGAGAGATTGATGACCTGCCCGCCCGGCATGCCGGGGATCTCCATCCCGCCTGCGCCACCGGCCGTGGCGGTCAGCTCGATCTCGATCTCCTTGTCATCGAGCTCACCGGCCCTGAGCTTCTTGCGGAAGCTGTCACGGGTCGAGGGGCTGGCCGATGTGCCGACCAGCGCGTCGAGCACGCGCTCCTCGGCGGCAAGATGCGCCTTGGCCTCGACGTCCTTGCGCCGCTGCGTCCGGACGAGCGAAATGCCGACCTCGAGGAGGTCGCGGACGATCTGCTCGACGTCGCGGCCGACATAGCCGATCTCGGTGAACTTGGTGGCTTCGACCTTGACGAAGGGCGCGTTGACCAGACGGGCGAGACGACGGGAGATCTCCGTCTTGCCGACGCCGGTGGGGCCGATCATCAGGATGTTCTTCGGCAGCACCTCTTCGCGTAGCGAGGAGTCGAGCTGCAGGCGGCGCCAGCGGTTGCGCAGCGCAATGGCGACGGCGCGCTTGGCGTCCTTCTGACCGACGATGTGACGGTCGAGTTCGGAAACGATCTCGCGGGGAGAGAAATCGGGCATAGTTTGTCCTCAGATGGAACCTAAACCTTGCTCAAAACACGCTGAGATGAGTCAGATGGCGAGATGCACGAGAACCGGAGCGGAGCGAACTTTGGGTTCGTGAGCACCAGAAGCGCAGAGATCGAAGCTAGATGACCATTTCAGTAGAGTTTTGGGCGGGGTTTCAGGCCTTGGGCAGGCTTTCGACCACCACGTTTTCATTGGTGTAGATGCAGATGTCGGCGGCGATCTTCATCGCCTTGCGAGCGATGGTCTCGGCGTCGTTACCGCTATCAGCGAGTGCGCGGGCGGCGGCGAGCGCGTAGGTGCCGCCGGAGCCGATGCCGGCAATGCCGCCTTCGGGCTCCAACACGTCGCCGGTGCCGGTCAAGACCAAGGTTATCGAAGCATCGGCGACGATCATCATCGCCTCGAGCTTGCGAAGATAGCGATCGGTACGCCAGTCCTTGGCGAGCTCGACGCAGGCGCGCATCAACTGGCCCGGATACTGCTCAAGCTTGGCTTCAAGTCTCTCGAACAGCGTGAAGGCGTCGGCGGTGGCGCCGGCAAAACCGGCGATCACATCACCGCGCCCGAGCGGGCGCACCTTGCGGGCCGTGTGCTTGATCACCGTGGCGCCAAGCGTGACCTGTCCGTCACCGGCGATCACCACCTTGCCGTCCTTGCGGACCGATACGATGGTGGTGCCGTACCAGGTGGACGGGTTCGTATGTTCCATCATGAGATGCTCCTTGCGGCAACGTCCATCCGCCCGAGGCGCGGAGGCCGTCCCTGAATGACGTCTTTATGTAGGACAGAAATGTCTCTATGCAACTTGCCTCTGGCAAAGCCCACATCACGGTTCTGAAACCGTCCCGACCGTCAGGAGATCTGTCGATGAAGCTCATGGCCTTCGGCCTCGGTTACAGCGCCAAAGCGGCCTTGCGCCGGCTCGCCCCAACGGAAGTGATCGGCACCACGCGATCGGCGGCAAAGGCCGCCGCCCTCGCCTCGCTCGCCGACATGCACCTTTTCGACGGCTCCCGCGAGACGGCGGAAGCGCTGCGGCCGGCGCTGTCCGGCGTCACCCACGTCCTTGTTTCCATCGCGCCATCCGAGGGACCGGACGGCGGCGATCGCGTGTTGCCCGTGCTGGCCGAGGCGCTTGCCGGCGAGAAATCGCTCGCTTCGATCGCCTACCTCTCGACGGTCGGTGTCTATGGCAACCACGATGGCGCCTGGGTGGACGAGACCTCCGACTGCCGGCCGAAAAGTGCCCGCTCGGTCGCTCGCGTGAAGGCGGAAAACGAATGGCTGGCCTTTGGCGCGCGCATCGGTGTGTCCGTGGCGGTACTGCGTCTTTCCGGAATCTACGGGCCAGGTCGCAATGCCTTCGTCAACCTCGCGGAGGGCAGCGCCCGGCGTCTGGTCAAGCCGGGACAGGTCTTCAACCGAATCCACGTTGAAGACATCTCGGCGGCTGTGGAGGGCGCTTTTGCCAGGAATGCCAGCGGCCTTTTCAACATAACGGACGACGAACCGGCGCCACCGCAAGACGTCGTCGCCTACGCCGCCGAGCTGATGGGCGTGGCGCCGCCCCCCGAACAGGACTTCGAGACGGCCGAGCTGTCGCCCATGGCCCGCAGCTTCTATGGCGAAAACAAGCGGGTCGCCAACGGCCGGAGCAGGTCCGCTCTCGGACTGACCTACGCCTATCCGAACTATCGCTCCGCCTTCTCCCGCATGTGGGCGGAGAATAGCTGGCGCTGAACGGCAAACCACCTCCGTCGTCAAAGGACGGCGGAGGTGGTGTAACTGTCGGCGAGGCGATCAGACGAGCGTTGACGCGGCCTTCTGCAACTTGTTGGCAGCCTCGTCGATCGATTGCGTCGAGCGGCTGATGCCATCCAATGCCTTGGCGATTTCTTCGACGCCACTCGCCGCCGTGTGCATGCTGCCTGACATGTTCTGCGTCACGGCTGCCTGTTCTTCCACGGCGCTGGCGATCGACGACGATATGTCGTTGATGCGGCTGATAATGGCGGTAATGCCGTCAATGGATTGAACCGCCTTGGAAGAGATGGTCTGTACCGCCGCGATTTCGCTGGCAATTTCGTCGGTCGCCTTGGACGTCTGGGCGGCGAGCTGCTTGACTTCCGAAGCGACGACCGCGAAGCCCTTGCCCATTTCGCCGGCGCGCGCCGCCTCGATCGTGGCATTGAGGGCAAGAAGGTTGGTCTGACCGGCAATGGTGTTGATCAGCTCGACCACCTGGTCGATTTTCTGCGCTGCGATCGCCAGCCCGGACACCACCTTGGTCGCCATATCGGCCTGCGTGACAGCCTCCTGGGATACCGACAGGGCAACGCTGACCTGACGGCTGATCTCTGCGACGGAGGATACGAGTTCCTCGGCTCCGGCCGCCACCGCCTGCACGTTGGAAGCGGTGATGCCGGCGGTGGAGTTTGCACCGGCGGCCTCGGTATTCGAACGGGCAATCATGCCGGCGACCTCGACCAACTCGCGATTGATCTCGGCCTGGGCGGCCTGACGCTTGCGACGCCGGTCCATGACGGCGCTGATGTCGGTTGCGAACTTGGTGACCCGCACAAGGCGGCCACCGATATCGAAGATCGGATTGTAGGTCGCCTGCAGAAAGACGTCTCGATTACCCTTGCCGATGCGATGGAACTCATCCGACTTGAATTGGCCAGCCCGGAGATCGTCCCAAAACTTCTTGTAGGCCGGACTATTACGCTCTTCGGATGTGACAAACATCGAATGATGCTTGCCGACAATTTCCTCGGGCCGATAACCGAGCGCCTTCTGGAAATTCTCATTGGCCTCGATGATCGTACCGTCCGGGTTGAAGGAGATCACGGCCTGAGCGCGATTGATGGCGTCAATCTCGCCCTGAATCCGAGCGTCTTCCAACTTGCGGTCCGTGACATCGGTGGCGAACTTGACCACGCGATAGACCTTGCCGGATTTGTCCAGAAGCGGATTGTAGGTCCCCTGGATCCAGACCGAGCGACCTCCTTTGGCGACGCGACGAAACTCGGCCGACATGAACTTGCCGGCTTGCAGGTCGCGCCAGAAGGCGGCGTAGGCAGGGCTCTTTACCTCCGTGGGATCCACGAACATCGCGTGGTGCTTGCCCACGATGTCGGCAAGGTCATAGCCCATCACCTTCAGAAAATTGGCGTTCGCGGTGATGACCTGACCGGTCGGGTCGAATTCGATGACAGCCAGAGAACGGTCGAGAGCCGCAAGCACTGCGGCCTCATGACTTGAAAAGGGCCACATCAATCTTCGCTCCCACCTTCCCTGCCAGATCAGCGGCATCGAACGATCACTTCAGAAAGCGGCCGGTTCGTATGCAGCGTGCATGCAGCGGATATGATTTAGAAAACATCAGGCAGCCTTTACACTGCCCATCTCAGCCACTTAATCGCTCATTCATTTACGGAGGGTTTATGCGACCTGAGGTATATCTCGCCTCGATAACCTACTTTCGACCGCGCATTGTTTATCCGGCGTTTTGAGCCGGTGGTATGACTACCTGCAGATCGTTTTGGAACTGCGTAGTGGCGCGGCGCATTGCCAGAGATTGCCAGAGAGGGCTACCCGCTTCCCGCCCACCGCAGGTCTGTCCGGCACCATGGGACTGGTATCCATTCGTCGAGCCGTATAAGAAATGGGCGCCTTTTCAATCGCGGTGGCCCCCAATGCTGAAAGCGCGCGTCATCCCCTGCCTCGACGTCAAGGACGGCCGGGTGGTCAAAGGGGTCAACTTTGTCGACCTCATCGACGCCGGCGATCCGGTCGAGGCTGCCGCTGCCTATGATGCGGCCGGTGCCGACGAACTCTGCTTCCTCGACATTACCGCCAGCCACGAGAACCGCGGCACCCTCCTCGACGTGGTCCGCCGGACAGCCGAACGTTGTTTCATGCCGGTGACGGTGGGCGGCGGCGTCCGATCGGTGGAGGACATCCGGGAACTGCTGCTGGCCGGGGCCGACAAGGCATCAATCATGTCGGCCGCCGTGCGCGACCGCGACCTGGTTCGCCGCGCCTCGGAGAAGTTCGGCGACCAGTGCATCGTCGTCGCCATCGACGCCAAGCGCGTCGCGTCGAACAACGGCAAGCCGCGCTGGGAGGTGTTCACGCATGGCGGCCGGCAGGCGACCGGGATCGACGCCGTCGAATACGCCCAGGAAGTCGTGTCGCTCGGCGCTGGCGAAATCCTGTTGACCTCGATGGATCGCGACGGCACTAAGATCGGCTTCGATCTTGAATTGACTCGCACCATCGCCGACGCGGTATCCGTCCCGGTGATCGCTTCGGGGGGCGTCGGTACGCTGGACCATCTCGTCGAAGGCATCCGTGACGGACATGCCGGCGCGGTGCTCGCCGCGTCGATCTTTCACTTTGGCACTTTCACGATCGGCGAGGCCAAGGCGCATCTCGCCGCGGCCGGCGTTCCCGTCCGCCTTCAAGGATGAACGGCATGGCTGACAGTATCTTCACGCTTTCCGACCTTGAACTGATCGTCGCCGATCGCCTCAAGAACGGGGACGCCACGTCCTACACGCGCAAGCTGGCTGAGAAAGGCCCCGCCAAGGCGGCGCAGAAACTCGGCGAGGAAGCGGTGGAAACCGTGATCGCCGCCGTTTCGGGAGACGCCGACGCGCTGATCTACGAGTGCGCCGACCTTCTCTATCATCTCGTTGTGGTTCTGGCGCTCAAGGGTGTGCCGCTCGACGAAGTGCTCGCCGAACTCAAACGTCGCACGGCACAGTCCGGTTTGCAGGAAAAGGCCAGCCGGCCAGCCGACTGACCTTCGTATCATGGCGCGCCGGCGTTGGCCGGCGGCCGATTCCCGCCACGCATCTGAAATCAGCGGGTCGCCAGACAGCGATCCGGAGACGGTGACGAATGGAACAGTTCGTGCGGAAAGCGCTGTCGCCTTACGAAGTCTATACCCGCGCCGACTGGGCTGTGCTCAGGGCCGGCATGCCGCTGACATTGACGCTCGACGATGTGATTCGGCTGCGCTCCCTAAATGACCCGGTGCAGCTTGAAGAGGTGTCCGATATCTTCCTGCCGCTGGCTCGGCTGCTGTCGCTCTATGTCGAAGCGGCGCAGTCGCTGCATTCGTCGACGCGTCGCTTTCTCGGTCGTTCCGATGCCAAGAAACCGTTCATCATCGGCATTGCCGGCTCGGTCGCCGTCGGCAAGTCGACTACGGCCCGCATCCTCAGAGCCATGCTGTCGCGTTGGCCGTCGTCGCCGAAGGTTGACCTCGTCACCACCGACGGGTTCCTGTTTCCCAACGCGGTGCTGCGCGAAGAAGGGCTGATGGAAAAAAAGGGCTTTCCGGAAAGCTATGACCGGGCGGCGCTGCTTTCCTTCCTCACCGATATCAAGGCCGGCAAGCCGAATGTCTGGGCGCCGGTCTACTCCCATCTCGTCTACGACATCGTGCCAGACGAACGAATTGTCGTCGACCAGCCGGACATCCTGATTCTCGAGGGGCTTAACGTCCTGCAGACGGGCAAACTGCCGCGCGACGGGCGGGGCATCCCGTTCGTCTCCGATTTCTTCGACTTTTCGATCTTTATCGATGCCGACGAGGCCGACCTTCAGCGTTGGTACGTCGAGCGCTTCCTCCGCCTCAGGCAGACCGCTTTCCGCGACCCGCAGTCCTACTTCCGTCGCTACGCCGAAATCTCCGAGGAGGAGGCGCTGGAAATCGCCCTCGGCCTTTGGACGCGCATCAATCTCGCCAATCTCCGCGAGAACATTCAGCCGACCCGCCTCCGGGCCGACCTGGTGTTGCGCAAGAGCACCAACCACGCCATCGAGCAGGTGATGCTCAGGAAACTGTGACCGAAGCCATGCGGGTTGAGATCCTCCGCCGTCGCGGAAGATCTCATTGAGAGTCTAGAGCGACAAGCGTTCTGACGAACGCAAATCGTTGCTCTAGGTCCTTGTTGTCGCATTGTTTTTGCGGAAAACCGGTTTCCACTTTTCCGCACTATGCTCTAGGCCGAGTAAACCTTGGCGCCGGCGATCCAGGTCGACTTGAGGTCGAAATCCTTGGTCAGCATTAGGAAATCCGCATCGAACCCGTGCGCGACCCTGCCCTTGCGCTGTCCTATGCGCATCGCTTCGGCCGGATAGACGGTGGCCATGCGGATCGCCTCGTCGAAGCCGATGTCGAAATGCTCGGCGGCATAGCGCACCGAGGAAAGCATATCGATGTCGGCGCCGGCCAGCGTGCTGTCGGCGAGGGCCAGGCGACCGTCGCGCCGGAAAATGGTACGGCCGTTGAGCTCGAAATCAGGCAGATCGGTGCCGATGGTCAACATGGCATCGGTGACGAGGAACAGCCGGCCAGGTCCGCGCTTTGCCCTGAGGGCTATCCGCGCCGCCGCCGGGTGCACGTGAATGCCATCGGCGATGAGCCCGGCGGAGATACCGCTGTCGAGGACCGCGCCGACCATGCCGGGGCTACGGTGACCGAGCGGGCTCATGGCGTTGAAGAGATGCGTCGCGGTGGTGGCGCCGGCGGCGATATAGGCGAGCGCCGTTTCGTAATCGCAGTCGGTATGACCGAGACTGACGATGCCGCCCGCCGCGGCAAGGCGTTGGACCGCATCGATTGGCGTCGTTTCGGGAGCAACGGTCAGCATCGTCGGGCCGCCATCGGAGAGGACACCGAGGAGTTCCCTGATGTCCGCCTCTTCCATCGGCCGCACATAGGCCGCGGCATGGACACCCCGTTTGGCGGCGGAGAGATGCGGCCCTTCGAGGTGAAGACCGAGAAAGCCAGGCACGCCCGCCGCCCGCGCCGCCTTCCCGGCGGCAATCGCCGCGGTGCGGGTTTCGCGGCGGTCGGTGATCAAGGTCGGCAACAGCGCCGTCGTGCCAAAGCGGGCATGAGCGGCGCAGATGCGCTCGATGGTGGGAACGCTCGGTTCGTCGTTGAAGTTGATGCCGCCGCCGCCATTGACTTGCAGATCAATGAAACCGGGGACGACGAGAAGGCCGCCGGCATCAATCACCTCGGCTCCGGCCGGCACATTGGCGGCAGGAACGAAGCGACCGTCGACCACAGCGATCTTTGCATCGTCGCGCCAGGTATCGCCGTCGAACAAGCGGGCACCGCGAATGAGAAGAGCGGACATAGGAACGTCTCCTTGATGGTGACGGGTCAAGACTGAGGGAGCGTCAGCTCGGCGACGAAGTCGTAGGCGTCAGCCCGATAAAGCGACCGGGTGAATTCAACCACTCGGCCGGAAGCGAGATAGGAAATGCGTTCGATGGAAAGGCCGGCGTCGCCGGCTTGCACGCCGAGCAATGCCGCATCCTGCCCGCGAATATTGCAGGCGGAAATGCGTTGTACGGCGCGTACCGGTCGATAGCCACTCTTGGCCAGCACTTCATAAAGCGAACCGTCCACCGAGCCAGGATCAGGCAAGACATCGGCCGACAGCGACGCTCGTTCGAGCGCAAGCGGCAGGTCATTGGCGATCCGGAGACGCTCGAGCCGGGCGACACGACCGCCACCGGCCAGACCAAGCATCATCGCCTCCTCCGGTGACGGCAAGTGCAGCCCCCGATCAAGCCAGCGGGAGCTGGCTTTGAGGCCGCGCCGCGCCATGTCTTCGGTGAAGGACGTGAGCAGGGAGAGCGATTGCTCCACGCGCTGCACCGGCTTCACGACAAAGGTACCGGAGCCATGTCGGCGCGTCAGCAGACCGGCCTCGACCAGATCGTCCACCGCCTTGCGGACGGTGACGCGGCTGATACTGGCAAAATCGGCGATCTCGCGCTCCGGCGGCAGCGCGTCGCCGTGTTTCAATCGGCCGTCGTTGATTGCGGCCTCGATGGCCTGTCGGAGCTTCATGTAGAGCGGCCCGGTGCCGGAGGCCTGCAAATGCTCGGGTGAAAGGATGTTGGAGATTTCGCCGCTCATGCGTTTCCTCCCCCGCGTCCGAGGAAGTGCCGGACGGCAAGCGCCACTGCTCCGGCCAGCGCATTGCCGGCGGGCGTCACCAGAAGGGGCCGATGCCGCTCGGCAAGGTAAGGCGGATAGAGCGGCGCGAGGCCGCCCAGAAGCGCGATGCGATCCGCGCCGTCGGTGACGATACGGTCGAATGCCAGGTCGACAGACCCGGCCGCCTGCCGGACGACGTCAAGCCCAACGGGATCCCCCTTCTCGGCGGCCATGAAGACGGCCGGTGCGAAACGACCGAAATCGCCCGGGGGCGCCGTTCGGGCAAACTCGACCATTGGACCGGGCGCCCCGCCGAACTCGGCAATCAACCGCTCGGTGAGCGGCGAGGCGGCAATGATGCGATCATGAGCGAGCAGCGTCGCAGCAAGTGCCGCCCGGCCGAGGCTGGCGCCGGACCCGAAGTCGCCGATGACAAAGCCCCATCCGCCATAGGAGCGGACCGTTTCGCCCTGACGGGCAAAAAAGATCGAGCCTGTTCCAAGGATGGCCACGGCACCGTCACCGTCACCGATGGCACCCTCGAGAGCAATGAGGCCATCGGACACGACCTCCACCCGACTGGCCGGCAAAGACGCGGTGATGAAGGCGCCGGTATCGCCAACATTGCTGCCGGCAAGGCCTAACAGCACGCCGGAACGTTGAAGCGCGTTCTTGTCCAGGCCCGCGGCAGCGACAGCTGCGTCGATGGCGACCCGAATATTGGCAAGCGAGCCGACGCGATCGCTCAACACATTGGCGGCTCCGCCCGCGCCAGTGGCAAGGACGCGCCCATGTCGGTCCGCCACTGCCGCCCGGCAGCCGGTTCCGCCTCCATCGACGCCAATCACGAAATCCACCATCGCGCCCTCCGTCCCTCGACACTACCAAAAAAATACCATTTGCCAATCGGCATATTGGTGGAACTCCGAGCTTTTTTGCTAAGTTCCCATTATCAAATTGATTTCAAATACCAAATTCATTTCTACCGCGTATTGCCAAGATGCCATCTCAGTAAAAATGAACGATTTATGATTGCCCCTCTGGACAAGTGGTAGCTTTTTGGCATTATTGCCGTAGTGGGGAGTGGCATAATGACGGCAAAGCTCGGCACCGAGGATCGCGACAGCCATGCGAAAGGGTTCGACACCCTGTCGCCGACGCGGATACTCGAAGTGCTGGCCGCAGCCCAGGCCACCGCTGCCCGCAGCGTCGAGGCAGCTATTCCCGCCATTGCCCAAGCTTCCAACCTCGCGGCGAGAACGCTGGCGTCGGGCCATCGCCTCGCCTATGTCGGCGCCGGAAGCTCCGGCCTGATGGCTCTGGCCGATTGCCTGGAACTGCCTGGCACGTATGGCATCGGCATCGATGAGGCTATCGTCATCCTGGCCGGTGGTCGCGATAGCCTCGTCGACATGCTGGGAGTGGGCGAGGATAACGTTGAGGCCGGCGCCGCCGACCTCGCAGCGACCGGCATCGGACAGGGCGACTGCGTGATTGCCGTCTCTGCGTCCGGCTCGACGCCCTACACGCTGGCCGCCGCTCGCGCCGCCAAGGAACGGGGCGCCGCGATCATCGGCATTGCCAACAACGAGGGCGCGCCGCTGCTTCTCGCGTCCGACGTGGCGGTGCTGCTGAAGACTCCGCCCGAGATCATATCCGGTTCGACCCGCATGGGTGCTGCCACCGCGCAGAAGATTGCCCTCAACATGCTGTCGACGCTGATGGCCGTCCACCTCGGCCACGTTCATGACGGCCATATGGTCAACGTCCGGGCTGACAACGAAAAGCTCAGGTCGCGAGCTGCCCGCATCGTGACAGATATCACCGGAATTCCGACCGACACGGCAACAGGGCTCCTTCGGGAGAGCCGTGGCTCGGTCAAACACGCCATTCTGCTCGCCGCCGGCGCGGGAGATATCGAGACGGCGGATGCCGCTCTCGTCGAGGCCGGCCAAAACCTGCGTCGGGCGATGTCGCTCGTCGCAAAATCATAATCGGGGTTCTCAACGCGCGTCTTCGAGCGCGAACAAAGGGAGACGGACGATGTATCGTACTACGTTGCAGGGTATCCTGCTGGCATCGAGCATCCTGGCCGGCGTCGGCACGGCCATGGCGGCCGACGTCACGCTCAACATCGAGAGCTGGCGCAACGACGACCTGCAGATCTGGCAGGAAAAGATCATTCCGGCCTTCGAGGCCAAGCATCCGGGCATCAAGCTCACTTTCTCGCCGAGCGCGCCGACCGAGTATAATGCGGCGCTCAACGCCAAGCTCGACGCCGGCTCGGCCGGCGACCTCGTTGCCTGCCGGCCGTTCGACACATCGCTGCAGTTGTTCGACAAGGGCAAGCTCGAGGACCTCACCGGCCTCGAAGGCATGAAGAACTTCTCGGAAGTCGCCAAGGCGGCCTGGACCACCGACGACGGCAAGAAGACCTTCTGCGTCCCGATGGCGTCGGTCATCCACGGCTTCATCTACAATAAGGACGCCTTCGCGAAGGCCGGCGTCGAGGTGCCGAAGACCGTCGACCAGTTCTTCGCGGCTCTCGACAAGATCAAGGCCGACGGTACCTACGTCCCCATGGCCATGGGCACCAAGGACATGTGGGAAGCCGCCACGATGGGCTACCAGAACATCGGTCCGACCTATTGGAAGGGCGAGGAAGGCCGCAAGGCACTGATCGCCGGTACGCAGAAGCTGACCGACGATCCGTGGGTCGAGCCCCTCCGCGTGCTCGCCAAGTGGAAGCCCTATCTCGGCGACGGTTTCGAGGCCCAGACCTACCCGGACAGCCAGAACCTGTTCACGCTCGGCCGCGCCGCCATCTACCCGGCCGGCTCGTGGGAGATCTCGCTGTTCAACACCGCCGGCCTGAAGCTCGGCGCCTTCCCGCCGCCGGTCGTGAAAGACGGAGACACCTGCTACATCTCCGACCATAACGACATCGCCATGGGCCTCAATGCGGCCAGCAAGCACAAGGACGAGGCCAAGGTCTTCCTCGACTGGGTCGCCTCGCCCGAGTTCGCCTCGATCTATGCCAACGCGCTGCCGGGCTTCTTCAGCCTGAACTCGACGGCGGTCGAGATGAGCGACCCGCTGGCCAAGGAGTTCGTCTCCTGGCGCGAGAAGTGCAAGCCGACCATCCGCTCGACCTACCAGATCCTGTCGCGCGGCACGCCCAATCTCGAGAACGAGACCTGGACGGAAACGGCCAACGTCATCAACGGCACCGACACGCCGGAAGCCGCTGCCAAGAAGCTGCAGGACGGCCTCGACAGCTGGTACAAGCCCGCCAAGTGATGTGAAACGCGGCGACGGCGCGGCTTTCCGCGCCGTCGTTTCCTCCGCCCTTCGGCGCTTCGCCGGCAGGCTGCCGGCGCTACAGAGATCGACATGACCGACCTTGCATCCGAACAGGGCACGGAAGCCGCGCGGCGGCGACCGCGGCGCTGGCATATCCTCGTCTTCCTCGCCCCTGCCGTCGTCATCTACACGGCGGTGATGATCCTGCCGCTGTTCGAGACGCTGCGGCAGTCGTTCTTCAATACCGTCAACGGCGAGCACGTCTTCGTCGGTTTTGCCAATTTTGCGACACTGTTCGGCGATCCGCGCTGGTCGGCGGATTTCTGGAACGCGCTGCGCAACAACTTCATTTTCTTTCTGATCCACATGGCGGTGCAGAATCCGATCGGTGTCGCGCTCGCCGCGCTGCTGTCGCTGCCGGGCTTGAGGTTCGCCGCCTTCTACCGCACCGCCTTCTTCCTGCCGACGCTGCTTTCCTTCGTCATCGTCGGCTTCATCTGGAAGCTGATCCTGTCGCCGATCTGGGGCGTCGCGCCCTGGCTGATGGACCTCGTCGGCCTGAAGGCGCTGTTTGCGCCCTGGCTCGGCAAGCCCAGCTCGGCGCTGATCACCGTGTCGCTGGTCTCGGTTTGGCAGTTCATCGGCATACCCATGATGCTGATCTACGCCGCGCTTCTCAACATCCCCGAGGAAGTCATCGAGGCGGCCGAAATCGACGGCATTACCGGTTGGGGCCAGTTCTTCAAGATCAAGCTGCCGCTGGTGCTGCCGGCCATCGGCATCATCTCGATCCTGACCTTCGTCGGCAACTTCAACGCCTTCGACCTCGTCTACACCATGCAGGGCGCGCTGGCCGGACCAAACGGGGCGACCGACATTCTCGGCACCTTCCTCTACCGCACCTTCTTCGGCTTCCAGCTGCAGCTCGGCGACCCCTCGATGGGGGCCACCATCGCCACCATCATGTTCCTGATCATTCTCACCGGCGTCTGCATCTATCTGTTCGGCGTCCAGCGGCGCATCCGCCGCTATCAGTTCTGACGGGAGGGGCGGATGTCCAAGGCAAGACACTCAACGCTGCGCACCAGCCTCGTCCATGTGGCGCTGATCGCCTACACCCTGGTGGCACTGTTCCCGGTGTTTCTCACCATCGTCAACTCGTTCAAGAGCAAGCAGGCGATCTTCGGCCAGCCGCTGCGCCTGCCCGGTCCGTCGACCTTCAGCCTGATCGGTTACGAGACGGTGCTGAAACAGGGCGATTTCATCACCTATTTTGAAAACAGCACCATCGTCACGGTCGTCTCGATCTTCCTGGTGCTGCTGTTCGGCGCCATGGCGGCCTTTGCTCTCTCCGAATACCGCTTTCGGGGCAACACGCTGATGGGGCTTTACCTTGCCATCGGCATCATGATCCCGATCCGCCTCGGCACAGTGGCGCTGCTGCAGGGCATGGTCGCGAGCGGACTCGTCAACACGCTGACCGCCCTGGTGCTGGTCTACACGGCGCAGGGGCTGCCGCTCGCCGTCTTCATCCTGTCGGAATTCATGCGGACGGTTTCGGACGATCTCAAGAATGCCGGCCGCATCGACGGCCTCAGCGAATACGCCATCTTCTTCCGTCTGGTGCTGCCGCTGGTTCGTCCGTCCATGGCGACGGTGGCCGTGTTCACCATGATCCCGATCTGGAACGACCTGTGGTTCCCGTTGATCCTCGCCCCAAGTGAGGCCACCAAGACGGTGACGCTCGGCGCGCAGCTGTTCATCGGCCAGTTCGTGACCAACTGGAACGCCGTTCTGGCAGCGCTGTCGCTGGCCATTTTCCCGGTGCTCATCCTCTACGTCATCTTCTCGCGGCAACTGATCCGCGGCATCACCTCGGGAGCGGTCAAATGACATCGCCCGTTCGCGTCCTTTCCGCCGGCCTCGGCAACATGGGCCGATCGCCCCGTCCTTCCCCGAAGCGCTCAAGGCGCTGAAGCCGGACATGGCGTCGATCAGCACCTATTCGGAGAGCCACGCCGACTTTGCGGTGATGGCCATGGAACAGGGCTGCCACGTGTTCGTGGAGAAGCCTCTCGCCACCACCGTGGCCGACGCCCGGCGCATCATCGACTGCGCCATCGCCAACAAGCGCAAGCTCGTCATCGGCTACATCCTGCGTCACCATCCCTCGTGGCAGCGCTTCATCGCCGAGGCGCGGGCGCTCGGTGGTCCCTATGTCTTCCGCATGAACCTCAACCAGCAGTCCTCCGGCAAGACCGGCAAGACCTGGGAAACCCACAAGGCGCTGATGAACACGACGTCGCCGATCGTCGATTGCGGCGTCCACTATATCGACGTCATGTGCCAGGTGACCGACGCCGAGCCGACGGAAGTGCGCGGCATGGGGCTCAGGCTCTCCAACGAGATCGCGCCCGACATGTACAATTACGGCCACCTGCAGGTGATCTTTTCCGACGGATCGCTCGGTTGGTACGAGGCGGGCTGGGGACCGATGATGTCCGAGCAGGCCTTCTTCGTGAAGGATATCATTTCGCCGAACGGCTCGGCCTCCATCGTCATGAAGGAAGGCAAGTCGGACGACGTCGATGCCCACACCCGCACCTCGACCATCCGCGTCCACAAGGCGGCAACCGGCCCCGACGGTGCTTTTCTTGCCCCCGACGTCGATTACACGATGGCCGGCGAGCCCGGCCACCAGGAGCTTTGCGAGCTGGAACAGGCCTTTATGCTGAAGGCGATCGTCGAGGATATCGACCTCACCCAGCACATGAACGACGCATTGAAATCGCTGGCCGTCTGCCTCGCCGCCGACGAGAGCGTCCGCACCGGCAAGCCGGTCAAGCTGTAAGGAAGTAGCCCGTGGGATCGCTGGAACTCAGGAACATCAGGAAGTCCTTCGGCGCGCAGGAAGTGCTGAAAGGCATCGACCTTCAGGTGAAGGACGGCGAGTTCGTCATCTTCGTCGGCCCATCGGGCTGCGGCAAGTCGACCCTGCTGCGCTCGATCGCCGGTCTCGAGGACGTCACCTCGGGCACCGTGTTGATCAATGGCGACGACGTGACGGTGGCACCGCCGGCCAAACGCGGCATCGCCATGGTCTTCCAGACCTATGCGCTCTACCCGCACCTCAGTGTGCGCGACAACATGTCGCTCGGCCTCAAGCAGGCCGGCACACCGGCGGCCGAGATCGACGTCCGCGTCGCCAAGGCGACGGACATGCTGTCGCTGGAGCCTTATCTCAAGCGTCGGCCGGCCGAGCTGTCGGGCGGCCAGCGTCAGCGCGTGGCCATCGGCCGGGCGCTGGTGCGCGAACCGGAGCTGTTCCTGTTCGACGAGCCGCTCAGCAACCTCGACGCCGCGCTGCGCGTGCAGACCCGCGTCGAGATCGCCCGCCTGCATCGGCAGCTCGCCGCCACCATGATCTACGTGACCCACGACCAGGTCGAAGCGATGACCCTGGCCGACCGCATCGTCGTGCTGAACGGCGGCGTCATCGAGCAGATCGGCTCGCCGATGGAACTCTACAACCGTCCCGCCAACCTGTTCGTCGCCGGCTTCATCGGATCGCCGCAGATGAACTTCATCGAGGCGGCGCGCATCGGCGAGGCGGGCGCAACGATCGGCATCCGACCGGAGCATCTCAGCGTCTCGCCAACCGAAGGTCGCTTCCGGGGCAAGGTGATCCACGCCGAGCATCTCGGTGCCGACACCAATCTCTACCTCGAAACCGAGAATGCCGGCCTCCTCACCGTGCGGCTGTTCGGCGAGCACCGCTATACGGCGGATGATATCGTCTATGCGACGCCGGATCCGGCCAAGATTCACCGGTTCGATGCCAACGGCAAGACGGTCGTCGCCTGATTGACTGCCCCATTCTTCAGAGATGCCGCCTGCGGGCGGCGTTTCTTTTTCCGCTGCCAGCAATTCCGATCAAGCGATATCGGTTGCATCAGGGCATGAAGGAGACGCCTCTCAACCCACGAGGATGAAATGGGCGTTCTGGAAAAGGCGATCTGGTACCTTGAGCTGAACATCGGGCGTCCGATGACGCTCGCCGAGCTGGCAGACCTTTGCTCTGCCAGCCCCTGGCACCTGTCGCGCCTCTTTCAGACGAATGTCGGTCTCGCACCGATGAGCTATTTGAGAGCCCGGCGGCTTGCGATTGCCGCGGAGGCTTTGGCGACAGGCGATCAGGAGATCCTGCCCGTCGCTCTCGACGCGGGCTACGGCTCCCATGAGGCATTCACCCGGGCTTTCGCCAGTTGCTTCGGCGTGCTGCCAAGCACAGTTCGTCAAGCCCGAACCACAAGCTGCCTGACCTTGATGGAGCCTTGGACCATGCGCAAGGATATGATCGTCGACCTAGCCGCCCCCAAGTTCCGTGAGCGCGGAGCCTTCCGCGTGATCGGTCTTTCGACGCGCTGCACCTTCGAAACCAATGCCGCCATTCCCCGGCTGTGGGGCGATTTCAATCCGCGTTGCGGCGAGATTCCATCGCCTGTGGGCACAGCCGCCTATGGTGTCTGCTGCGACATGGAAGCCGACGGGCATTTCCGTTACATCGCGGGTCTCGAATCCACGTCGACGCGCGTTCCTGAGGGGTTCGATTTCGTCGACATTCCAGCGAGCCGATATGCCGTCTTCGAGCACGTCGGGCATCTCTCAGAGTTCAACAAGACCGTCTATACCATCTGGAACAAGGCCTTGCCCGACGCCGGACTGGAACCGGCCAAGACGCCGGACTTCGAGCTCTACGACGAGCGCTTCCATCCCAAGACCGGCGACGGCACGGTGGAGATCTGGATTCCCATTGCCCGCTGAGAGGCGCGGCGTCGCCCTCCGTCACCGGCCTTATCTGTGCCGGACGGAGGGCGTCCTTAGCGTGACCAGCTCCTCGGCGGCGGTCGGGTGGACGGCCATGGTGCGATCGAAGTCGCGCTTGGTCGCGCCCATGGTCAAGGCAACGCCGACGAGCTGGATCATCTCGCCGGCATCCGGGCCCATGATGTGGACGCCGAGCACACGATCGGTGACCGCATCGACGACCACCTTCATGAAGGTACGCTCGTCGCGACCGGCGAGAATGTTGCGCATCGGCCGGAATTCGGTCTTGTAGACGTCCACCGCCTGGTAGGTGGCGCAAGCTGCCTCTTCCGACAGGCCGACCGTGCCAACTTCAGGCGTGGTGAAAATCGCCGTTGGAAGCAGCGAATGGTCGGCAAAGCTTTCCTTGCCGCCAAACACCGTATCGGCAAAGGCGTGCCCCTCGCGGATGGCCACCGGCGTCAGTTGGGCGCGATTGGTCACGTCCCCCACGGCATAGATGGAAGGGACCGACGTTTCCGACAGCGCGTTGACGACCACCGCGCCATCCTGATCGAGCACCACACCCTGGTTTTCGAGACCAAGTCCCGTTGTGTTCGGCTTGCGACCGGTCGCGGCAAGAATGAGATCGGTGTCGAGGTTGGCGCCATCCATCAGCTCGACGGCGAAACCAACCGCCGTCTTGTCGATGCGACGCACCTGCACGCCGGTCCTGAGGTCAACGCCACGCGCTCTGAGCGCATCGGCGAGCTTGTCGCGCACTTCGCGATCGAAGCCGCGCAGAACCTGCTCACCGCGGTAAAGCACGGTGGTGGCCACGCCGAGGCCGTTGAGGATGGACGCAAACTCCAGGGCGATGTAGCCACCGCCAATCACCACGGCCCTTTCAGGCAGACTCGGAAGGTCGAACATGTCGGTCGAGGTGACCGCATGTTCCATGCCGGGAACCTCCGGGAGAATCGGACGATTGCCGGTGGCGATCAAAATGCGGCCAGCGGTGATCGTGCGCCCCGACGCCACGAGGCGAACCTCGTTGGGGCCGGTGATGACGGCGCGATCCCGAATGACCTCGGCGCCCGATCGCTCGAGGTTGCCGACATAAATGCCCTCGAGACGGGTGATCTCCCGCTCCTTGGCCTCTCTCAGCGCATTCCAGTCGAAGGTCCGTTCGCCAACCGTCCAGCCAAAGCCGGCCGCATCGTTGAACTCGCCGGCAAAACGGGAAGCGTAGACCAGGAGTTTCTTCGGTACGCAGCCGCGGATGACGCAGGTACCTCCGAACCGGGATTCCTCGGCGATGGCGACGCGAGCGCCATAGCCGGCAGAAATGCGCGCGGCGCGGACCCCGCCGGAGCCCGCGCCGATAACGAAGAGATCATAGTCGAAAGATGCCATCACCAACCGCCGCGCTGAGGAACCAACGTCCTCATATCACGTCACTAGCCGGTCGTGGCAACTGCCGCCCACGTCACTTAGAAGTTATAGCCGCGCTTGTTGAGCTCGTCCCGCGACCGCGTCACGATCTCGGTCGAGATGGCATCCCGCCAGATACCGGCAGAGCGCATCGAATCCTGGATGATGACCGGGGCCATCTGACCGTATTTCTCACCAACCGGCGATTTGAAGAAAGCGGTGATCTGCTTCAGCTCGTCCTCGCTGAAACGACCGGCCCAGACGCGCTCCAGCTCACGATCGAGGTCCGGGCGGCGCTTGGCAAGGTCGAGAGCGACGGAGCTGACGACTTCCTCGATATCCTTGGCAGCACCGGGGTTGGAGCGCTGGAAGAGCGCCTTTGTCTGGTCGGCAAGGTTGAGGAGGATTTCGTTGAACTGCTCGGAAGCGTGGGCCGCGGCGATGGTCTCGCGAGCCGCGGCAATATGGGACTCGGTGAAGTCCTCTGAAAGTGCCGGAGACGCCAGCGCGGCGATCACCATGGCCGCCGCCAGCGGGCGGCGGAGAAGGTTCAGGGTCCGGTGCATACACAAATCTCCGATATCGACTTCGTCGTTGACTTCAATGGTCCCAAGGGCAAGCTTTCCAGACGCCCGTCACAGCGCCAACGCAACTCCAACACGGAATCGTTGGCGGTGTCGGTCGCATCGAAAGCGCCGTCGCCCCAGCCTGTGAAACCGAATTCTGGCGAAATGATGCGCCCGCCGCGATCAAGCCCCATTTCCCCGGAAACGGTCCCCGCTGGTTTGCCGCAAACTGACCAATGCCGCAAGCCCGTTGCGTAGGGACGAGACCTTGGTCGACCTGCGCCAAGCCCCAATATGGGCAAGTGCCCCTGTCATCTCCCCATCGGCATGCTAAACCCTTGCCTCATCGCCTGGGGAAAAGTGGGTCGAACAATGCGTCCGGTTGTGGTTTTCGATCTTGACGGCACGTTGCTCGACACGGCGCCCGACCTTCTACGGGCGCTGAACCAGATTCTGAACGAAGAGGGTCTTTCCGCAGTCCAGCGCGCCGATGTGGCAGGCCTGTTCGGCCATGGCGCTCGGGCTCTGATCGGCGAAGGATTTCGTAGAGGCAACCGACCGCTCGACGCGCCACGGCTGCCAGGATTGGTCGAGCGATTCGTTGCCTTCTATGCCGCCGAAATCGCAGCCGAGACGCGGCCCTACCCTGGCCTCGTTGAGGCCCTCACCCGACTTTCCCGTCGCGGTTTTGGCTTGGCCGTGTGCACCAACAAACGGGAAGTCCTGGGCGAGGCGGTGCTCAAGGGGACCGGCCTTTACGCTTTATTCGCCGCCGTGATCGGTGGCGACAGCCTGCCCGAGCAGAAGCCGCACCCACGCCCTCTCCTTGAGGCAGTCGCCCGTGCCGGCGGCAGGGCGGATATGGCGGTCATGGTTGGCGACAGCGAGACCGACATCGCCACGGCGCGGGCCGCCAGCGTCCCGGTGATCGCCGTGGATTTCGGCTACGGCGGTCGCCCGGCGGTCGAGTTCGGCGCCGACATCGTCATCAGCCACTATGACGAACTGAACCGGGCCATAGACACGCTTCTGCCGAGTTGCCGCTAGTCGCCGAGCGTGATCCTGCAGAAGGTGGCGATGGCCAAACCAACCAACATGTTCGTTCTCAAACCCGCTGGATTCCTGTGAACGTCGCGCTTCCGTCCGACCAGGCCACACGGAAGGGCCGCGCCGATTGTCCAGAGCTGCAGGATCTCGATCGGCAGCGGAAACTCGAACGTGAATTCTCTGATTATGCTTTGCGGCATAGTCCTTCTTCTGTTTGCCGACAAAAACTTCGCGGAGGAGAAAGGTTCCGGGCTGACTCACTCTGTAATAATACTAGGTCGGCCTTGCCAAGGACACTCGACGTGAGGTTGTTCGTTGCATCCATTTCCGCTTAAGTGGCATCAGGGAACGAATTGTGTCAGCATGAACTTAGTGTCTGGCGTAATTAGTATAATACTCGAAACTAGACAGAGTAATTGCAACGCCTACGCGCAAGAGCCCAACTCGGCCCCTTGTAAACAATACGGAACGTAACCTCACGAAACAAACCCATTTGAGGCGAAGCAACGATTGCGACCATCGTCGAAAGGGTGAATCTTGATGCTTAATGCTTGGGGAATATTTTTTCGTTGTTAACGGTTGCCGGCTAGACAGGGGGGAGCTGTCAGGTTTGACAGCGGTGTCAGCGCTGGGGGATCCGGTGAACATTCAATCGATTAAGGTCAAGATCGTCTCGTTGTCCGTCGTTTGCCTGGTAACGACTGTCGCGGCCGTCGTTGGCTATGGCGTGTTCGCCAGCAAGAAGGTCAACGAACAAACCAACAAGAGCGTCTCTCAGTTGCTTGACGCAAAATCGCGCGAAGCCCTGCAGGCAATCGCCACGACGCAAGCTGGAGACATCCGCGCGGAAGTGGACACAGCATTTGCCGCGGCCCGCAACATGGCGCGCGCCTTCGAAGTCATGGTCGGCGATGGTGAGTCCGCGACGCCGGTCGAACTGCGCCGGGCCCAGCTCAATGCCACGCTGCTCAATGTTCTCAAGGACAATCCGCGCTTCAACGGCACCTACAGCGCCTGGGTCGTCGACGGCCTTGATGGCAATGACGCGGCCTCCAAAGGCAAGACCAACATCGGCTCGGACCAGACCGGGCGCGCCCTTCCTTATTGGACACGCGACAGCGCCGGCAAGATCGCGCTCCAGCCACTGGTTGAATACGACAGCCGCGAGAGCCACCCCAACGGCCTCATGAAGGGTGGTTGGTTCATCGGCCCGCAGGAAACCGGCAAGGAAAGCATCCTCGCCCCCCTGCCCTATATCGTCCAGGGCAAGGCCGTCTTCCTCTCGACGATGTCGGTTCCCATCACGGTCAACGGCAAGTTCCTGGGCGTCGCCGGCGCCGACTTCGATCTGTCGGCCATTCAGAAGCTGGCAGAAGCTGTGAATGGGCAAATCTACGGTGGCGCCGGTGCCATCACCATTGCGACCGATAAGGGGCTGGTCGTCGCCTCAAGTCTCGATCCCACAGCCATCGGCGGACCGCTGTCAAAGCTTCTCCCCTCATGGCAGGAGGACATGAAGACGATCGTCGCCGGTAAGCAGGACATCACCTATGAAGAGGCGACTGATCGCCTGCGTGTGTTCGCCCCCGTGCCGCTCGGCCGCACCGGAACGAACTGGTCGGTGATCATCGGCGTTCCGCGTGCGGTGGTCATGGCCGACGTTACCAAGCTTGCGACAGAAACTGGCGCTGCCCAGAATGACAGCACCAGCAACCAGGCCATCGTGTCGCTGGTGGCTACTCTTGCCGGCATCTTCGTGATGTGGCTGGTTTCGCTGTCGGTCAGCAAGCCCATCCAGCGCCTCACCGCTGCCATGGAAGGCCTCGCAGCCCGCAAGACCGGCATCGTCGTGCCGGGTACCGATCGTAAGGATGAGATCGGCGCCATGGCCCGCACCGTCGGCATCATTCAGGATAACGCCGTTGTCGATGCCAAAGCGGCGAGTGAACAGTCGGCAGCCAACGACGCCCGCATCGCGGCGGAACGCAAGACGGCGATGGATCGCATGGCCGACGAATTCGAGAGATCGGTCGGCGCCATCGTTGGTTCGGTTTCCTCGGCATCGACGCAACTCCAGTCGGCCGCCCAAACCTTGACCAGTACGGCCGAGGATACGTCGGTGCGCTCTGCCGAGGTTGCCCAGGCATCCGAAGAGGCTTCTGCCAACGTCAACACCGTGGCTTCGGCCTCCGAGGAGATGGCGGTTTCCGTCCAGGAAATCAGCCGCCAGGTTGCCGAAAGCGCGCGGATGGCAGCCAGCGCCGTGCAGGAAGCCGTTGGCACCGCCAAGACCGTGAAAGACCTGTCGGAAGCCGCCCAGCGGATCGGCGAGATCGTCGACCTGATCGGCAATGTCGCCGGCCAGACCAACCTACTGGCCCTCAACGCGACGATCGAAGCGGCCCGTGCCGGTGAGGCCGGAAAGGGCTTTGCCGTGGTCGCCTCCGAGGTCAAGAACCTGGCCGATCAGACCGCCAAGGCGACAGCTCAGATCAGCGCGCAGATCTCCGGCATTCAGTCGTCCACCGGCACCGCCGTCTCGGCCATCGACAGCATCTCCAAGACCATCGAGAAGATGGATGAGATCGCCGCGCTGATCGCCGCGGCAGTTGAGGAACAGGCGGCTACGACGCAGGACATTGCCCAGAACGTCCAGAGTGCATCGACTGGTACGACCAACGTGTCCCGGAACATCGTACTGGTCACGCAAGCGGCCTCGGCCACAAGCGCCGCTGCCGAACAGGTTCTGAGTTCGTCGGCGGAACTGTCGCAGCAGTCGGACATGCTGAAGGAACAGGTCAGAACCTTCCTGGCAACTGTCCGCGCCGCCTAGATCGTCGTGCGTCCTAACGGACGCAAGGTGACGATCTAGTTCTTTGTTTGAGCATCAGATTTTCCGAAAACCGGATTCCACTTTTCGGTCCGATGCTCTCGGCAGAGAAAAGCCAACACGACCCGCGAGAAGCCGCAAGGTTTCCCGCGGGTCTTTCTTTTTTTGTGAATTGGCGCAGGCCGGCTGCCTTGCGATTTCGAACAGCGCAGCGGCGGGATGAGGCGGTGAAAAGCCATCATGGCGCTGGAAACCGCTGCGCCGATACGCGATGATCCAGCTTCAGCCAGCCGCGTATTTCCAGCCAGAGCATTTGGTTTGATCTGGTGATCCCTACCATCGCGCACCGACAAGGCACATCAAGGAACGCCGCCCATGACTTCCCCTCTGAGCCAGGACGAAATCCGCCGTTACTCGCGGCATTTGCTGCTGCGAGACGTCGGCGGCGCCGGTCAGCAGAAGCTCAAGGCGGCCAGGGTGCTGTGCGTCGGTGCGGGCGGGCTCGGTTCTCCCATCATCGAGTATCTGGCCGCCGCCGGCGTCGGCACGCTCGGCCTCGTCGATGACGATGTGGTGTCGCTCTCCAATCTGCAGCGACAGGTCGTGCATTCCACAGCCAACGTCGGCAAGCCCAAAGTCGAGAGCGCCGCCGAGCGCGTCGCGGCCTTGAACCCCAATGTGGTGACCGAGCTGTTTCCGGTGCGTCTTGACAGCACCAACATCGCCTCCATCTTCGACCGCTTCGACATCATCGTCGACGGAACGGATAATTTCCCGACGCGCTTCCTGGTGGCGGACACCGCCTATGCGCTGCAAAAGCCGCTCGTTTCGGCGGCAGTCCAGGAATTCTACGGCTCGGTGACGACGCTTCAGCCCTATTTGCTCGATGACAAGGGGCAGCCTGCGCCGAGCTGGCGTTGCCTGATGCCGCATGAGCCTGAAGGTGACGTGCCGACCTGTTCCCAAGTCGGCATTCTCGGCGCGGTGGTCGGTGTGCTTGGCACTCTTGCGGCCTGCGAAGTCCTGAAATTGATTACCGGCGTCGGCAAGCCTCTGATCGGGCGTCTGCTGATGGTCGACATCCGCGACATGAGAGTGGACACCATCGGCTATCGCCGCCGTCCAGACACAGTGATGCCGGGGTTGCCAAACCGACCGGCGGAAGCAGATCAGGCTCGATCCCTCATCTGATCACACCTAGAGCCGAATGACCTCGACGGTCTCGCCGGCCGCTATCGCCGGCGCGTATTCGGGGCGGATAACCAGGGCATTGGCCGTCGCCAGAACCCTCAGCAGGGAAGAATCCTGTCGAGCAAAGGGGGTTACGCGGAGCAATCCATCCCTCATGAACAGGTGACCACGCAAATAGTCGCGCCGCATGTCGTTGGGCTGGAGATCGGCTTCCAGAGTGGCGGTTGAGGTCTCGGGCAGCACGTCCCCCCGACCGAGCATGGCGCGGATCAGCGGCGCCAGAAACAGCACGCCACAGACCAGCGTCGATACCGGATTGCCGGGAAGGCCGAGCACTTCGGCCTGACCAACGCGGCCGTGCATCAGCGGCTTGCCCGGTCGCATGGCGTGTAATCATGGTCTCCAACGGAGGCACCACCGATCACCACCACGATGTCGGCGCCGTCGTCCAGGCCACGCCGGATACGCCGGCGCAACAAACCGAGATCGTCAGGGGCAATGCTGAGATCAATCGGATCGCCACCCGCCTCTCGGATCAAATGAGAGAGTGCGACCGATGACGAAGCGATAATCTGATTTGGCTGCGGCTCGCCTCCTGGTGGCACAAGCTCGTCGCCGGAAGCGATCACCGCAACACGCGGTCGGCGCCGTACCATCAGGCTGTCGTGGTTCATGGCGGCCGCCAGCCCCAGCGACGTGAAGCCGAGACGGGTTCCCGCGACCAGGCCGATGTCTCCCTCGCTGAAGTCGAGCCCACGCGGGCGGACATATTGGCCCGGGACAGGAGCGACCTTGACACGAACGCGATCGAGATCCCGCTCGGCATCCTCCTGCATGACAACACAGTCCGCGCCGGCGGGCAGCGGCGCGCCGGTGAAGATGCGGACCGCCTCTCCCTCGCTCAGCGTGCCGCCAAAGCCGTGGCCGGCAGCCGACTCTCCCGCGACGCGAAGCCAAACGTCGCCGGTGGCAGCGGCTGCGCACATGGCATAGCCGTCCATCGACGACAGAGGAACCGGTGGCTGCGTCCGGCGCGCCGCGAGATCGGCGGCCAATACGCGGCCGCCCGCCTCGCTCAGTGACACCCGCTCGCTGCTCGTCGGCCTGACGGCGGACAGGAGTTCGGCTTGGGCAACTTCCACGGAAATCAGCGTCATGACAGCTCCTGTCGACGACTTCGAATAGGTCAGGTGTTCGCCAGCCAGTGACCAGACTTGCCACCGCTCTTTTCGAGAAGATGGATGGCCTCGATGCGCACGCCCTTTTCCACCGCCTTGACCATGTCATAGATGGTCAGGCAGGCGACCGAAACAGCGGTGAGCGCCTCCATCTCGACACCGGTCTTGCCGGTGCAGCGCACGGTCGCCGATACGATGATTCCCGGCAATGCCGGATCAGGCTCAAGGTCGAGCACAACCCCGGACAACGCCAGCGGATGGCAGAGGGGGATGAGGTCGGCCGTCTTCTTCGCCGCCATGATGCCGGCCAACCGCGCGGTGGCGATGACATCGCCCTTCGGCACCCGACCGTCGACGATCAGCGCCAGCGTCTCCGCCTTCATGATGACCCGACCGCTGGCGGTCGCAGCGCGCTGCGTGACGTCTTTTTCGCCGACGTCGACCATATGGGCAGCGCCCTTGTCGTCCAGGTGACTGAGACCGTCCTTCATAACGTGCTTTTCTCCCAGAAAATTCGGACTCGAACCGCCGGTCTCGCCGTTGCCGGCTCCAGTCTCAGACGGCAACAAGGACGAATGAAATGCTCGCGACACCGAATACGCCATGCCAGCAATCGTCCATACGCACCACTTGGCATTTCCCGACCGATCTCAAGGTTCTCGCCGCCGACTACGACGGCACCCTTGCCGATCGGGGTCGGATGAGCGCGGACACCGTGGCGGCACTGCGATCCCTGCGCGCCGGCGGCTTCCGGCTGATCCTGGTATCTGGCCGGCGGCTCGACAACATCCGTCAGGTCTGTGGCGAACTCGATCTGTTCGACGCGGTTATCCTGGAGAACGGAGCCGTATCCTTCTGCCCGGCAACTGGAACCGAACAGCTGATCGCGCCAGCCGTCGACGAACGCTTCCTGGCCGACCTGGCGCGGGAGCTGCCCGGCGAGCCATTGTTTGTCGGGCGCTCGATGGTGGCCACCGCCGCCGGCAATGCGGGCTGCGTGGAAGTGTTGATCGCGCTCGGCGGCTATGATCTTGAAGTTGTCGGCTGCGGTCGCCGGATATTGGTCTTGCCGAAGGGCATCAACAAAAGGAGCGGTCTTTCCCACGCTCTCGCCAGTCTCGGACTGCATCGAGATCAGGTGATCGCGGTCGGGGACGAGGAAAACGACATGGAACTCTTCAAAGGCTGTGCTCTGACGGCGGCGGTTGGCAACGCCGCGCCAGAACTGAAGGCGACCGCCAATCTGGTGCTGCCGGGCGAATCCGGACAAAGCGTGCAGTGCCTTGTCGACATGCTGCTCACGACCATCCCTTGAGGTGACGACCTCATGGTTTTCATTGCCGATCATCAGCCACCCAAAACCGGCAGGCGGATACAGCGGATGGTTCGGCCATAGCCGTCGGTCAGAAAAGCGCTCATGATCGCTGCTGGTACGCCTTGAACTTGCCTTGAGGCTGGCCGGTTGCCGTCGGAAAATCGCCTGCACCTCAGCGCAGAACCCGCAGTTCCTCCTTGAGACTTTCGATATCCGGAATGACGAAGGTGCGCGGTGTCGGCCGCTGGACATCGCCCGTCCGGATAAGCTCTGCCAGAACCGTCGAGACCGATTGGCGCGCGGCTCCGATGGCCATGGCAAGATCATCGCCATGCGGCGCGGCATCAATGACAACCCCCGCCGAGGTCTGGCGACCATCGTGCTCGGCCATCTCGCAGAGATATCTGATCAAGCGGTAGCGCACGCTACGGAAGGCCATTTCGCCGACCATGGTCAGCGACCGGTTCAGCATCTTCTCGACGGCCGGCAGAATGCACATGCCGAACTCGGGATGGTCGCGGGTCAGGCGCCGGAACAGGGCGCGTGGGACCACGGCCGCCTCGCCCTCCTTGCGCACCTCGACCACCATCTCCGGCTGGAGCGGTACCGCGTCGCCCGGACCAAGCGTGAACAGCGTCAGTTCCTTGCCCTCGTGCGAGGCGAAACACCGATAGCGGCCTGAGGCGACGATCAGGATGGCTTCGCCGATATCGTCCATCAGATTGGCGCCGTAGACGAGTTGGCCGACCTTCATCTTACGCAGCTTCGGGCCGCCTTCGGTTTGCAGCGTCTCGAGGACCACATGCGGAAGCGCATCCTTGCCAACCGGTTCGCCAAGCGCCGGCCGCACGGGCTCGCGTTCGATCGTTCTGCTCGGCTCGGCGCCGCCCTGGGCTTTGCGCGGCATCTGCATGCGGGCAAAGAAGGTCGATCCCTGAGCGGATTGCACCACGCACTCATCGGCTGAAGCTTGCCGCGTCACGCTGGCATGCTGCACCGAGAAGAGTTGCCGGAAATGCATGACGCCGATTGCCGACCAGCTGAGGCCGATCAACTCGATCGCCGCGCGGTTGGCGCCAACCAGACGATCGCTGTCGAAGGCCAGCAGACCCTCGTTGGGACTGCCGAGCAGACGCGGATTTGAATGCAGATGCATCTGTTCGAAGCGTCCATATCGCCGTTCGAACACTCGCCGCTCGATTTCGTTGGCGGCCCGCTTCAAGAGAGGCAGCGAGTAATCGTGCGCGACCGTGACCGACGTCGACAGATCGATAATGCCGGCCAGGGCGCCGCACGGGTCGATGATCGGCACCGCGGAACAACTGATATCCGTATTGCCATTGCAAAAGTGCTCGGCCCCGATGACCGATAGGGCGAAGCGCTCGGATACGGCCGTGCCGATGGCATTGGTCCCCATCGCCTGCTCGGACCAGTCGCCGCCCGCGCACAGGCCGAGCCGCTCCGCTTCATCGCTGAACGTGTTGTCGCCCAGACGGACCAGCACCACGCCGTTGGGGTCGGTCAGCACCACCACGCCACCGAGCGGCTGCGTTTCGCGACAGAGCGTGACGATTTCACCCCAGGCGGAAACCAACAGTTCCTCGTTACGCTCTCTCAGCTCCTTGAGAGCGGTTTCGGTGAGCCGCGTCTCGCTCCGTCGAGGCTTGCCGTTGACCAGGCCGTGCATGCTGCTGCGCTCCCAGGAACGCAGGATCGGCAGCGATACACCCGCGGGCACAATGCCATCGGACATGAATTTCGAGCGGACAGCCAGCAACCCATCCTGATCGGGAATGGGGCCAGGACGAATGCCGCGCTCATGTCGTCCAGATGTACTTCTGCAAGTTCCGCAGGCGGCCGGTCCCCCCGTCGGAATCGCACATGTATCGGCTTCGAGCCGTTGAGGCAGGACCATGTCAGCACCCTCCAGGGGCATCCAGCGCTGAAGTATCAAAGACATCGCTCACATTTTTCTCGCGATGAGACCACCTCAGACAAGCCTCCCGGCAGCGAGGCCGGACTTCTGGTAAAAGTGGGCTTTCCTATCGTGGAATTCGATCATAAGCCCCACCGAACTAAATCGTTATGATCCTTCAGTCGATATAACATCATTCTATATAGCGATGTTATTTTTCTTTTTGTTTCAGCCATTTACCCCTCCCCCTGGACCACCGTTACCCTGCGCTTGCGGCAAAGAGGAAAAGACGGACCAGATGCTAACCCGATAGCAACACTCATTTTTACCGATTGCAGCAGCGGGCCGGCAATTGGATGATGAAGAAGCGCGTATCGAACATCCTCGATCGTTCGTGGGTCGGCCGTCAGGATATCGACGGTAAGGCCTGCATTGCGGCCGGATCTCAGCTGGATCGAGAAATCGATCACCCCCGGAACCGCGAAGACAATGTCATCGACAATCTCCGCCGATAAGCTCCGTCCTTCTCCGACCGCAATTGGCTCGCCGATCCTCCCACCGAGCCGAAGCCGCCTGAGGATTGACCCGCAGTGACAGCGCGTTTCGACGATGCATCCGCTGTCGCCGGTGCGATAGCGAATGAGCGGCAGGCCACGGCGGCGCAAGGTACTGACGACAACCTCGCCCTCATGGCCGGCCGGCAGTACCCGACCGGTGTTCGCCTCGATAACCTCGAGATAGAGATCGCCTTCCCGGATATGCAAACCATCGTGTGCCTCGCAGGCGAGCGCACCGCCATATCCTGTTTCGGTCATGCCCCAATGTTCGAACACCTCGGTGCCCCAGACAACCGCGAGCGCCGCCTTGAAGCTTGGCGAAACGCTGTCGGCACTGACCAGTGCCGTTTCGATGCGGAGCGATGGCCCACCATCGGCCGCCATGAGCCGCGCGACGGCCCCCAGCGTCACCGGCATGCCGGCAATCGCCACCGGTTGCAGTTCGCGCAAGGCGCCGACCAGGGTTTCCAGCGTGCCGTCGACAGGCAGCGCCACGGGAAGAGCCCCGAGTCTTGCCAGTCCGCGCATCAGGAGATCACCGACGCTGTCTGGCCGTTGGGCGGGAAAAGCCACCGCCACGCAGCTCCCCGGGCGAACGATGGTCGCCATGCCGTGCTCGAAATAGGCGACGATCGCCTCGATATCCGCCTCGGTGAAGAACAGGCGCTTCTGCCGACCTGAAGTGCCCGACGTCGGAATGGTGACGAGACGCACCGCGTCGCGCATCGGCAAGGCGATCAGCGACGGATCATTGCGCACGAGGTCGGCCGGCGTCGTCAGGGGGAAACGGGCGATATCGCCGAGATCCTGGAGATCGCCCCGTTCCGGCCAATCGCTTCGCTGCCGGTAGAAGGGGCTTTGGGACCGCGCGTAGGCAATCGTCTCGTTCAGGCAACGAAGCTGATAGGCCTCGATATCGTCGCGGGTTGGCAGGCGATCGAGGCCGATCGTCCGCCCCACCCAAGCATCCAGCGTTCCGAACCCATTCATGTCGACGGCTCGCGGTAAAGCGACCGCCCCTGGAGATCGGTCAGATTGTAGGCGCAGAACGGGATAACGCGACCGTCGGACTTTGCCACATGGATATGGCACTGGCGCAGGCGATCGAGGTCGAGCGTCCAGGCGTCCTGGAAGGCCATGCCGGACAGCGACAGGCGCTGGCTCTGCTGCTCCAGAAACGCATCGAAAGCCTCAAGACCGGCAGCCGGCATTTCCTCTTGGGGCGCCTTCGTCCATTGGCCCGCGACATAACGCTGGGCGCGGGCCACGGCCGGTGAGCGCCACGTCGTGGCTTCGCAGCATCCCGCCTCGCCGGTTGTGTTCCCTGTTTGGGAACCACAACAGCCGGTCCCCGGCTCCGGATCGGAGCGAAAGCGACCGGAACGGTCGACAGCAAAGCGGCCACTGAAAGAACAGAAGGGATTCTCCGCCGAACCGGGACGGAAATCCTCGAGCCCAATGGCGCCGCCGGCATGCTCGATCAGCGCCTCCATCACCTCCGGCAGGGTTATGCGGTCCTCGTCGCTGGGAGCCCGAGGATTGCGCCCGAAATACGAGACCGGCTGAAAATGGACGGCCCGCACCGTCGGCATCTGTTGCTTGGCGAAATCGACGATGGCGCCGATCTCACCCGTGTTGACGCCGGGGACCAACGTCGGCACCAGCACCACGCCGACACCGGCCGCCCGCGCGCTCGCGATGGCGAGGCGCTTTGCCGCCAACAGGTCCCGGCCGCGCAACTGCCGATAAACGGCATCGCTGACACCGTCGAACTGCAGGAAGACGCAGTCGAGACCGGCATCGGCCAGGGCGGCAAGATAGTCGGGCTCGCGACCAATCCTGAGGCCATTGGTGTTGAGTTGGACAAAATCGAACCCCTTGGCCCGCACCAGGGCGACGACCGCGGGGAGATCATCGCGCACCGTGGGTTCACCGCCCGACAGCTGGATATGCACCTGCCCGCTGCCCGACCTCAGCTCGTCGAGGGCAATGCCGATTTCGTCGATCGGCATGTCCACTCCATGCCGACCGGCCGAGGCGAAGCAAACCGGGCAGACAAGGTCACACCGCGACGTCACCTCGATCAGCACGCAGCATCCTTGCTGACGATGATCGGCGCAAAGCCCGCAATCCCTCGGACAGCCCTCGGCGATGTCGGTTTTGACACTGACCGGCAGAGCGGTGGCGCGAGGACTGCGGGACCAGACATCGTAACTGCGAAGCCCCCGCCATACCGGCGTAACGACGCGACCGTGCGCGGGACAGGTCTTGTCGAGGTAAACCGTGTCGCCAACGGCAAAACGCTCGGCCGGAATGGTGTCGAGGCACTCCGGGCAGACGCTACGGGTGCGTCCAAGGGACAGGCGAACGGGACCGGTCATCATCAGCTCCCCACCAGCACCGAGGAACCGCCGACGATCATGGGGCCGAGCGGTCCGGTCACGGCCTCGACGGCATCAAGCACGGCTTCGACGGCGGCGCGGCGACGTCGCGCACCGGCCAATGCGGCGGGATTCGCAGCAAACGCGGCAAGGGCCGGCGCGAAGCGGTCTTCAAGGCTGACGCGCCGCTCCCCCTTGATCAGCTTGTCGGCGAGAAACACCAGGTGCCGTTCGTCGATCGGCTGTTCCGGCTCGAAAGCCATTTCCATGTGGGCCGCGACGATTTTGGCGACATCGGCAAAGCCGAACGCGGCAACATGCCGGGCACCCGCCAAAGCGTGATCGGGCTCGCCTTTGGCAATATCGTGAAGCAGCGCTCCGGCCCGGACGGCATCGGCGTTCATCGGCACCCCCTTGGCAATCAGACGATCGGCGATCTCGACAGCCAGCCGAGCGACAGCGGCACAATGGCGACGAGTCGGCTCCGGCGTACCCATCGCCTCTTGCATCGCCTCGCACTCCGCTTCGTCGGGATGGTGGCGATGCGGCAATAGCGCGGCAAGGCGGCGGTAGTCGTCGGAATAGTCCATGTCACGCAATATGCCGCTGTCAATGACGGGAATGGACCGGGCGTGCTGTTGGTGTCGCTCCAGAATGTCGCGTAGCGTCACTTCCGAAGGCGCCGCGAGGATTTCGGCGAAGAGTTGCCGGCGAATGAAAGGCGGATGACCTGACTGGCCGCGAAAGGTCGGGCGAAGGATCAAGGCCTCCCCTTCCCTCGCGCCTCTGGCAATCCGGGCCAAAGTCCCGGCCCTGACGAGCGGCACGTCGACCGGCAGGATCATCACGCCTTCGACCATGTCGGGCAACGCCGCAATCCCGGCCTTGACGCTCGACATCATGCCTTCGGCGAAGGCTGCGTTGACCACCGCCACCGCGCCGTGGGCCTCGACGGCCGGAACCATCCGCGCCGCCTCGTTGCCGACGACGATGTAAGTCTGTCCGATGGCGGCCTCGGCGATGGCAGCGATCACGTGCCCCAGCACCGTGTCATTGCCAAAGGGCAAGAGCGGCTTGAACGCGCCCATGCGCGACGACCAACCGGCCGCCAGCACCACCACGGCAATGCTCGGCAGCGGCGCCCCCACCGGATCACTCACGGCTTTTCCTCCGGCGGGAAAGCCGTGATATCGACGCCGTGATCGGCAAGCGTTTCCTTGATCTTGCCCCAAGCGGCGATGACCAGCGCCGGGCAACGCTCCCGCTTCAGGGACGCGTCGAACTTCATGATGTCGGAACAGTTGATGCCGCCATACTGACCGGTCGCGGCGGCGGTGAACCAGCCGGCAAAGTCGTCGAGCATGGCCCCCAGCTCAGGATGCTCGCGTTCGCCATCACCGCCCCGCCCGGCATAATAGCCAATGACGCAGCAGCCGGCCGATAGGGCTCCGCAATTGAACCCTTGCCCCATACCGAGGGCCAGCCCGGACATGGCCCGGACAAGACCCGGGTCGTCACGCCCCTGCGCCTCAAGGGCGAGCCGCATCAGGATGTGGCTGCACTTGAAATCGTCGAGCAGCAACTCGGCAACGCGGAAGGAGTCCTCGTTCATGGGTTTGCCCTCCCTTTCGACGCCATCGGTTCGCCAGATCGCGCGGCGACGAGCAGTCGATAGCGCGGACGACCGGCCGTTTGCCCAGCGCAAGCGCAATCGCCCCACAAGGCGTCGAGCGAACCGTAGTGGAAGATGAAGCGCGCGACAAAGCCGGCGAGCACGTCCGATCTGTCTTCGTCGTGAAGAATGACAAAGCCGGCGGCCAAAATGTCCTCGCAGAGGTCGTCTCGCCCGTCATCGCGCGGCCATTCGACGTCGGCGAGCAGCAAACGTCCCCCCGGCTTCAGCACCCGGGCCCATTCAACGAGCGCCGCACGACGGTCAGACATCAGCGACAGGCTGCATTCGGAGAGGACCGCGTCGAAACAGCCATCGGCAAATGGCAGGCGTGCGCCATCGCCATGGAACAGCGCCGAGACGACCCGCGAAGCAGCGATCGCCAGCGTCCTTGGGTCTCGATCAACGCCAATGCCGACAAAGCCATGTTTCTCAAGCCAAACCAGGCTTTCACCGGCGCCACAACCGACATCCAATACCAACTCACCGAGACGCAGGCCGGACCGCTCGAACAGCGCTTTGACGATCGCCCCATCGCCTGGCCGCAACCGCTCGCCGGTGGCGCCCTCGACACAACCACTGCCAAACAGGCCCGGAAGTGGCAGTGACGATTTGTCCATCACTTATCCTCCAGAGCCTGTTCGACCTTGAGCATCCGCCCGGAGGCGAGCTCCTCCGAGACATAGACGAAACCGCAAGATGGGCAGCATGGCAGCTCGACCGGGAAGGTCTGGCCGAGATAGCTCGCCTCGACCTTTCGCATTTCCAATGGCTTATCGCAGCGGGCGCAGACGAGATCGGGAATATCGCCGGAAGTACCGGTCATGGCTTCACCTCCACCTGCATGCGGTGGCCATAGGCGCGATGAACGACGAAGCCCGCTTCGGTCGGTTCGTATTCAACCCATGTGGTCACCGTGCCGATGCGACCGGAGGCGGTAAAATGGCCGCTGATCCGATCCTTGAGCCGACAGCCGGTCCGCTGCGCCTCGGCGATCACCTCGGCGATGTCGTCGACCAGCAACAGCTTGCACTCAATCTCGGCCCGGACGGAGTCGGCGATAATGAGGGAAACGGACGGAACGGGATCGCTCATGCTTTCTCCCCAGAGGTCACGCCGCATGCGCCGGCTCAACCGCAGTCGATTGTCGCGACGCCCCGAGAAGCCAGGGTCGGGGCGAGCAGCGGGATCGTCGGCGTCGGGGAAGATCAGGTCAATGAGATGAAGGGCGCGCTTGCCACGCCGGGCAAAGTTGTCGCGGCACATGGCACAGTAGGCGAGATAGTCGTCATCGCTCTCCGCGATCCGCTGGTCGACGAAAGCGTTGCCGACCTCGGGATTGGCGAAGGAGACAAGTCCGCCGTAACCGCAGCATGTGGTCTTCTCGGCGCCGGTCAGTTCGCGAACGTCGGCTCCCATCGAGGCGGCGATGGATCGCACCGCCGCTTGAACATCATGGGCATGCCGGCTCGTACAGGGATCGTGGATGGCGAGCGATTTCACGACCGATCTCGGCACCGCGACATCCGGCAGACCGATCGCAGCAAGCTCGGTCCAGAGCGAAGAAACCGGGATGTCCGGCAGGAATTCGCCGATCTGCTTGAGGCAAGTCGAGCAGGCCGTGACGATGCGCGGCCTCCCCTGCTCTTGCCATACGGCGTGAAGGTGATCGAGCACCTCCCTGTGCAGCGCCTTGCGCCCCGACCAATGGGCCGGCGCGCCACAGCAATCCATCATGAAACCAACGCCGCCCGGTAGACGTTCCGAGAGATAGCGATAGACAGCCTCGACCTGATGCGGCGCCGAGGCCGGCAACTGGCAACCGGGAAAGAACAACACGGCGCTTTGGTCATGTCCCGGCTGATGGCGAACGAAGGCAACCTCGTCGGAACGACTGAAAGCCATGTCACGCAACGCGAAATCATGGTGGGAGGCGGGCATATGGCCACGCTCGACCATGCTCTGACGCGCATCGAGACAAACGTCGCCCATGGCGAGATCATTCGGACAGAGCGTCTCGCAGAGCCCGCACAAGGCGCAACTATCGATCATCCGGTTGGACTTGCGATTGCCCATGATGATCGAGTCGTTGTTGTAGATCTCGCGCACCGCCCGCTTGGGATAGGTCTTGTAGTGGGCGAGATAGGCGCACGCCTTGACGCATTCGAGGCAATGACAAGGGAAGCAGCGCGCCGCTTCGCTCATGGCCTCGGCGTGACTGTAGCCGGCGGTGGGATCGGCCGGCTCAACCGGCGGCACGGCAACCTGGCTCGCCGTGTTGACGTAAAGACATGTGCCGGTAGCATTATCGTCGGCGCGGCTCGCCGTCAGCGAGGCGCCTTGCAGAAAGCGATCGATGGAAACCGCCGCCCGCCGGCCGTCCCGAACCGAGAAGATGGCCGAATAGGTTTCATCGTCACCGGTATGAAGGCAGCTGCCGAACACCGCCGGCCGCGAGGTCGCCAGCGTGATCGGATCGAGATCAATCCGCCCGGCGGAGGTCAGACGCAATGTCCCTGCGAACGGAATGGCCGGGCCGGGACCGATGGCCAGGAGAACGGCGTCATGCGCTGCAATGAGATCGGCGAGCACAAGCAGGCCGTCGCCACCCGTCACCCTTTGGCGGCAACGGATGTCGACGCCGAGCGATATGAGCGCGCCGAGATCGGCCTCGACCGCCGATGGCGGCAACAGGGAGGGATAGGCGTCATGGCGGAGGCGCTCAAGCGGGCGCGGTTCAGCCTCAAAAACCGTGACGGCGTGCCCCTTCATCGTAAGGTCGAAAGCCGCCGTGAGGCCAGCCAGCCCGGCGCCGACGACAGCAATTGTCTTGGGTTTGCGTGCTCGCTGAGCCGTGCGGCGAATTGTCGGATAGGCCTCTTCGACGAGCGCCCGTTCGAGCGCGCCCAAGCGGACGGCGCCACCCGCCTCGGCCCGGCGGCAGACCGCCTCGCAGGGGTGTTCGCAGATATGAGCGATGATGGCCGGAAAGGGAACAACGCGGCTAAAAAGCCCCATGGCCCCGGCGAAATCGCCGGCGGCCATCTTCTCGGCCATGCCACGCGCATCGGCGCGCAACGGACAGGCAGCGGCGCATGCCGGTGGCTGCTCCTCAATGCAGAGCGCTTCCCACGCCTTGATTTGGTCGCCATCCATGATGGTCTCGATAGGTTGCCATTGAGCCGAATTAGGTACGGGCGGCCCGGGAGAGGTCGGGCCGCCCGCGGTTTAGGGGAGCGGGCGGAAAGGCTCCCCTATTGTCGGATCTCAGTTGTGCTGAAGATCCTTTTTGGCCGCGGCCGCTCCTGCCTTCGCCTCAAGCCCCATCTTAATCGCCTCAGGCAGAGCAGGAATACGGAATATCCGCACGCCGCAGGCGTTGTAGATGGCATTGAGGATAGCCGGATGAAGCGCTGTCAGCGGCGCTTCGCCGACACCGGCGGCACCGAAGGGACCGAGCGGGCGAGCGGTTTCGAGATAAAGGATCTCGATATCGTCCGGCACATCCTTCGGATAGGGAATGCCACAGTCCTTGAGCGTGGTGTGCAGGTCCAGGTCCTCGAAGTCCTCGGTCAGAGCAAGACCGATGCCCTGGGCAAGACCGCCGTAGACCTGACCGTCGACGGTAGCCTTGTTGATGATGGTGCCGACGTCGATGGCCGTCGTCAGCTTGACCACGGACGCCTTGCCGGTCTCCACGTCGACTTCGACCTCCGGCATGAACACTTCGTACATGTAGATCGGGAACGGGTTGCCCTGGCCGGTGTCGGCCGAGCAGTCGGTGCAAGCCGCCGCCACCCACTTGCCGTCGTAGGAAAGCGGAATGTTCTCGGTCACCATCTCCTTGTAGGTCCGATAGCTGCCGTCCGGCTTCTTCATGGCGTTGAGCAACATTTCGGCAGCGACGCGGATAGCATTGCCGCAGAAGACGTTGGAGCGACTGCCACCAGCCGGTCCACCGTTCGGCCCGAAGGTGTCGGCCATGACCAGCCCGATCTGCTCCGGCTTGACGCCGGCCACACGCAACACCTCATGCGCCATGGTCTGGGCGGAGAGATCGGCCCCCTGGCCGTGGTCTTCCCAACCCGAGTGGACGATGAAGCCGGCGGGCGTCATCTCGACACGAGCTTCCGAACTGTCAGGCCCATCGAGACCGCAGCCATAGATGCCGAGGGAAATACCGACGCCGCGCTTGGTCTCGGGAGTCGACAGTTTGGCAGCCCGCTTCTTGGCTTCCAGGTATTTCGGCCGGATCAGGTCGAACAGTTGCTTCAGAACCAGCACCTCGGGCTTCTGCCCGGTGGGTGTCGTCGACGTCTCGTTGTAGAGATTCTTGTAGCGGAACTCGAGCGGATCCTCGCCCATCTTCTCGGCCAGCATATCCATGGCGATTTCGCCGGCCAGGAAGGCCTGCGGCGAACCATAGCCACGGAAAGCCGAGCCCCAGGCGTGGTTGGTCGCAACCGTCTTGCCCTTGCCGCGGATGTTTTCGAGGTGGTAGCCGGCGCCGGTGAACTGGGCCTGGCGCAGCGTCACCAGATCGCCGAATTCCGAATAGGGGCCGTGATCCAGCCACCAATCGGTTTCCATGGCGGTGAGCTTGCCATTCTTGTCGCAGGCGAGGCGGATGTTGATGTTGGCCGGGCTGCGCTTACCGGTGTAGGTGATGTTCTGATACTGGTCGTAGACCAGCGACACCGGCTTCTTGGTGACCAACGCGGCGACGCCGAGCAGAGCTTCCATGGTCGGCGAGAACTTGTAGCCGAAGGTGCCGCCGGTGGGATTCTGGATCAGCCGCAGCTTCTCGGGAGGAATGCCGAGGCCGGGGCAGATCATGGCGTGATGCAGATGCACGCCGATCGACTTGGAGAGGATCGTCAGCACGCCGTCATCATCGACGAAGGCTTCGCCGCAGTCCGGCTCCAGATGCAGATGCGGCTGGCGCGAGCAGTAGGTGGTGATGTCGACGACGGCGGCGGCACTGGCCATCAGCGGCTTGGTGTCGGCACCCTTGACGACGCCCTGCTCGTAATAGGCATTGGGAACGCCCGGATGGATTTCCATCGCATCTGGCGCAAGGGCGGCGAAGCCGGACATATAGGCCGGCAGCACTTCGAGATCGACCTTGACCTTCTTGGCGGCGGCGCGAGCATGTTCCTCGGTATCGGCGGCGACGATGGCAATGGCATCGCCGAACTGGAAGATCTTTTCCTTGCACAGGATCGGACGATCCCAGCCGTCACCCTTGTTGGTCGGGAAGGTGATGAGGCCGGTGATGGCGTTCTTGCCGCCGACGTCCTTCCAGGTGATGATCCGCTCGACGCCGACCATCTTCTCGGCTTCCGCCGTGTCGATGTTCTTGATCAGGGCATGGCTGACGTCGGCCTGCACCAGCGCGAGGCGCAACGTGCCGGCGGGCATCTTGAGCGCAACGTCGGCGCCAAAATCCCAGGTTCCCGTCACCTTGGCGACAGCCGACGGACGAATGTATTCGGTGCCGAGGATGGAGCCGTCCTCCTTGGGCTTCGGCATGATGTCGTAGATGGTCTTCTCGCCACGCATGATGGCAGCGGCGTCCATCACCGAGTCGATCAGCGGCTTGTAGCCGGTGCAGCGGCAGAGATTGCGGTTGCGATGGAACCAGGCGCGGACTTCCTCGCGGGTCGGGTTGAGGTTCTTGTCCAGCAAGGCCTTGGCCGACATGATGAAGCCGGGCGAGCAGACGCCGCATTGGGCACTGCCGTGAGCCATCCAGGCAACCTGCAGCGGATGAAGATTCTCGGGGGTGCCGATGCCTTCGATGGTGACGACCTTCGAACCGGCAACCAGCTTCTCCATCGGCGTCACGCAGGCGCGGATGGGCTTGCCGTCGATCAGCACGGTGCACGAACCGCACTGGCCGTCGGCGCAGCAAACCTTACAGCCGGTGAGCATCATCTGCTCGCGCAGCACGTCGGCGAGCGAGCGCTTCGGGTCGGCAACGACCCAGCGCTCCACACCATTCACGTTTAGAGAAATGCGTTTCATGTCTTCCTCCTAGGCTATTCCGTTCGTTTCAACGTCCCCAACTCAGCTGGCGGCAGAGAGAGGGGCTCCCTCTTCGCCAGCCGCACACCAGTCCATGGTCCGCGTCAGCGGGCATGCCTTGTCGACACCTCGGATGTGGGCGATCATTTCGGCGGTCACTGAGACCGCGATTTCCTCAGGCCCTTCGGCCCCGATCTCGAGACCGACCGGCGCGTGGACGCGTGCGAACGCTTCCGGAGCGAAGCCGGCGGCAACGAGATTCTTGTAGACGGTGAGCACCTTGCGCTTCGAGCCGATCATGCCGATGTAGCCGGCCGGCGTGCCGAGCGCCCAGGCGAGCGCCTCCTGATCGAGGGCGTGGCCGCGCATGGCGATGAACACCAGCGACGAGGCATTGGGCGAAAGATGCGGGGTTGTCGCCGCGAGCGGTCCGGCATGGGTGCTAGCAGCGGCGGGGAACCGCTCGGCATTGGCGAACTCGGCACGGTCATCGACGACCACCGTCTCGAGCCCCAGCGTCCGGCAGATCGTTTCGGTCATCAGGCCGACGTGGCCGCCGCCGAAAATGTAGACGGTCCGGTTGGGCATGATCGCCTCGATGTAAAACTGCAGATTTCCGCCGCAGATCATGCCGAGATCGAGCGTCGGGTTTTTGTGAAGGTCGATGGCCAGCATTTGCGACAGGCCTGATGCGATAACCTCGCGGGCGACCATGATCGCCCTACCCTCGGCAGCCCCGCCACCGACCGTGCCGGCGATGGTGCCGTCGGCGCGCACCAGCATCTTGGCCGCCGTCGCCGAAGGCGTTGACCCCGATTGGGTCACAATGGAAACCAGCGCGGCGCGACGACCGGCATCGCGCTCGCAGATGAGTTCCTTGTAGATATCCATGTTGTCCTCCGGCGGCCTGCGAGACACAGCAAACCCGAACGGCCAACCGCTTTCAGCTCCTCTGCCGAACCCGAATTTCCTCCTCGGGGCGGCGCTGAACGGCGACCTGTCCATGTTGGCCAGAGTCAGCCATCGCGAGGACAAAATCTGTCCGATACAGGACTCGTGGCGCGGAAATCGCTGTCGCCTGCGCGACGGCGCCGAACGGTTCAAATGGATAAAGGGAAAAAAATTGGCGGAAAACCGCAATTTCAGAGCATTCAGCTCTCGTCCGGGCGCTGGATGCGTATGAACACGCACAGGATGGGCGCCACAGCGCCGGACGCTCGGCACTAACCCTGCCGACCGGCACGACGGGGCTTATCAGCCGCCGGTCATCGGCGGAAACAGGGCGATCTCCCGCGCCGCGCCGAGCAATTCGTCCTGTTCGATGTGCAGTTGATCGACGGCGACGCGGATGGTCGACGGCGACTCCAGCGCGTAGGCATAATTGTCGCCGCGCCCGGACAGCCAGGCGATCATCTCGCCGGCTGTACGGACGTTGTCAGGCAAGCTGAGGCGCTCGTCGGAAAGACCGATGCGTTCACGCACCCAGGCGAAATAGATGACGCGGATCTCGCGGCTCTGCGCTTCCATCGGCTCCTCCGATCCCATGTTGCGTGATCAGGCTGCGACCGGCTGGGTGACATGCGCGGCCGCGATATCGTCGGCGAGGCGGTCAAGTTCGGCGAACGCCGCTTCGCGCGGCAGGCCCTTGACCATCACCGGCTCGAAGAAGGTGGCGTTCAGCTTCGGCAGCATCGACTGGACGATCTCCGGCAGATTGCCTTCCCAGCCAAAGGAGCCGATCACCGCCGCGTATTTTGCCTTGAGGCCGAGCACGTTGGCGAGAAGCGCGGCATAGGCGACACTGGGGTGCGGCCCCGACAAGACTGTCGGCGAAGCGAACACGACCGTCGATGCCTCAACGAGGCTCATGGCGAACTCGCCGGTATCGAGATCGACGACATTCATCGGCTTGACGCCGATGCCGCGCTCGACGAGCCGGTCAGTGAGATAGCCGACCATCAACGCCGTGCTCTCATACATCGACACGTAGGGAATGACGACGAAGGGCTTGGGCTCGTCGGACGTCCAGGCACGATAGAGGTCGAGGATGAACGGTGGGCGCGCATAGATCGGCCCATGGCTCGGCGCGATAAAGTCGAGGTCCAGCGCGCCGACCTTGTCGCAGGCCTCCTTCGAGAAGGACCGGTAGGGCATCATGATCTCGGCGTAATAGCGCTTGGCCGCCGTCTCGACCCGTGCCTCGTCATCGGCGTAGAGGTCGGTGGTGGCCAGGTGAGCACCCAGAAAATCGCAGGTGAAGGCGATGCGCGATTCCGGCACGTAGGTGACCATGGTATCCGGCCAGTGGACCCAGGGCGTCATCAGGAATTGCAGCGTTTTGTCACCGAGCGACAGGCTGTGGCCGTCACCGACGGTGATGAAGGCATCGCGGCTGACCGGCAGCGTATCGAGGATGAAACGCTTGCACTTGGCGTTGGTCACCACCTTGGCCTCGGGGAAAAGCTCGAGGACGGCGGGGATGGAGCCGGAATGATCCTGCTCGGCATGGTTGGCGACGATATAGTCGATCCGCTCGATGCCGGATTTCTTGATGGCAGCGATGAATTCCGCGGTTTTCGGCGGATAGATGGTATCGATCAACGCCGTCTTTTCGCTGCCCTTGATGAGATAAGCGTTGTAGGTGGTGCCTTCCGGCAGGGGCACCAGTTCGTCGAAGAGTTCTCGATCCCAATCGATTGCTCGGTAGGAGAAAATACCGTCCGTAACCTTTTGCGGGATCATTGCGAATACCTTTCACTTGAAGACGACAGAGAGGGCTGGCTCAGCAGCAGCCCGAAGCCTGAGCGGGACCGGCCTGAGCGCTCGAACCGGATGGTGAGCACTCGAACCGGCCGAAATGGGTGGTCCGATCGCCATCGACGCGGAAATGACGCTTGAGGCGGCTTTCCCCGGCCATGGCGGCCGTATTGCCGCAGACCAGCATCGGCTTGCCGGTGATGAAGCGATGATGATCGTCGAGAATGAAGCTGGCGGGTGCATCCGGTACGCTGCCGAGATAGGTCGCCACCTGACCGTAGTCCTCGCAACAGTCCTCAAGGTTATCGAGCTTGAAGGTGCGAATGGTCATCGATGAGAAAGCCGTTGGGCCGACCAGGAGTTCGACATAGGGATGGTCGAGGACGATGGCTCGCCGGGCGAGCAAGCGAACATCCAGCCAGCCGGCAGCCGCCATCAGGCGACGGAAATCTTCGACATAGAGCGCGCCGCCCAGACACTCGCCGACCAACAGCGGGTCGGTGGCAACGTCGGCCGGCAGGCGACGACTGGCAAAAACGTCTGAAAACAGCAATTCGCCGCCCGGCTTCAGAACCCGGCGTATCTCGGCGAACACCTTCGCCTTGTCGACTGAGAGATTGAGGGCGCAGTTGGAGATCACCACGTCGACCGATCCGTCGGCGATGCCGAAGGCCGAGAGATCTTCGAACCGACCTTCAAGAAAGCTGACGTTGGATATCCTATGCCCAAAGATGCGCGCCTGTTCCGCCTGATGGTCGCGACCGACTGCCAGTTGCTCGGGCGTCATGTCGACACCGATCGACCGGCCGGCTTCCCCGACCAGAGCCGACAGCATGAACACGTCGCGCCCGGTGCCGCAACCAAGGTCAAGTACGGTCAGGCCTTCGACATCATCGGGGATCGGCGAACCACAGCCGTAGAACCGGTTCGTCACTTCGGGATGGATGGAGGAAAGAATGGATCTCAGGCGCGGCGAAAGGTGGTCGGTGGAGCAGCAGGCTCCCGTCTTCAGATCCTCTCGGCCGTTGAGCTTGGCACCGTAATAGTCCCGAACGGTGGCCGTTACCCGGTCCATTTCGACCTCCCTGCCCTTGTGGCGAACCTCAGCCTGGAGCTTTCCAGGCGCCACCATCGCTCCAAATGGGGAACAGGTCTGTCACCGACAGGACAGGGAGCGAAAATGGCATGTCGGTGATCCGGCTCTTGTTGAATGCCACGACGATTCTGTCAGCGCAGAAGCCTCACCCCCCCCTTGTCGCCAGAGGTCACATGATCTTTGCTGCACATGGAATGAGAAGGACCAGCGGCTTGGGCATCGAAGCGATCAGAACAGAACGTCTGCTTGGGCTCCTTGGCGATCGTCCAGAGCCGGTCGTTGTCATCGAAGCCCTGGCAGGCATGGGCAAGAGCCGTCTTCTCGATAACCTGAAAACCGCGTCTGAAACGTCGGCCAAAGGCGCGTCGCCAGACAAACGAGCTGGTTCGCTGTTCTGGGATGTGCCGTCTGAAGGACCCTTTGATCGGCTCGATATTGTTACGCCCTCCTCCCGGCTGACGCTTGCCAAGAGACCTCATGTTCAGTTGCCGGGCCTGGACAGGCTCTTTGCCTTCGGACAGGCCTATCGCCTTGCCGAAGAGGCGCTCCTTTACCAAACGGACGAACTCATTGAAGCCTTTGGCGAAAAGGCGGGATTGGATATCGCCTCCCAGACCGGCGGCTGGCCACTGCTGATCGACGACAACGGGCAAAGATGGATCGATCGCGACATCCTGAGCCGCTTCATCGCCGATGAAATCCTGGCGCACCTGCCGGACGAAACGCTCATCTGCCTCGCCATGATGAGCGCAGGAAGCAGAGTAACCGGGGGGGCGCCACCGCTGCCCCTGGCACGCCTTGATCCGTCAGGAGCGTGGATCATCGGCGGCCTTGAGTTCGCAGAGCCGCTTGCCGCGGCGCTCGCCACGGAGCAAAACCGCCGCCTGACCAATCCCGATCTATGTCCTTCGCTGGCTGAAGCCAGCGCCAAGCTGGGATTTGCCAGGCAGACTATTCTCGACATGCAGAGGGTGGAGGCCTTCGAGGCCGCAGAACGCCTGCTTGAGGCAGAGCACGGCTGGTATTTCCTCTACTTCCATGGCGCCACCGCCTTCGACGAAGTTCTGGCCGGGTTCCCCGAAGAGGCGAGCCGGCAAAGCGACACCGTGGTGTTCTGCCGCGCCTTGCAGGCCTTGAAGCATGGCGAAGTATCCCTTGCCCGACGGCTGCTCGCCGACCGGTTTGGCAGTGAGACGCTTGATCCAGCCAAGGTGCTCGCTGTCCGCGGGCGCTATTCGGCGGAATTTCGAAGCTTTCGCCTGGTGATGCTGATTTACGAGGACATTCCGCTCACCGAGGAGCTCCTGCGGCTCGCCTTCGCCATTCTCGCCGACCTGCCGATCGAGGCTCATCTGCTGAGGGGCAGCATTCACAACGCCATCCTTGAGTTCTACCTGCGCACGCGCCGGTTCGCCGAGGCGGAAGACGTGGCGGAACGAGCCCTACGGCACTATCGCGCGGCGGGCGCCAGCCTGCTCGCCTTCTACATTTCGCTGCATCTCGCCATCATGCGCCTGATGTCGGGCGATGCGGCCTCTGCCGGAGAGTGGGCGAACGAAGCCGAACGCGACATGGCCAGCCTCGGCTTTGACAGTCCGCACGATCTGCTGCTCCTCAAGCTCCTCAAGAGCTGCGTTGCCTACGAGGAAGGCCACGACGAGGCGCTGATCCAGTTCCTCAATCAGGATCTCGAGCTGTTCTCGCATGGCGAGATCTGGCCGACGCTCGTCGAATTCGCGCTGCAATACGGCAGCCAGGCCTTGTCGCGGCGCTATTCGACCATCGCGGCCCGCTCCTTCCTGGATCGCTGGCGGGTGTATCAGGTGCAGAACCGGCAGTTCCAGATGATGATCGACAGCCGGGAAGTGGTGGTGATGCAGAACGGCAACCGGTGGCGAGAGGCAGCCGATCGTCTGGCGCAGCTCACGACGCCGGTTACACAGGACGTTGCCTCGAACGCCCGTGCGCTTGCTCGCCTTGGTCACCGAGACGAAATCGCCGTCGCGCTGTGCTGGCTGCGGCACATGGTGTTCGAAACACCGACCCGACCGGACCTCGTCGAGTGTCTCGCCGCCATCGAGTCCAACCTCGCCCTGACGGCGCGCCAGCGGCTCGGGGTGCAGATCTGGAGCGCCTATGTCTTCAAGCGTCAGCGCGACCTGACGCGCGCCCGCGCCCAACTGCAGGCGACCTTCGAGACGGTGGCGCGCAACGGCTGCCTCGGTTCCCTGTCCGAAGAGCAGGCCTTTCTGGCGGATCTGCTGGCCAACCGCCGGATTTCGGACTTCCTGTCGGCCTTGAGCGAGGCACGCCAGGTGCTGCGCCGGCTTCGCGACTTCGGGCTTGGCAACTCCGGCCTTGGATCGCGCAATGGCCTGTCGCGGCAAGAGACCAAGGTGCTGATGATGGTCACCGAGGGGGCGTCCAACAAGTTTGTCGCCAAGATGCTGCAGATTTCCGAACCCACCGTGAAATTCCACCTCGGCAACGTCTATCGCAAGCTTGGCTGCCGTAGGCGCAAGGAGGCGATCGCCGCCGCGCGGGCGCTGGGGCTCGTCGGCTAGACGGCATTTCAGACCAATACCTATACCTTTTTGCGCAAAACCTATCCGTCGGACTGCTTGAGAACCATTCGCGGGTTCCGCAACATCGACCCAAGTGCAAGAGACGAAAATCGTCCGAAACGACCGCGATCAAGCGTCGGCCTTTTGGCCCGCGCCGAAAAACAGCGGCGACAAAAATAACCACGAGGGGTCCCCGTCCATGAACCGCAAGTCCCGCTTCCTCCTGACTGTCTTTGCGACCGCCGCCGCATCGGCCATGACCGCCGGTGCCCTGCAGGCCAAGACCGTCGTCACCATGAACACCGTGCAGATCTTCGGAACCATCGATCCGGCCAAGATCTCCGACTACACCGACTATATGGCTGCCGTGAATCTCTACGACGGCCTCGTCAACGTCGACCCGGCCGGCAATCTCGTTCCGGAGATTGCCGAGAGCTGGACCGTCTCGCCCGACACCAAGGAAGTCACCTTCAAGCTGCGCGCTGACGCGAAGTTCTCGGACGGCACGCCGGTCACCGCCGCCGACGTCGTCTACTCGGTCGAGCGCCTCCTCAAGATCAACCAGGGTCCGGCCAACCTGTTTGCCGACGTGCTGAAGTCCGGCTCGGTGACGGCGGTTGACGATCACACGGTGAAGTTCACGCTGTCGAAGACCTTCGCGCCGTTCCTCTCCACGGTTCCGGCAATCATGGTGCTGAACTCCAAGGTTGTCGAGGCGAACGCCGGCAGCGACGACGGCCAGACCTATCTTGCAACGCATGTCGCCGGCGCCGGCGCCTACACGCTGACGAGCTGGGATCGCGGTTCGCAGATGACCATCGACCGCAATCCCAACTACTACAAGGGATTCGGGCCCGGCCCAATCGACGAGGTCCGCTGGATCATCACCAACGACGAAGCCACCGTGCGTTCGCTTGCCGCGTCGGGCGAGCTCACCATGTCCTCGCAGTATCAGTCGCCGGAGACCTACAAAGCGCTGGAAGCCATGGGACGCTTCAAGATCGTGGCCGAGGACACGCCCACCGCCTTCTATCTCAAGCTGAACACCAAGGTGGCGCCGACCGACGACCTGCATATTCGCAAGGCCATCGCGCTTGCCACCGACTACGCCACCATTCGCGAGGTGATCCTGCCCGGCGGCGAGCTCAACGGCCCGCTTCCCAAGAATTTCGCCGACTTCTATGCGTCCGACCTGCCGGCGCCGAAGTTCGACGTCGAGGCCGCCAAGGCCGAGATTGCCAAGTCCAAGTACGCCGGCAAGAAGATCCCGATCACCCTCGGCTATGTCGCCGGCACCAAGTTCGAGGAAGAGATCAGCCTGCTGATGCAGGCCAACCTCGAACAGCTCGGCTTCGTCGTGACGCAGCAGGCCGATCCCTGGAACAGGATCACCGAGATCGCCAGCAAGGTCGAGACCAGCCCGGCGGTCAACCAGATCTTCTTCTCACCGACCTATCCGTCTCCGGACTCGATGTTCTTCACCCAGTATCACTCCAAGGCCGCCGGCACTTGGGCGTCCATGGAGTGGCTGCAGGACCCGGAAGTCGACAAGCTGATCGACGCCGCGCGCGCCACCACCGACAAGGCCGAGCAGGCAGGCTCCTACAAGACGCTGCAGCACAAGCTGGTCGACCTGCAGGCCGACGTCTTCCTGCAGACGCAGACGGTGCAGCACGCCATGGACAAGTGCCTCGACGGCTTCAAGGCGGTGCCCATGCAGTCCTTCGACTACGACTTCACCAAGTATCACTGGACCTGCCAGTAAGCGGCCCGGCAATGCGAGCGGCGTTGATGCTCGCATCCTGAATTCACGGGAGACCCCCTGCTCCCGTGACGGTCGGACCGGCGCGCTGTTGCCAAACCGCGCCGGTTCGCTTCTTTCCCAAGGCCACGGAGACCGCTCCTTGGAATTCCTCCGCTTCCTTCTGCGACGTGTCTTGTGGTCGCTGCTGGTTCTTGTCGGGCTGTCGATGGTGATCTTCATCATCGCCCGTGCCGTTCCGGGCGATCCGGCCCGCATGGCACTCGGGCCGACAGCCACGCAGGAACAGGTCGCCGACCTGCAGAAGAAACTCGGCCTCGACAGGCCGATCGTCCAGCAATACGGCCTGTTCATCGCCGGCCTCGCCCACGGCGACCTCGGTCGCTCGCTGCTGACCGAGCGTCCTGTCAATGACGACATCCGCGATACCTTCGCGGCGACGCTGGAACTGGTGTTGGCCACCATCTTCATCGCCGTGGTGCTGGGCGTGCCGCTTGGCGTGGTCGCTGCCTACTGGAAGGATCGCTGGCCGGACAACGTGGTGCGGATCGTCGCCATCTTCTCGGCGGTGACCCCGAGCTTCTTCCTGGCTCTCTTGCTGCAGATCCTCGCCGGCTATGTGCTGCACATCCTGCCGACGACCGGCCGTCTGCCACCCAATTTCGATTTTGCCCCCACCCACACCGGCCTTGTGCTGATCGACTCGCTGATCGCCCTGCGCCCCGACGCCTTTCTTGAAGGTCTGCGCTATCTGCTGCTGCCGGCCATCGCGCTTGCCGCCGCCACCATGGGCCAGATGGCGCGCATCACCCGCTCCTCGATGATCGATGTCTCAAGCCAGGACTACATCGAGGCGAGCCGCGCCTTCGGCGTGCCCGAGTGGGTTCGCGTCTGCAAGTACATGCTGCGCCCGAGCTTCGTGCCGCCACTCACCATCCTCGGGCTCGAATTCGCGTCGCTGATCGGCAATGCCTTCGTCGTGGAACTGGTGTTCGCGTGGCCGGGGATGGCCGCCTATGGCATCCGCACCATCCTCCAGAAGGACCTCAATGCCGTGATGGGCGTGGTCATGGTCTCCGGCGTGTTCTTCGTTCTGGTCAACCTCGTCATCGACCTTCTGGTCGGCCTCGTCGATCCGCGCGTACGCATCCGGGGGAGCCGCCAATGAGCGACGAACTGACCCTTGCCGAAGACGCGCCGCGCCTGTCGAGCGCCTACCAAAGCTGGTACCGTTTCTCGCGCAACCCGACGGCGATGATCGGCCTCGTCATCGTGGCTGTCTGCGTTCTCGCCGCCATCCTGGCACCGTGGATCACGCCGCACCCCGATCACGTCGGCGCCGTCGTCAATTTCCGCGCCCGCCACCTGCCACCATCGGCGGACTACTGGTTCGGCACCGACAATGTCGGCCGCGACATCTTCACCAGGGTGATCTTCGGCTTCCGCATCTCATTGATGCTGGCCGTGGTGGTTCTCGGCACCGCCATCCCGATCGGAACGATCCTCGGCCTGATGGCCGGCTATTTCGGCGGCTGGGTCGAGATCGTCTTCATGCGCTTCACCGACATTGCGCTGGCGATCCCGCCGCTTGTGATGGCGCTCGCTGTCGCGGCCGTGCTGTCGCCCGATCTCGTCAACTCGATGCTGGCCATCGCCGCGCTCTGGTGGACCTGGCACACCCGCCTCATCTACTCGATCACCCGCCAGCTCAGGACGCGGGAGTTTGTGGAAGCGGCCGAGACGCTGGGCGCCAGCAAGTTCCACATTCTGTTCCGCGAGATTCTGCCCAACTGCGTGTCGGCCATCGCGGTGAAGACGTCGCTCGACTGCGGCTTCGTCATTCTGGTCGGTGCATCGCTGTCCTTCCTGGGGCTCGGCATCCAGCCGCCAACGCCCGACCTCGGCACCATGGTTGCCTCCGGCTCGGCCTTCCTGCCCGACTACTGGTGGGAATCGGTACTGCCGGGTTGCGCCATCCTGTTCGTCGCCCTCGGCTTCAATCTGCTCGGCGACGGCCTGCGCGACCTCTACGACGTGGAGAACGTGCGATGACCGACGCCCTGCTCTCCGTTCGCAACCTGTCGGTCGCGTTCACGACCTATGGCCGCACCCAACCGGTGCTGCACGGCGTCAGTCTCGACGTTCCCGCCCGCAGCCACGTGGCGCTGGTTGGCGAAAGTGGCTCCGGCAAGACGGTGACCATGAAGTCGATCATGGGCCTCTTGCACATGCCGCCGGCCTCGATCAGCTCCGGCGCCATCCTCTACGATGGCCGCGACCTCTTGACCATGCCGCGCCGCGAGCGGCTGAAGCTCACGGGCACCGACATGTCGATGGTGTTCCAGGACCCGATGAGCTCACTCAATCCGGTCTTCACCATCGCCGACCAGATGTCGACGATCCTGAAATACGCCGACAAGCGCCTTGGACGGTCGCGGTCGCGCCGACAGCGCATGGACCGCGTACTCGAAGTGCTCGGCCAGGTCAGGATGCGTGAGCCGGAACGCGTTGCGCGCTCCTACCCCATCATGCTGTCGGGCGGCATGCGGCAGCGCGTGCTGATTGCCATGGCGCTGCTATCGGAGCCACGTCTGCTGATCGCCGACGAGCCCGGCACGGCGCTCGACGTCACCACCCAGGCGCAGATCCTGAAGCTGCTCAAGGATCTGGTCGAGGAACGCGGCCTCGCCCTTCTGATGATCACCCACAATCTCGGCGTGGTGCGCGAGACCTCGGACTACGTCTACGTCATGCACAAGGGCAAGGTGGTTGAAGAGGCGCCAACCGCCGAATTGTTCGCCGCGCCAAAGGTTGCTTACACCCGTGCCCTGATCGACGCGGTGCCGCGCCTCACCGGCGCAAGGCCAACCCAACGGATGGAGGCCGCGCCGTGAACGCCAGACAAAGTCCGCTTCTCGAGGTCGTCGATCTCGTCAAGAGCTTCCCCGTATACAACGCCTTCGGCAGCCGATCCGGCGAGCTCGTGGCGGTCGATCACGTGTCTTTCTCCATCCGGCGCGGCGGCATCTATGGTCTTGCCGGCGAGAGCGGCTCTGGCAAATCGACCATTGCCCGCATGATCATGGGGCTTCTCGCGCCAACCGGCGGCGACGTGTTGCTCGGCTCGGAGAACATCACCGGCACGCTCGGCACCCGCGCTCGCTCACGCCAGGTGCAGATGGTGTTCCAGAACCCCGGTTCGTCGCTCAATCCGCGCCGCACCATCGGCCAGTCGATCGCCGTGCCGCTCGAAGCGCACGCTTATCCGCGCGCCGACCGGCGGCGGCGGATCACCGAACTCCTGGACATGGTGCAGTTGCCGGCCAGCTTTGCCGATCGCTATCCGCACGAGCTGTCCGGTGGCCAGAAGCAGCGCGTCGCCATCGCCCGGGCGCTCGCCGTGGCGCCGCAATTGATCGTTCTCGACGAGCCAACGTCGGCGCTCGACGTGTCGGTGCAGGCCAAGGTGATCGAGCTGCTGACCGAGCTCGGACGCCAGCTCGACCTCACCTATCTCTTCATTTCCCATGACCTCAGCCTGATGCGCAATTTCGCCGACGAGGTGGGCATTCTCTATCGCGGCCGCATCGTCGAGAGCGGCCCGACAGCCAAGGTCTTCGAGCACCCCGAGCACGACTATACGCGCCTTCTCATCGCCTCGGTTCCGGTGATCTCGGCCGAGGAGGAGGCCCTGCGGCCCCACATTCCCTTGATCGACGGAGAGATTCCGACGGCGGAAAAACTGCTCGCCCTCCGGGAGAGCCAAAGAACAACCGAAGTTCCCAAGAGGATCTGACAGATGATCAGAATTGGCATCGACGTCGGCGGCACCAATACGGACGCCGTCGTGATGGATGGCGCACGCGTACTTGCCGGCGTCAAGGCAGCAACGACGGCCGACGTCATGTCAGGCGTCGTCAACGCACTGGCTGACGTGCTGAAGGCATCCGGCAAGGCAGCGGCCGACATCGACGTGGTGATGATCGGCACCACCCACTTCACCAACGCCGTGGTGCAGCGGCGCGATCTGGCCAAAACAGCCGCTGTCCGCCTCGGCCTGCCGGCAACGGCATCGCTGCCACCGATGGTCGACTGGCCGGAGGACCTCAGGGAGGCCATCGGCAACCTCAGCTATCTCGCCCACGGCGGCAACGAGTTTGATGGCCGCAAGATCTCGCCGCTCGACGAGGCGGAGCTGATCGGTATCGCCGAGGACATCAAGGCCAAGGGCGTCAACACCATCGCCATCACCTCGGTGTTTTCGCCGGTCAGCGACGAGTGCGAGAAGCAGGCCGCCGCCATCTTCGAGAAGACCATTCCGGGCGTTCACATCACCCTGTCATCGGAGATCGGCCGCATCGGCCTCCTGGAACGCGAAAACGCGGCGATCATGAATGCCTGCCTGCGCGACCTCTCAAAGGATGTGATCGAGGCCTTCCGCAACGCCATCGCCTCGGCCGGCATCAAGGGCAAGTTCTTCCTGACGCAGAACGACGGCACGCTGATGGAAGCGGCCTTTGCCGAGAAGTTCCCGGTGCTGACCTTCGCCTCCGGCCCGACCAATTCGATGCGCGGCGCGGCGTTCCTCTCCGGCGTCAAGGACGCCATCGTCGTCGACATCGGCGGCACCACCTCCGACGTCGGTTCGCTGCACAAGGGCTTCCCGCGTCAGGCGACGGTGGCCGTCGAAGTGGGCGGCGTCCGCACCAACTTCCGCATGCCGGACGTATTTTCCATCGGCCTCGGTGGTGGCTCGCACGTGGTCGAGACCGACAAGGGGATCAAGGTTGGCCCGACCTCGGTCGGCTATCGCATCATCACCGAGGCGCTGATCTTCGGCGGCAAGACGCTCACCACTTCGGACGTGGTGGTCGCTGCCGGCAAGTACGATCTCGGCGACCGTGCCAAGGTCGCTCACCTTTCGCCCGCGTTGATCGCCGCCGCAGAGGCACGCATCGCCGCCATGCTGGAGGACTGCGTCGAGCGCTCGCGCCTGTCGCCGGATCCGTTGCCGGTCATCGTCGTCGGCGGTGGGTCGATCCTGGTCGACAAGCCGATTGCCGGCCTGGACCTGATCAAGCCCGACCACTTCGCCGTGGCCAACGCTGTGGGTGCCGCCATTGCCCAGGTCTCCGGCGAGGTCGACCGCGTCTACGCGCTGGCCGAAATGGGTCGCGATGCAGCACTGGCCGATGCCAAGGCGCAGGCGATCGAGGCGGCGGTCAACGCCGGTGCCGCCCGCGACAGCATCGAGATCGTCGATGTCGAGGACGTGCCGCTCGCCTATCTGCCCGGCAACGCAACCCGTGTTCGCGTCAAGGCCGTAGGAGAGCTGCATGTCGCCTAAGGGCTATCTCCTCAAGGAGAGCGACCTGCATCCGCTGTCGCTCGGCGCGGCGCTGCTCGGCACGGGCGGCGGCGGCAATCCCTACATCGGCATGCTGCGGACGAGGGAACTGATCCGATCCGGACACGAGATCAGGATCATCGATCTCGATACGCTGCCGGACGACGCGCTCGTCGGCGAGGTCGGCGGCATCGGCGCGCCGGTGGTCGGCATCGAGAAGTTCGAGGAAGGTCGCGAGTGCTACCACGCCATGCGGGCCGTCGAGGAGGCTGCCGGCGTCAAGATGTCGGCGCTCATCTCGGCGGAGATCGGCGGCTCGAACAGCCTTGAGCCGATCATCGCCGCCGCCTACGCCGGCCTGCCGGTGCTCGACGGCGACGGCATGGGGCGCGCTTTCCCAGAAGTGCAGATGACGACCTTCTTCATCTACGGCGCACCGACGGCGCCGGCTGCCATTGCCGACGAGAAGGGCAATGTCGTGGTCTTCCGCAAGGTCATCGACATGTTCTGGCTGGAACGCTTCGCCCGCGATGCCGCCGTGGCCATGGGCGCCACGGCCGGGCTCGCCTCGGCGCCGATGACCATGGAGTATGTTCGCCGCACCGCCGTTCCCGGCACCGTCAGCGAGGCGCTGAGGATCGGCCATACCGTGCTGGAAGCTCGCAAAGACAGGCGTAACGTCATCGAAGACGTACTCAAGGTCACCGGTGGCGGCCTCTATTTCACCGGCAAGATCACCGACGTCAGGCGCGAACTCACCGGCGGCTTTGCGCGGGGGCACGCCATCCTCTCGGGCGTCAACGAGTTTGCCGGCTCCGAGGCCCGCATCGCCATCCAGAACGAGAACCTCGTCCTCTGGGTCGACGGCGAACCGAAGGTGATGGTGCCGGACCTCATCGTCAATCTCGACCTCGATACCGGCGAACCGATCACCACCGAGGTGCTGCGCTACGGCCAGCGCATTGCCGTGCTCGGCCTGCCGGTCCATCCGCTCATGAAAACCGAGAAGGCCCTCGAGGTCGTCGGCCCCAAGGCCTTCGGCTATCCCGAACTTACCTTCGTTCCCATCGCCGCCCTGCAAGCGTCCACCCAAGGATGAAGCCATGAAGATCAAGCGCATCGTTCACGCCGAAGACATGGAGGACATTGCCACCGGTGGCGCCATTCTCGGGACCGGCGGCGGCGGTGATCCCTACGTCGGCAAGCTGATGGCTCAGGAGGCGATCCGCCGGCACGGACCGGTCAAGATCATCGACGTTGACGAGCTCGCCGACGATGCCCTCGTGGTGCCGGTCTGCATGATGGGCGCGCCAACGGTGATGACCGAGAAGATCCCGGCTGGTCACGAGCTGATCATCGCCTTCCGCAAGCTCGAGGAACTGCTCGGCCGCAAGATCGACGCGGTGCTCTGCGGCGAGGCCGGCGGCGTCAACTCGACGACCCCCTTCGTGGTGGCCGCCGAAACCGGATTGCCGCTGGTGGATGGCGACGGCATGGGCCGCGCCTTCCCCGAGCTGCAGATGGAGACCTTCGGCATGTATGGCGTCAAGGCGACGCCCATGGTGCTCTGCGACGACAAGGGCAACTCGCTGGTGCTCGACACCGTGTCCAATGCCTGGACGGAGCGTCTTGCCCGTGCCGCCACGGTGGAGATGGGTGGCTCGGCCCTGCTTGCCTTCTATTCGATGGATGGCGCCACCGCCAAGAAATGCGTGGTGCGCGGCACGCTCAGCCTGACGGCCAAGCTCGGCGAGACGCTGCGGGACGCACGCGCCGGCCATCGCGACCCCGTCACGGCCATTGTCGACGAGCTCGATGCCCAGGTGATCTTCCATGGCCGCATCAAGGATATCGAGCGGCGCACGGTGGGCGGCTTCGCCCGTGGCAAGGCGCGCTTCGAGGGTGTCGAAGAGTGGAAGGGCCATGACTTCAGGCTCGACTTCCAGAACGAGTTCCTGGTGGCCGAACGCGACGGCCAGATCATCGTGACGACGCCCGACCTGATCACGGCGCTGGAAGCCGAGAGCGGTAACCCGGTGACCGCCGACGCCCTCCGTTACGGTCTGCGTCTCAAGGTCCTCGCCCTGCCCTGCAACCCGCTCTGGCGCACGCCACAAGGCATCGAACTCGTCGGGCCGCGCTACTTCGGCTACGAGGTGGATTATCGGCCGTTGCAGGCGTGAGATAGGCGTCAGCCTCGGCGATGGATGCCACACCTCGTCGCCGAGGCTTTTGTTTCCGATGGCATCACGGCTTTGGATCCGGAACCAACCGCGCCAGTACCGCTTCGACGTCATCCATAAAGGCGGCCCATGTGCCGTCCTCATCGATTCCGGCAATGCGCAGCAGGAACAGCCCCTCGACCGCGAGAAAAGCGACGCGAGCAGCCTGCCCGTCGGCGGTTCCCGTATCGAGCCGCTTGAAGATCCCACGATACCACTCGCGAACTCCATAGAGATTACCGGGATCCTGAATGTAGCTGGTCATCAATCCGGCCATCTTGGCGTCCAGAACGTCCTGCGAAGCGCGCATCGCCTGAATGTAGCGATGAACGAGTTCCGGTGCGGTCACCTGAGCATCCGCCTCCAGCAACTCGTCGAACTTGCTGGTCCACCTTTCGACCAAAGCTCTGACGAGTTCCTCTTTCGAGGCGAAGGCGTATTGCACGCCGCCCTTCGATATCCCCGCAGCGCGCGCCAAAGCATCGACCGTCAAAGCCTTGGCGCCCTGGCTGCGGACGATCTCCTCCGCCAGGTCCAACAACCTGTCGCGGACAATTGTCGGTTTTCTGCCCAAAGTCTCGCCCACCTATCCGATTGCGCATTGAAATCCATACATATGTATTTATATGCGGCCGGCAACAGATATTTGGGTGAACCATGTCCTCGACCCGTACCGACCGGAAACGCTGGCTCGTCCTGATCGCCGTCATGCTGGCCTTCCTGCCGGTGGTTTTCGACATGACCATCCTGCATATCGCGGTGCCGGCGTTGACCCAGGCACTCGGCACGACCAACACCGAAGTGCTCTGGATCATCGACATCTACCCTCTGCTGATGGCCGGCCTGCTGGTGCCGATGGGGACGCTGGCCGATCGGGTGGGCAACAGGCGGATCCTGCTGATAGGCCTCACCATTTTCGGTCTGGCCTCGGGTCTGGCCGCTTTCGCGCAGAGCGCGGCGATGCTGATCGGCGCCCGCATGCTCCTGGCTCTTGGCGGCTCGATGATCATGCCCTGCGTTCTCGGCATTATCCGCCGCACCTTCGAGGATGATGGCGAACGCGCGCTGGCCCTTGGCCTTTGGGGCACGGTCGGCTCAGCCGGTGCGGCGGTTGGACCATTGGTCGGGGGCGCGCTCCTTGAACATTTCTGGTGGGGGTCGGTCTTCCTGATCAACGTCCCCGTCATGCTCGTGGTCGGGCCTGCCTGCTATATGCTTCTGCCCCGCAGCGAGGTGACCTGGACCGGCAAATGGGCCTTCGGACATGCCATCCTGCTGATCGTCGGCATGATCTCGGTCGTCTATGGCATCAAGGCCGGTTTTGGAGCGAAGCAATCGCCGCTGGTCGTTGTCGCGATTCTGCTTTTCGGGCTGGCGATGCTGGCACTGTTCGCGCAAAGGCAACTGCGGTCGGCAGACCCGCTTCTCGATCTCTCGCTGTTTGCGAAGCCAGCCATCATGGCCGGCATGATCATGGCCGTTGTCGTCACCGGCGCGCTGGCCGGCGTCGAGCTGACGCTGGCACAGGAGCTTCAATACGTCCTCGGTAAGACTCCCCTCCAGGCGGGGATATTCATGATCCCCATCATGGTCGCATCGGCGATTGGCGGTCCGATCGCCGGCTACCTTTCCAACGCGTTTGGACTGCGCCTGCTGGCGAGCCTTTCATTGTTCGTCTCGGCCCTCGCGCTCGGTCTGCTGGCCTGGAGGGATTTTGGAGAGCCCGGCCTGAGCGTTCCGGTCATGCTTGCGGTGCTGGGACTGATGCTGAGCATTGGCCTCACTGCCTCATCCATCGCCATCATGGGTTCGGTCGAGGCGAACAAGGGCGGTGCCGCAGGCTCGCTCGAAGCCACCGGTTACGAGCTGGGCACCGGGTTGGGGATCACCCTGTTCGGCGTCTTCATGTCAGCCGTGTTCGGCCACATGATCGAGTTGCCGGCGGGCCTGTCGCCTGCTCTCGGAGAGCAGGCCATGCGGTCGATCGGCGATACCTATCTGGCGGCCCAGCAGCTCGGCGACGGTCAGGCCGCAACTCTGATCGACGCCGGCAAGGCCGCCTTCGCCGAGACCCACTCAGTGCTGCTTTCCACCGCCGCGAGCCTGATCGGCGTCCTCTCTGTCGCGGTCTTCTTCATGCTCGGCAGCTATCGCAATCTCGGGAGCGCTGACAGTTAGGCGGGTACCGTGTCGGCCGTTCGCGGCAGACGAATCTCGACGGTCAGCCCGGGCTGCCCGGAGGGAACGATGATCGCGTCGCCACCATGCGCCTGGGCAATGGCCTTGACGATGGACAGCCCAAGTCCGGATCCGCCAAGGCTGCGGCCGCGCGAATCGTCGGCGCGCCAGAAGCGATCGAAGGCACGGGCACGGTTTTCCTCGGAAAGCCCGGGGCCGTTGTCCGAGCATCGGAAGAAGACGTGTCCGTCCGTAACGCCCGTCTCGACACGCACATGCGCCCTGGGCGCATAGCGTCGGCAGTTATCCAGGATGGCCACCATGGCCTGCCGTAGCCGCGCCGGATCGGCGCTCACAACGGCACGGTCGAGCTGACGGGCGACGGTGATACCGGCCGCATGCAATTGATCGTCAAGAGAAAGCAGCGCCGCTTCGGCCTCGACTGCCAGATCAAGCCGTTTCAAGTCGGGTTCGAGCTGGCCCGCATTGTTGAGAGCCAAGGTGCGCAGCTCCTCGACGATGGCCGAGAGATCGTCGACATGGGTGATCAGCCGTGTGTAGAGCTCGGGGCTGGGTGCGAAGGCGCCGTCCAATAACCCCTGTAGCCGCCCGCGCAGGATGGTCAGCGGGGTTCTAAGTTCGTGCGCGATCGCCGAGTTCGAGTATTTCAGCTCGGATTGGGCGCGCTGCAACTGCTCGGCCATCCGGTTGAAGTCATCGACCAGATCGCCCGCTTCGCCAAACCTCTTGGCGCCACTTGCGGCGCGGGCCGAGAAATCGCCCTGTGCGACCTTGCGCGCGGCTCCAGCGACCGACTTCAGAGGTTCGACGATCTGGCGTGACAGACGCCAGCCGACCACCGACGCCGTCAGGATACCGATGCCGAGAAGAAGCCCCAGCGTGACCGTATCGCCCAGTCGCCAACTCTCGTCATAGGTCGCTTCCGGGTAAAGCCAGTCATAGATGAAGAAAAAGTAGGCCATCAGGCCGAAGCAGACGACCGCGAAGGCCATCAGGGTCAGCGTGATCATTGCCCTGACGATGCGGGCATTGAGGTTACCGCCCATGGCTACTGTCCAACCGGTAGCCTACCCCTCGAACGCCAACCAGAAGACCATCGGCGCCCGCCCCGGCAAGCTTGCGGCGCAGGTTGCTGACATGGCTGTCCACGGTACGGTCCAGCGCCTCGCTCTCGGGGAGGCAGGCATCGACCAGTTCCGAGCGCTCAAACGCCCGGTCGGGCGAAGCCGCCATATGAGCGAGAATGCGGAACTCGGTCCGCGTCAGGTCGAGCGTCACCGAACCGGCCTCGTTGTCGACGGCCGCTCGATAGGCTTGCGGATCGACGACCAGAGGCCCGACCCGCAAAACGTGGCCGCCGCTGCGGCCCACCGTCCGGCGCAAGACAGCCTTGGCGCGGGCGACGATTTCCAGCGGATTGAACGGCTTGACGACGTAATCGTCGGCGCCGATGCGCAAGGCCTGAAGCTTGTCGAGATCCTCGGCAAGAGCAGTCACCATGATGACGGGCGTGTCGCCTCGCCGGCGGATCGCCGCCAGTACCTCGTAGCCATCGAGACCGGGCAGCTTGATATCCAGCACCACGAGGTCGGGCCGAAGCCGATGATGATGGGCAAGCCCGAGAGGACCATCGCCGGCGGTGATCACCCGAAAGCCCTCGCGCGCAAAATAGGCCTCAATGATCTCGGCGATCTCCGGCTCGTCTTCGATGATGAGGATCAATGCGTTGTTCATGGTCGTTCTTTCAGAAACCGGTCACTCGGCTGGCACGGACGATACCTTCGGGATCGCTTGCTCTGCCCTCTGAACGGTCAGCCGGCTGACGACAACATAAAGCACCGGCACGAAGAAAACTGCCAGCAAGGTCGCCGAAAGCATGCCGCCGAAGACGCCCGTCCCAATGGCGTTCTGGATCTCGGATCCGGCTCCGCGCGCCGTCATGAGCGGAATGACGCCAAGGATGAAGGCAAGCGAGGTCATCAGGATCGGCCGTAGCCTCAACCGGGCAGCTTTCAGCACCGCACGGGACACACCAGCTCCCTGATCGCGCAAATGGCGGGCATACTCGACCAGCAGGATGGCGTTCTTTGCCGACAGGCCAATGATCGTGATGAGCCCGACATTGAAGAAGACATCATTCTCCAGCCCCCTTGCCAGAACGGCCACGACCGCGCCGAGCACACCCAAAGGCACGATCAGCATGACCACCAACGGAATCGACCAGCTTTCGTAAAGTGCCGCCAGAACGAGGAAGACGATCAGCCCTGAAGTCGCGAGAAGGAGCGGAGCCTGCGAGGCAGATTGTTTCTCCTGCAAGGATTGCCCCGTCCATTCAAGTGCGAAGCCCTGTGGCAGTTGCCGGGCCAGCCGCTCCATCTCGGCCATCGCAACGCCGCTCGAAACGCCGGGCGCCGCGGAGCCCGAAATACGCGCCGCCGGATAGCCGTTATAACGCGTCATCTGCAGGGAGGAATTTCCCCATACCGGTCGAACGACTTCGGACAGCGGCACCATGCCGCCATTGATGTTGCGCACCTCAAGCCGCAGTACATCTTCGACATGCATGCGCGCGGGCGCGTCGGCCTGCACGATCACCTGTTGAAGGCGGCCCTGGTTCGGGAAGTCGTTGACGTAGGTGGAGCCGATCGCCGTGGATATCGTGTCGCTGATGGCCGAAAACGGAACTCCCAGAGCCTGGGCCTTCTGACGGTCGATCTCCAGCGAAATGCTCGAACCGTCGGGAAGCCCTTCGCTCATCACGCCAGTCACCAGCCCGCCTTGGGAGGCGAGCGCGATCAGTTGCTCTTCTGCCGCCTTCAGAGCGACTGGACCGAGGCTGGCGCGATCCTCAAGCCGCAGGGAGAACCCCGAGGTCGTGCCCAGGGAGTCAATCGCCGGCGGCTTCATGATCATCGCCGTGCCCTCAGGGATGTTGGCCATCGCGGCCTGTGCGGCGGCGACTTCGTCATTCACGGAGGTCTTGCGATCGCTCCAGTCCTTGAGGCTGGTGAAGGCCTGCGCGGCGTTGGGACCCGAGCCCGAGAAGCCGAAGCCCAGGATGACCGTGCTGTCCACGATGTCGGGACGGGTCGCGGTGTGGGCTTCATAGGCAGCCACGATTTCGCGGGTTCGCTCGGCCGTCGCGCCAGCGGGCAGCTCGAACATGGCCATGAAACTTCCCTGGTCCTCTTCCGGAACGAAGGCAGTGGGTATCAGCACATAGCCAAGACCAACTGCGCCCAGAAGCAGGACATAGATGACCAGCATTCGCCCTGCTCGCCGCAGAACCCAGCCAACCCAGCCGGCATAGCCGGCGGTGAGGCGGTTGAACCTGCAATTGAACCAGGCAAAGAAGCCCTTCTCTGAATGCTCCGTCACGGGCTTCAGAATCGTCGCACAGAGAGCCGGCGTCAGCGTGAGTGCGAGGAAGGCCGAGAACAGGATCGAGACCGACATGGACAGGGTGAACTGACGATAGATCGCCCCCACCGATCCGCTGGCTAGGCCCATGGGGATGAAGACGGCGGAGAGCACCAGCGTAATGCCAATGATCGCTCCCGAGATTTCGCGCATCGCCTGGCGCGTCGCATCCTTCGGCGAAAGCCGCTGTCGGGTCATGATGCGCTCGACATTCTCGACCACGACGATGGCGTCGTCGACGATGATGCCGATCGCCAGCACCATGCCGAACATGGTCAGCACGTTGATCGAGTAGCCAGCCGCCATCATCACGGCAAAGGTACCCAGCAGGGCGACCGGCGCCACGATCGTCGGGATCAGCGTGTAGCGAACCTTTTGAAGGAACAGCAGCATCACCAGGAACACCAGCACCATCGCCTCGATGAGCGTTTGAACCACCTTGATGATCGATACCTTCACGAAGGGCGCGGTGTTGAACGAGATCGAGGCTTCCATATCCTCAGGCATGCTTGTTTGCAGCTCGGCAAGGCGCTGTTCGATGGCCGACGCGGTACGCACGGCGTTGGCACCGGACGCCAGCTGGATAGCCGCTGCCGCAGCCGGCTTGTCATTGCTGCTGACACCGAAAGCCAGCGTCTGCGCGCCGAGCTCGACACGCGCCACATCCGACAGGGTGAGGCGCGAACCATCGACCTGCGCACGCAATGGGATCGCGGCGAAGTCGTCGGGCTTTGTCAGCTGTCCCCGTACGGTCAGCGGCGTTGAAGTCTTCGTGCCCGGCACGGTGGGCTCGTCCCCGACCCGTCCGGGCGAGACCTGGGCATTTTCGCGGGTGATGGCTTCGGTCACGTCCGCCATGGTCAATCCATAGGCGGCAAGCTTCTGAGGATCGATCCACACACGCATGGCGCGCTCGGACCCAAACTGCTGCACGCGCCCGACGCCGGGGATGCGTTTCAGTTCCTCGGACAGATTGCGGCTCAGGTAATCGCCAAGCGCCAGTTCCTCGGTCGCTCCACTCCGCGACTTCAGCGTGATCACCATCAGGAAGCCGGACTCAGCCGCCTCCACGTTCAAGCCAGTCCGACGAACGATTTCCGGAAGGCGCGCCTCGGCGTTCTTCAGCCGGTTCTGGACGTCTACTTGTGCGAGTTCGGGGTCTGTCCCCGGCTTGAAGGTGACCACGATATTGGCCCCGCCGGTCGAGTCGACGGTGGACTCGTAATAGAGGACGTTCTTGACACTTGAGAGTTCCTTCTCGATTGGCGTGACGACACTGTCATTGACGGTCTGTGTCGTGGCGCCGTTATACGTCGCAAAAATATTGACGCTGGGGGGCGCCACCTCCGGAAAGCGCGCCACAGGCAATTGCGGGATCGCGACAATACCGGCCAACGCCATGAAAATCGCGATGACCCAGGCGAACACCGGCCGGTCGATGAAGAACTGCGACATGAACTCGTCTCTTAAAGCTGACCGTTTGTCGTCGGGGTGTCTTGGCGGAGCTGTGTGGCCGTAACGGTCATGCCGTTTTGCACGCGATCCTGTCCGCGTACGGCGATCACTTCGCCCGCGTTCAAGCCCGATGTCGCGACAATCCGTCCGCCGACGGCATCGCCCAATCGCACTTCACGCCGTTCAGCTCGGCCATCGGGGCGCACGACCACGACCTGCGCCTCGTTTGCATTGCTCCGCAGAACCGCCTCCTCGGGCACCAACAATGCGTTCGAAATGATACCGCGCGGCATCTTCACCCGCACATACATGCCCGGCAGCAGGGACAGATCGGGGTTCTCCACTTCGACCCGGATGGACGCGTTGCCGGTGCCGGAATCCACGACAATGTCGGAAGACTTCAGCCGCCCCGGTCGCGTATGCGGCACACCATCGGGGTTCAGAACCTCGATCGACCCCACGCCGTCGGCGGCGGCCAATTGCACGGCATCGAGCCGTGCCGCAGGTAGACGCAGATCGAGGTAGACGTGGTCGACATCCTGCACGACGGCCAAAGCCCGTTCCGACGATGATGAGGCCACGCCACCGACATCCACCAGACCGCTGCCCATGTACCCTCGTATGGGGGATCGGAGAGTGGCGAATGCAAGATCGAGCCGGCGCCGTTCGACAACCGCCCGTGCCTCCGCGAGGGTGGCGCCGGCCAGTGCCAGCTCATTGCGTGCGTTATCGTTCTGCTCGCGACTGGAGACATTCTTGGCGAGCAGCATGTCCGCGCGCTCCAGATTGCGCCGCGCATGTGCCTCCGCGGCCGTTGCGCGCTTCAGCCCTGCTTCCGCGATTTCAAGGTCTGCCTTGAGCGGAGCAGGGTCGATCTGAAACAGGATCTGCCCCTCATCGACCCGTGCGCCCTCTTCCACGAAACGCTGGATGATGACGCCGCCGACCTGGGGCCTGATCTCGACGCGCCGATAGGCCGCCACCCGGCCAGGAAGCTCGTCGTAAAGTACCACCTGCTTGGGCGAGAGGGTGCTGGTGACGACCTGCAAGGGCGTATCGTCGGCGGCTGCCTGCTCCTCGGCGGTGGCGGACAAACGGGCAAAGATCGCCCCGATTGCAACGACAGAGAGGGCGGAAACCAAGAGAAGAAAGCGGACGCGCGGCATTTGTTTGAATCCAGATGCTGAGTTTAGCAAACTGGTTCTCATTTGCCCGTCGACATCAGGCCGAGGTTTCGTGGAGGTTTCGTGGATAAAGGCTGGCGGGAGCCTGCCGATTCCGGCTGCCAAACCCAGCCGCCTCACAAACGAAAGCGCGTCGCCGCTGTCATCGCACGTGGCTTTCAGGCTGTCAGCTATGGACGCGTGCAAAAACAAAAGGCTCAGCCTGAGAGCTGAGCCTTTTAGTGAATGGTGGTCGCTGTAGGGATTGAACCTACGACCCCCGCAGTGTGAATGCGATGCTCTCCCGCTGAGCTAAGCGACCTTCAACCAACCTACTACCGTGTACGACCACACTTTTCAAGGAAGACTACACTGGCGTGAACCAAGTGCTCTCCCACTGAGCGACGCGCCCGAACCGTCATGCGGTGGGGCGATATAATGGCCCTCGGCGGGGCAAGTCAAGGCATCAGGGGAACGAAAATTCGTTCGCTGGGGACAGGCGTCGAGAAGCCCTGAGGTGCGGCCTTTGTCGACGAAAACTCGTTTGGTCCAGCGGGACAAATGCGACAAGCCGAAAAAATTCCGCGGCGCCCGGGGGGATCTCCGGGCGCCGCGCGCAAGGCGCTGCGTAGGGGAAACGCTCTCGACCGGGTCAGGCAGCGGTGTCGAGCAAAGTACGCAGCGATGGATGTATGTCCGGGCTTTCCTCGGACAAGAATTTCAAAAGCGCCTTTTCGTTGGCGTGGATCACCCCGTCACGACCGATACGATCGGCCAGCCATTTCACTTCCTCCGAGGTGACCGCTTCCGCCTCGCGGATACGGGTCTCGTCGGCCTCCATTAGCACTGAAGATGTGTCATCTTGCTGACGCCAGGCTGACCAGACGCCCCGAAGGCCGTTGGACAGCATGCTGGAGAGCATATCGCCGAACAGCGCGGTGACGCCGCCGGACGGCGCGTCGAGCCAAGCATCGCGGCTCAGCGTTTCCTCGCGCGACATCAGCGTGTAGCCGTGCGCCGCCATCAGGAAGGAGGCGATCGCCTTGACGAACAGATCGGACCAGGCGGGGTCGTTTTCCGCCTCGCGACTGCGATCGTTGAGATCGAACAGCACTTCCGCTTCTTCGCGGCTGATGCCGACGGACCGCTCGTTGCCGAAGGCATAGAGGATGGAGCGCAGGCGTTCGACGTCGGCGGCGGAGATGACGCCGCCCTCGCCGTCCTCGGCGCCGGCCAGCACGGACCGCGACACTTCGGCGAGCGCGAAGGCGGACAGTTCCGCCGGCACGGAATCGGCCCGGCGCATGATGTTGACCAGAAGATCGACCTCGAGATCGGTGGTGATCCCGTCGGACGAAAGCACACCAATCAGCCAGCGGGCCATTTCCTCGCTGACGTGGCCGCTCGGTGCCGTCTGCAGGGCGACGTAGTCGGTCAGGGCCTCGATATAGAGCTGCCGACCGGCCGCCGTCGGAAAACCTTCCTCAGCGGCGAGATGACAAAGACGACGGACATCGTCCGAATCAATGGCACCATCGGCGTAAACGGCGGCACGCAGACGGGCAACCGCATCGAGCGACTTTGCGTCAGGCGCTATCGTCTTTCCGATGTCGGTCATGATCCCCCGCTCCCCGTGGCTCACCTTGCAAAGAGGCTACACCACAATTCCGACTTCGAGCTTAAGGGAACGGGTTAAAAAACCATTGAAGACAGATGGTTAACGATCACATTCGGTATGCTCGGCGGCCCATCGGGACAACAAATGGCCGTGGCACCTCGAATTTGGCCGGAATGCCGGCATCTGGTTATGGCCGCCGGCGCTAGCCGTTAACGTCAATTCTCGCCCTGCCGCTCGCGACGCAAGCGCGCCCAGTAGTCGAGGCGCTTCCTGAGTTCACGCTCGAAGCCGCGCTCGACCGGCTGGTAGAAAGTCCGGCGGCCCATCTTCTCCGGGAAATAATCCTGGCCGGAGAAGGCGTCCGGCTCGTCGTGATCGTAGCGGTAGCCTTCCCCATACCCCTCGCCCTTCATCAGTTTGGTGGGCGCATTGAGGATACGGCGCGGCGGCACGAGACTGCCGAATTCCTTGGCCGCCGCCATGGCGGTCTTGAAGGCGGTATAGACGGCGTTGGACTTCGGGGCGGTCGCCACGTAGACGACCGCCTCGGCGATGGCGAGTTCGCCTTCCGGCGAGCCGAGCATTTCATAGGCGCCCTGGGCGGCAATGCAGACGGACAGCGCCTGCGGGTCGGCAAGACCGATATCCTCGGCGGCCATGCGGATCACCCGGCGGATGACGTAGAGAGGATCCTCACCGGCATCGATCATGCGGCAGAAATAGTAGAGCGCCGCGTCCGGATCGGAGCCGCGCACCGATTTATGCAGCGCCGAGATCAGGTTGTAATGGCCATCCTGCGCCTTGTCGTAGACCGGCGCCCGCCGCTGGACGATCTCCTGCAGCGTCTTGGCGTCGAATACCTCATCTTCGCCGGCGGCGCGCCAGACGTCTTCCGCAAGCGTCAGCGCGGCGCGGCCGTCGCCGTCGGCCATGCGGACCAGCGCCGCCCTCGCCTCGTCATCGAGTGGCAGCGGCTTGCCGGTTACCGCCTCGGCGCGATCGAGCAACTGGCCGATCGACGTTTCGTCGTGCGCCTTGAAGACCAGCACGTGGGCGCGCGACAGCAGGGCCGCGTTGAGCTCGAAGGACGGGTTCTCGGTGGTGGCGCCGATCAGCGTCACCGTGCCGTCTTCCATCACCGGCAGGAAGCTGTCCTGCTGGGCGCGGTTGAAGCGGTGGATCTCGTCGATGAACAGCAGCGTACCGCGCCCGAGCGCCCGTCGTTGGCGGGCGGCCTCGAACAGCTTCTTGAGGTCGGCAACGCCGGTGAAGATGGCCGAGGCCTGCTCGAAGGCGAGATTGGTCTCGTGCGCCAGCAGGCGGGCAACAGTGGTCTTGCCGGAGCCGGGCGGCCCCCAGAGAATCAGCGAACCGAGCGAACCGGAAGCCAGCATGCGGGTGATGGTGCCGCTTGCCCCGACCAGATGATCCTGGCCCACCACTTCCGACAGGCTGGCCGGCCGCAGGCGATCGGCCAGCGGACGGCCGGCCCGATTATCGGCCGTGCTGACGCCAAACAGATCGCTCATCGGAAGGCCATGCGCAGGATCTGGCCGTTGCGATCGATGGCGACGCGCCAGAACATCGGATCGGACCCGGCGACGTCAGCAAGAACCTTGGTCGCCGTGATGTCACTGCCATTGACCGACACGATGATGTCGCCCCGTTGCAGACCGATGCGATCGGCCGGCGAGCCGGAAGTGACCGCGGTGATCACCACGCCGGTCTGGCCGCGATAGGTGAGCCCGATCTCGGCGGCAACGGCGGGGGATACGTTGGCAACCGTCGCCCCCTGGAACGGCGAGCGGGCATCGATGGTCAGCGTTTCGCGCGGCGTCGTCTCCGGCGCGGCCATCAGCTTCACGGACACCTCGATCAGCTTGCCGGCCCTGTTCACCGTGAGCTTGGCCACATTACCCACGCCCTTGGTGGCGAGACGGTAGTTGAAGACACGCGGATCGCTGACCTCCACGCCATCCACGGCGACGATCAGGTCGCCGGCGTCGAGGCCGGCCTCCTCGGCCGGGCTCTTGCGGAGAATCGACGTGACGAGCACGCCCGAGGGCCGGTCGAGGCCAAGACTCTCGGCGATATCCGACGTCACCGGCTGCAGTTCAGCACCGATCCAGGGCAGTTCGACGGCGGAACCGCCACGCCGCGCCGAATCGACGAACACCTTCACCATGTTGGAAGGAATGGCAAAACCGATGCCGTTGGAGCCGCCGCCGCGGGTGAAGATGGCCGTATTGATGCCGACCAGCTTGCCGTCCATGTCGACCAGCGCGCCACCGGAGTTGCCGGGATTGATCGCCGCGTCCGTCTGGATGAAGAACTGATAGTCGGAGATGCCGACCTGGCTGCGGGCCAGCGCCGAGACGATGCCCTGCGTCACCGTCTGTCCCACGCCGAACGGATTGCCGATGGCCAAAACCAGGTCGCCGACCTGCAGTTCGTCGGAATTGGCGAGGGGCAGCGTTGGCAGTTCCCCCTTGGGGGTGCGGATCTTCAGAACGGCGAGATCGAGCTGCTCGTCCTTCAGCACTACGTCGCACTCGAACTCGCGCCGATCGGCCAGCGCCACCTTCACGTCGTCGCCGTCCTCGATGACGTGGTTGTTGGTGACGATGAGGCCAGAGGGATCGACGATGACGCCGGAGCCGAGCGACTGCTGGTGTCGCTCGCGCTGTTGTCCGCCCAAACCGGGAATGTCGCCGCCGAAGAACTGGCGGAAGAAGGGATCGTCCATCAGCGGCGAGGAGGCCACCTTGACGGTCTTGGTCGAGTAGACGTTGACCACGGCCGGTCCGGCCACCTTGGCAACCGGCGCAAAGGACAACTTGACCTGCGCCTCCGACGTCGGCAAGGCCCGTTCCTGAGCCGTCGCCGCTCCCAGCGACGCGCAGGCCAGAAAGCCGAAAGCCAGGATGAGGCGAGACAGTCCGTTGGGTCGCATCGCGTAACTCCAAGAGCGCATGGTCGACATGCCGTCTTTTACGCCGCCGAATATGGCAACGGAAGGACGCCCAAACAACAAGGGGCGACCCCCCTTGCTCAACTTTCAGCGAAATTCGTTCGATCAGGCGGCGGCCGTCTCGGCCTCGACCGGCTGGGCAGCCTGGCGGGCCTTGTCGGCGGCGCCCTTGGCGGCGACGTCGCGATCAACGAACTCGATCACGGCGACAGCGGCCGAGTCGCCATGACGGAAGCCGGCCTTCAGCACGCGGGTGTAACCACCGGCGCGGGCCTTGTAGCGGGGGCCGAGCACGTCGAACAGCTTCTTGGCGGCGATCTCGTTGTTCTGCAGCTCGGCAGCGAGCTGGCGACGAGCGGCGAGATCACCCTTCTTGGCGATGGTCACCAGCTTCTCGACGATCGGACGCAGGTCCTTGGCCTTCGGCAGGGTGGTGACGATCTGCTCATGCTCGACGAGCGAGATGGCAAGGTTGGCGAGCATCGCCTTGCGATGGCTCTGTGTGCGGTTGAACCGACGGCCCGCATTACCGTGACGCATGGCCTACTCCTATTTGTCTTCGCGCGGCTCACGCCGGGCAGGATTGTTTTGAACGAGCCGGAGAGCCACGCCCCCCGGCGAGCTTCTCGGCTCAGTAATTGTGGTCTTCGTAGCGCTTGGCCAGGTCTTCGATATTCTCGGGCGGCCAGTTCGGGACTTCCATGCCGAGATGCAACCCCATCTGCGCCAGCACTTCC